>DAINPV010000035.1:0-20004 GCA_036743315.1 bacterium | reverse complement strand
AGGCCGAGCCGGTCGTCCGGGAGGAACGACGCGAGGGCGGAGAAGCCGTCGATGTCCACCGTGCCGCTTTCGCCGAACTCGGTCAGGTTCACCGCAATCGGTGCGCCGTGGCCGACATCGTCGGTCGAACCGGGTCGATCGTAACGCCGGGCGATTTGAACGCCGGCGTTGAGGCTGGGCATTTTATCCGATAAAGCCGACAACCCGCGAATGTCCGCACCGGTTTCGCTTTCCTTGACGATCAGCGCCAGCAATGCGGGGTTTTTCTGCAAGACGTTCAACAGGCTGTCTTTCGGTCCGGACGGGCCACCGGAGGTCGACCCCGCCGGCGCATTGCCGACCGAGGGCTTGCCCGTTTTCATCGGCGGCGGCGTCAGGGATTCGTCGGGCGGAATCTCGTAGGCCACCGGCGGCGCCACTGGCATTTCCCACGTTTGCAGGCGCAGCGGCGTCTGGGGAATCGGCAGCGATTGGATATAACTCATCAGCGAGTAATGAAAGAGGAACGAGCAAACCGCGGCGATGAGCAGGGAGCGATCGAAACCGTCAAACCATTTTTTGCGGGGAATCTCGCGAGACAATTCGGCCAGGGTGGGCGTGGACATGGACCTCTCCTTTCCGGCTCGGACAGTCGGTTGGCGTCGAGCGACGGATCAGGGTTCCATCATCCGGAGAGCGCTAAGCACGGCCGCGGCAATCTCGCGTTCACGATTTTCGAGCCGCCCGGGCGAGGCAATGGGATTGTGCGGCCATGCGCCGAACATCGGGCTGCGGGCCATGCGCTCGATCACCTCTTGGTTGGACAAGGCGTCGGGCGTTTGGGTTCCCAGAAAATTATTTAAGATGATTCCCAGCGGCCGGGCGCCGGCGGTCAGGCAGGCGCGTTCGGCTAACAGGGCGTGGTTGATGCATCCCAGCCGGTTGCCGGCGACGATGAGCACCGGCAGATCGGCGGCAACTACCAGGTCGAGATAGGTCATGTGTTCGGTGAACGGCACCAGAATGCCGCCCGCTCCTTCCACCAGGAGAATTTCGAAGGTTTTATTCAGCGATTTAAGTTCGCTGTAGATTTTCGGGAAGTCGATGGTCACCCCTTCCCGCTCGGCCGCGACGGCCGGAGCCAACGGTTCACGCAGCCGATAGGGACAAACTTCCGCCAGCGTCTGGCCGGAGTTCGCCGCCGCCAGCAGCGTCATGGCGTCGGTCGGTCGATCGTCGGCGCAGCCGGTTTCCGCCGGTTTGAAAACACCCACCTTGATGCCCATCGAATACCAATGATTGGCCAGGCGAGAGGCGATATACGTCTTCCCCACCCCGGTATCGGTGCCGGTGACAAATAGTGCGTACAGGTTAAACTCCCTTGGCTATGGTCAATGTATCGTCATTTTCCGCATGGGGGTAAACATAATTTTTCATTATTTATCAAACAGTTGTTCCAATATCGCCCGAATTCGCGCCGGCTCGATCTTCGGTTGTCGCGCAAAGTCGGTCAGGCCGTTGCGCTCCTGCTGCACGTCGAAAAGCTGCGTGTAGCAGAATCCCTGAAGATGCCGATGCTCGGCGATCAGCGACAACACCTGCCGCACGCTTTCCTCCAGCGTCATCCCCTTGCCGCCGTAGGGACCAAAGCCGTGCCCGCCGCATTCGCTGATGATCACCGGTTGGCCGCGATACTCGCCGGTGGGCGCCAACGGGCTTTTATAAATTTTATTAGGCCGCACCATATAGGCGTTGCGCCAGGCTTCGTATTTGATCTGCGCGGGATCGCTCAACTGCCGGTAGTACGCGCGCACGCGTTCGGAGTCGCCCAGGTAATGGTGAATGTCGAGGATATCGGTGTCCAGATGATCGTAGCCGGAATTGTCGATCACCGGCCGCGTGGGATCCAACTCACGGCACAAACGGACCATACCGCGCACCCACTGGCGCGTGTTTTCGTTCCAGAGGATATCGAGAATGCCCCAGGTTTCGTTGAACAGCACCCAGGAAACGACGGACGGATGGCCGCGATCGCGCGCCACGGCCTCGCGCAGCATGCGTTCGAAGGCGATGCGGTCGATGCGCGAAAAGACAAACGGACTGGGCATTTCGTCCCAGACGACCAAACCGAGGCGGTCGCACCAATACAACAGGCGCGGATCGGCAAGCGTCTGGTGGACGCGCAGGCCGTTGAAGCCGAAGGATTTGATCAACTCCACGTCGCGGCGGAACATATCGGAATCGGTCGGTCCGGCCCACCCATCGGGATAATAGGCTTGGTAGAGCACCAGTTTCTGCCACAGCGGTTCGCCGTTGAGCAGCACCTTGCCGTCGCGCGTGGTGAGGGTGCGCAAGCCGGCGTACCCGGTCGTTTCGTCGACGATCCGCTTTTTGTGGTAAAGGCGATAGGTCACGCCATACAAATGCGGCGTCAGCGGACTCCAGTGCGCCGGGCGCTGCGGCGGCACACGGACGATCATCGACGACCCATCGACTTTTTGGCGCACGACGGCGTCGGCGTTGCCGTCAGGATGCGTCAAGGAGATTTCCAACTCGCCCGCGAGTTCACCCTCGAGCCGAACGTGAAATTCAAAGGCGTCGCCGGTCGCGACCGTCAGCGGATGCGCCTGCGCAAGGTGCGTTGCGCCGCATGCCTCCAACCACACCGGCTGCCAGACGCCCGAATAGGATTGGTAAAAAATGGTGTAGCGAAACGGCAAGTGCGTTTGTTTGCCGCGCGGCAATTTGCCTTCGCGCACTTCCTTGACGTGCAGGCAGATTGCATTTTCACCGGGATGCAAATGCCGATCGATGCGCCAGCAAATCGGCGTGTAACCGCCCTCGTGCGAACCGACATGATGACCGTTGACATACCCCTCGCAAATGTAGTCGGCTGCGCCGATGTGCAGATAAATCGTTTTGCCCTGCCAGTCGGCGGGAATCTCCACTTGCCGCAAATACCAGAGGTGAACGGAGCCGATATTCTTCTCGACGCCGCTGGCCGCCGATTCCACGCAAAACGGCACTTCGATCGTATGCGGCAAACGATCGCGGGTCCACCAGGCATCGGTCAGACCTTCGCCTTGCGGATCAAGCGCGAATTGCCAGCGACCGTTTAAATTCAACCACGATTCACGTTGGAGCGGAGGATACGGATGAACGGATTCACGTGGCTTCATGCTTTCCCTCTTGTTGGCGAACCATCTTAGCAGAAACCGGTTGCTGGACAAAAACCTTTTGTTTTTATGGAAAATAATTATGTGCTGAATTTTCAGCGCCCGCAAAAAATCCGGTGTACAATACGCACCAGATGAGCCGCATTTTATTCGAACCGAAACGGCGATTGTTGGCGCGCACGACTTTGGCGTTTGCCCTCGTGCTGGCGTTACAGGCCGGGTTGTCGGCGTATTTGATCCTCAACGTGATGGAACGCACGCTACAATCGCGGCTGGACAATCAGTTGATCCGCGTCGGTTTCATCATCACCGGCAATCAGCTGTTGATGGATGCGCTTACAGTCTCGGCGAACAACCCGGAAGCGTTCAAGATTCTGGGGCGCATGAGCCATTCGCTGGGCGAAACGGTCAATCTGATGGGCATCCGGCGCTCTTATTTGGCGCGCATCGAACACAAGCACTTCGTTTACCTCGCCGGCACCAGCGCCACCGGCAAGGCATTGCCCAACCCGAACATCACCACGCGTACGCAATGGGCCGACCTGTTGGCCGGCCGGGCCATCACCACGCCCCCGTTCCGCGCCGAAGACGGCAGCCTGGTGAAAGCGGCATACATTCCGGTGATGAAGGGCCAACGGTTGCTGGGCTTGGTCGCCGTGGAGGACGACGCCACCGACCTGGAGGCGATGACGCTGCTCCAGCGGAAATTGTACATGGTGTCGATCGTCGGCTTTTTGTTCGTCGTGTTCGTTTCTTTCGCCATCGCGCGCACGATCAACACGCCGGTGCGGCGACTGGTCGACGCGGCCGAGGAATTGGGCGCAGGCAAATTCAACGCGCGCTTCAAGGTGACCGGCGCGGACGAAATCAACTTCCTGGGCCAGACCTTCAACGACATGGCCGAGGACATTCAGGCGCGCGACAAGCAGATCCGTCAGATGAACGAGGCCGCGCTGGCCGATGCGCGGCAGCTTTACGAACACGTGTTGCGGGCGATGGAATCGGCGTTGCTCACCGTCAATCTGGACGGCAACCTGACCAGTGAAAACCCGGCGGTGCACCGCCTGCTGGGCGGACCGCACCTGATGCCCCGGGACATCGAGGAGCGCCTGGCGTTTTATCCGTCGCTGCTGGAAATCTGGCGGCGGCGCGATTCGTTGACCAACCGCGAGGTCGTGCTGCACACGCCGGCGGGCGAGCGGTTCATCGAAGTTACGCTGCAGCCGTTGGCGGACCACCGCAACGAACAAATCGGCTACAGTCTGTTGCTGACCGATCGCACCGAGGAAAAACGGCTGCAAGGTGAATTGGATATGCGCAAACGTCTGGCCGCCCTGGGCGAGTTGGCCGCCGGCATTGCGCACGAAATCCGCAATCCGCTCAACGGCATCGAATTGATGCTCGGTCTCGTACAGGAAGACCTGCAGCAGAAAGGGGTGGCCGACGATCGCTTCACCAGCATCCACGACGAGGTGGCGCGACTGAACGTGGTCGTCAACGACTTTTTACTGTTCGCCCGGCCCAAGCCGTTGGAGAAAGAACCGTTCTCCCTCGTCGAACTGATGGAAGACGCGCTGATGTTCACCCTGGGGCACCTCGAGGAAAAAAACATCGAGGTAGTGCGCGATTTCGCCGCCGACCTGCCCCAGGCTCTGCTCGATCCGGCGGCGATGCGACGCGCTTTCGTCAATTTGATTCAGAACGCTTGTCAAGCGATGGATCCCGGCGGGCGTCTGACGCTGTCGGCTCATTTGATTAATTCGCCGATCAATAAGTATTTCCTGGTGCGGATCATCGACAACGGCCCCGGCATTGGGCTGGAGGTGATCGATAAAATTTTCCACCCCTTCGTCACCAGCAAAGCCGACGGCACGGGCCTGGGTCTTTCCATCGTGCACAAGACGATTGTCAATCACAACGGTTCGATCCGGTGTTACAATCGCGAAGAGGGGGGAGCCTGCTTCGACATCGAAATACCTTACGTGGAGGGAATCTGATGTCACGCGTACTGATTGTCGACGACCACAAGTCCACCGCCGACAGCCTGGCGCAAATCGCCTCGCGCCTGGGCCAGGACGTCAAGGTCGTCTACGAAGGGAATGAAGCGCTGGCGGAAATCGACGCCAATCCACCCGAGTTGATCGTTACCGATCTGCGCCTGCCCGGCGCGTCGGGCATCGACATTCTGACCCATGCCATGGCCTCGCACCCGGACATGGTGGTCATGGTCATCACGGCCTACGGATCGATCGAAAGCGCGGTCGACGCGATGCGCAAAGGCGCGTTCGACTTCATCACCAAGCCGTTCACCTATCCCGAAATGAAGGTCAAGCTGGAAAAGGCGCTCGAGCACGTGGCCGTCAAACAGGAGATGGCCCGCATGCGGGCCAGCCTGGACGCCTTAGCCGAAGACGAAACGCGACGTTACAACTTCAACGAAATCATCGGCCGCAGCGCGGCGATGCAGCGCGTGTTCGACACGATCCGCAAGGTCGCCACCTCCGACGCCTCGGTGCTGATCCTCGGCGATAGCGGCACCGGCAAGGAGTTGGTTGCGCGCGCGATTCACTACAACAGCCCGCGCAAGAACAAACCGTTCATCCGCGCCCACTGCGCCGCCTACGCCGAAGGCGTGCTCGAATCCGAATTGTTCGGCCACGAAAAAGGATCGTTCACCGGCGCGATGGCCCGCAAGATCGGCCGCTTTGAACAGGCGGACGGCGGCACATTGTTCCTCGACGAAATCGGCGACATCAACCACAACGTGCAAATCAAGCTGCTGCGTTTTTTACAGGAAAAAGAATTCGAGCGCGTCGGCGGCAACCAGACCCTGTCGGTCGACGTGCGCATCCTCTCGGCCACCAACCAGGACCTGAAAGAGGGCATCGCACGCAAGACCTTCCGCGAAGACCTCTATTACCGCCTCAACGTCATCTCGATCGTCATGCCCGCGTTGCGCGACCGCCTGGAGGACATTCCGCTGCTGGTTGAGCATTTCCTGCGGCTGCATTCGGGACGCGGACCGGCCAAGACGATCACACCCGAGGCGATGGTGCTGCTGACCAAGTACCATTGGCCCGGCAACATCCGCGAGCTGCAGAACGTCATCGAGCGCGCCTGCGTGTTGGCGATGGGCGAAGCGATCACCGTCGAGCATCTGCCCAACGACATCACCGGCACGGGCGAGGCGACGCCGCGGCTGTCGGGGCCGGTGGACTTCGACTCCGAGGTCGAGAAGTTTGAAAAGACGCTGATCACCGGCGCGCTAACCGAGGTGGAATACGTGAAGTCGCGCGCGGCGACGTTGCTGGGCATCGATCGCAATCGGCTGCGCTATAAGATGGAAAAATACGGCATCGAAGATTTGGGCGCATCGAATCAATAGACACTACCGCTCGAAAAATCGTGGTTATATTTAGTCATCCATTAATCGGGAGGGAATGGATGCCGGAGAAAATTACGATTCGCGAAGGGATTCTATCAGTTCCCGACCAACCGATTATCAGCCTGCTCAAAGGCGACGGCACCGGGCCGGAGATCGTCGACACGGCCGTGTCGGTCATCGATCGCGCGGTGGCTCAAGCGTACGGCGGCCGGCGCAAGCTGCATTGGCAGGAGTTGCCGGCGGGCCTCCATTCGTTGGAGGCCGGCGGCGAACTTTTGCCAGCCGCAACCCTCGCCGCCATTCGCGAGCATGTCGTTGCGCTGAAAGGGCCGATGACCACGCCGGTCGGCGAAGGCTTCCGCTCGGTCAACGTCACGTTGCGCCAGCAGCTCGACCTGTATGCCTGCGTGCGGCCGGTGAAGCACTTCGACGGCGTGCCCAGCCCGATCTGCTCGCCGCAAAAGCTGGACATCGTCATTTTCCGCGAGAACACCGAGGACGTGTACACGGGCATCGAATACGCCGCCGACAGCAAGGAAGCCGAATCGCTGCTGCACTGCCTGCACGACCTGGGCGCGGAAGTGCGCGGCGACAGCGCGGTGGGCATCAAGCCGATCAGCCGGTTCGGCAGCATACGGTTGATCCGCAAGGCGGTGGAGTACACCCTCGCCCACGGCCGGCGGCGGATCACCTTCATGCACAAGGGCAACATCATGAAGTTCACCGAGGGCGCGTTCCGCAATTGGGGTTACGAGGTGGCGCGCGAGATGCTCGGCGAACGGATGGTCACGCTCGACGAGGTCGGGCCCGAACATGCGCCGCCGGCGGGCAAGATCCTCGTGCAGGATAAAATCGCCGACGCCATGTTTCAGGATCTGCTGCTGCGCCCGCATTGGCACGAGGTCATCGCGACAACCAACCTCAACGGCGATTATCTGTCCGACGCCGCCGCCGCGCAGGTCGGCGGGCTGGGCATGGCGCCCGGCGCCAATATCGGCGACGCCGCGGCCGTCTTCGAGGCGACGCACGGCAGCGCACCGCATTACGCAGGGCAGGACAAGGTCAATCCGTCCAGCGTCATTCTCTCCGGCGTGCTGATGCTCGAATACCTCGGCTGGAAAGAGGCCGGCGCGCTGATCACACAAGCCCTGCAGGAAACCATCCAAAACGAAACGGTCACCTACGACCTGGCGCGGCAGATCGCCGGCGCGAAAACCGTGCGCTGCAGCGAATTCGGCAAGCTGATCGAGGCAGCGATCGTGCGCGGCTAAGGCTGCTCGAGGCGGAAGATCCAGTCGGTCGGCGGCACGACCGCCACGCGCGGCGCGACGTACTCGTCCCACTGCCGCTGGTACTCAGCCTGAAAATTGTGCAAATACAGCACGTAAGTCACCTCATGTTCCGCGAGATAGGCGCCGATGTCACCGGAGCGCATCGCCCGCAACGCTGTGAAGTTCAAAATGCCGTCGAGGTTGACTACCGTATATTCCGGCAGATAATAACCGTACACGCCGCAGTCGGTGTAGCCGATTCGCGCCCCGCGCGGCACGGTCCGCTCGATGGTGCGCACCAGTTCGCGCGCGTGCGTCGGTTCGGCGCTTTTCAGCCATGGACCGAGGCCCGGCAACGCCAACAGCAGGGCGACCAGCAGCAGCGCGATGGTTTGCCGCATCGGCGTGCGCAGCCATTTCGTCTCGGCCAGACCGGAGAAAAACGCGCCCCACACCATCAGCAAACCGATGCCGAATGGGAAGAAATGGCGCATCGAATAGTTGAGCATGTACAGCGGATAAAACAGCGCCGCGCCCGCCAGGGCGATCAGGACCAAGCCCAGCGGCCGCAAGCTCGCAACGCGCCGCAGGCCGTCCCGGCCACCGGCGAGCAAAGCGACGGCAAACCCCGCGACGATCAGCAGCAACACGACCGCTGCGACGGGGCGCGTTTGCAGCAGTTGCGCGAGAAAGCCGGTCTGCAAGCGTTCAACGCCCAGCAGCCGCCGCGCGAGCAGGCGCATCAAGCCCTCATAACCAGTCAGCGGCTCCAGCGGCAGCTTGATGCCAAGGCTGACCAGTTTGACGACCGCGAATTTGATCATGCCGCCCAGCGACTCCGGAATATCCTGCCGCACCAGACCGCGCCAATGGTGAAACGCGCCGCTGGATTGAAAAAACGAGCCGGTCGCCGCTTTGCTCCAAACGAACCACGGCGTCAGCAAGGCCAGCGCGGGCAAGAAGATCGTCAATCCGCCGCGGATCATCCGCCACGGTTCATGCCGGCGGCGCCACAGCCAATCGAGCGCGACGGCAAAAAAGAGAAAGACCGCGTCGAAGCGCGCGTAGGCGGTCAGCGCAAGCAAAACGCCCAAAACCAGCAGCCGGCGCGGCGTTTCGTCATCGCGCAGACGCAGGTAAAACGCGATCGACCCCCAGAACAGCAACGCGTGCAACGGCGTTTCCAGCCCGCTCAGCGAGTGAACGATCAGGTTGGCGTTGAACACATAGAGGCAGCCGGCGACGACGGCGGCGCGTTCGTCGACCAGGCGCGCGGTCAAAAAATATACGAGCGCCAGCAGACCGGCCGAGGCGCAGGCCATCAGCAGCAGCGCCAGGCGCAAACATAGATCGGGGTGCGCGCCGAACAAGGCCATCACCGGCGTCATCAGAAAACCGTACAAAGGCTGAAAACCGTTGGTCGCGTAACCGCCGTAGGTGATGCCCTCGCCGTCGGCGATGTGGCGGGCGATGGTCAGCGTGTAGTAAGCGTCATCGAGCAGATGGACATGTGGATTGCCCAAGGCGAGCGCGCCGGTCAGGAGCAGATGAGCGATGAGCAACCAGAACAGAATCTTGCGTCCGCCTGATTCGCTCACCGCAAAACCCCTTCCAGCAGACGTTCCAGACGTTGGGCATGCAACGCCGGATCGTGTTCGCGGGCGATCATCTCGCGCCCGGAGCGCCCGAGGCGCTCAGCCAAACCGGGTTCGCGCAACCGCTGCAACGCGGCGAGCAAGCCGCGCGCATCGCCGGGTGCAAACAGCAAACCGGTGACGCCGTCGCGCACCTGCTCGGGCAGGCTGCCATGGTCGCTCGCCACCACCGGCCGGCCGTGGGCCAACGCTTCGAGCACGGTGTGCGGCGAATTTTCCCACCACAACGAAGGCACGACGACCGCGCGGGCCTGCGCGTACAAGCGCGTCAGATCTTCGCCGCGCACAAAGCCGGCGAACTCGATGTTGTCGATGCGCTCGCGGCTCGCCCACTCGCGCAGCTCGCGTCCGTCGGGCGTCTCCGCGTCGCCGGCGATAATCAGCCGCTGATTCATGCCGCGCACCGCTTCGATCGCCAGCCGCGCGCCCTTGGCTGGGAACAACCCGCCGACGAACAGCAGCGGACCATCCTTCGGCGGCGGTCCGGGATCGGGCGGCAACGGCAACGGCGTGGGCAAGTGCCACAGGCGCCCCGGCGCGAAACCGCCTTCTTTCATCTTCTCGATCAAAAAGCGGCTCGGCGCGATAAACCCGGCGACTCGCCGACTCGCACCGCGCATTTCGGCGCAAGTCATCGCAGCCACGCGCACGGCAGTGACGGCCAGCGATTTTTTCAGGCAGCGGTGCACCAGCGCGGGCACCTTGCTTGTGCGGCACAGGAAACACGGCTTGCCGTCGCGCAAACAGTTGTAGGCCGGGCAGATCAGCTGGAAATCGGAAAGGCGCATCAGCACCGGCACGCCGGCCTCGTGCGCAGCGAGGATCAACTCGGGGTACAGGTAATGAGCGATCTGCAACGCGAGCACGACCTCGATTTTTTTCTCGCGCAACACGCGCAAGGCGGCGCGGCGCACTTCATCGTTGTGCATGACCTTGAGCGCAAGGCGGGCGCGCTCCATCGGCGACAAAGGACGATCGCCGTGCAGCACGAAATGCTCGTCCAGCGGCGCGGGCGGAAAATAGGTGGCGTCAGCGCACGGTTCGTTGCGCGCGTAACGCAGGGCAAAGGGCGTCGCCTCATGGCCGCGTTCGGTCAACAGCCGTTGGACGGCGAACAGATAGCGCTCCGGCCCGCCGGAGAGAAAGTAGCGGTTCGAGGCGAGCAGGATGCGGATAATCGACCTCCCAAGGAAAACGCTCGTTCCAGCGTCCGTTGCAATTATGCGCGACTGTGATAATGGTTTTTACCGATGAAACAGCCGACACGCAAGTTAATCCGCTCGATCGCGAAGACCGTCGTCGCGGTCGGCGCGCTGACCATTTTGGGCGTTTTCGCCTATCGATACAACTACGAACTCGAGACGGTCAAAGCGTACTTGTACACCTTCAACACGCTGACGGCCACGGTGATCTACACCCTACTCTATTTCGTTGTTTCGGTCGTGCCGGCGCCGGGCGCGCGCGACACCTTTAAACTGGTCGGGCCGATGCGCTTCGGGTTTCTGGGGTCGGTGCTGCTGGTATGGATCGGCGAGATGCTCGCGGCGGCGATCAGCTTTCCCATCGGGCGTTGGGCCGGGCGCGACCTACTGGAACAGCTATTCGGCGCGCGGATGATCCGGCTCAACGAACGGCTCAAGGGCGCGAACTGGCAATCGATCGCCTTCCTGCGCCTTCTGCCGGTCATTCCCTATCGCCACTTCAACTTCTCGGCGGGGCTGGTCGATCTGCGTTTCGGCGCGTACCTGCTGGGCAGCGCCGTGGGCATTTTGGGGCGCACCGCGTTTTTCCAATTCCTGTTCGCCGTCGCCATGGATTACCTGATCGCGCGCGGCGTGACCATTCTGCAGCTTTATGTCGTTTCGGTCTTCCTTGTGCCGCTCATGCTTGGTATCTTTTTCCTGTTCGGCCGCAAACGCAAAAAGGATAAAACCGCCCGCGAAGAGCGGGAAGCGAGTTCATCCGCACCATGACCATCGGCAACCGCCATCGCCAGCGCAATATCGCGATCGGGGCGATCACTTTGCTGATCGTCTGCGGTCTGCTGCTGGTCGGCGTCGCCAACAAGCGGCGGCAGGCGGCGGAAGAGCAAACGTTGCTGCGCCAGGCCGACCTGCTGACCGCCAGGGCGTTGGCCGGAAATTGCGCGCTGTATGCGCAGGCCGAAGCGTTGTACAAACAGGCCATGCGCTTTCATCTGCAAGACCGCAACCTGGTGGGACGCGCCGGTTTGTGCGCCGCGCTCAACGGCTACTGTGGACAGGACGTGCGCCCGTTGCTCATCACGCGGTTGCATCTGCTGACAACCGGCAACGCGCAGGCCGACGACATCAAGGCGGTGCTTGAACTGCAATTGGCCGCGGGCGATCGACAAGGCGCGCTGGCGACCACCGCGCGTTATGCGGACGATCCGTACAGCCAATGGCTGGGGGAGTGGCTGCGGGAACTGCCCACACCCGGCCGGGAGTGAAGGCGATGACACTTTCACCCAACGAGCGCGACAACCTGTTGCGGTGGGACGGCCGGCAGCGCGGCTTTTACGAAGTCTACTATCTGAAATGGAACGACGCGGCCAGCCGTACGGCCTGCTGGATCCGCTATACACTCACCAGCCCGCTGCCGCGCGTCGGCGCACCCTATTGCGAGCTGTGGGGCATTTTCTTCGACGTCGATCATCCGGAGAAGAATTTCGCGGTGAAAAACCGCTTTCCCAGCGAACAGCTTACCTGGGACGCCGACCGGTTCCGCATCGGCATCGCCCAGGGCGAACTCACGCACCACGCCTGCCACGCACGCATCGAACACGAGGGGCACGTCCTGGCGTGGGATTTAACCTTCGCTTCGTCGCTGCCGACCTACCGCTATTTTCCATACGCGTCGTTTTATCGCGGCGCGTTTCCGAAAACCAAGGGCGTTTCGCCGCACGTCGACGCGCGCTTCGACGGCACGGTAGAGGCCGACGGGCGAACCATTCGCCTGCACGACGCGGCGGGACAGCAGACGCATCTGTGGGGCACGCAGCACGCTCAGCGGTGGGCGTGGGGGCATTGCAACACGTTCCGCGAAGATCCGACCGCGCTGTGGGAGGGCCTGGACGCGCAAATCAAAGTCGGGCCGGTGCTCAGCCCGCATTTCAAATTGTTTTACGTGCGCTGGCAGGGCCGCGATTATTTTTTCAACGATCTGTCCGCGTGGCTGCGCAACGAAAGCGATTGGCAGGTCGGTCGCTGGACGTTCGCGCTGAAAAACGAGGAACTGCGCATCGACGGCGCGGCGGTCTGCCGTTTCGACGAGTTGGTCGCGGTCACCTACATGGACCCCAACGGCGATCCGCTGTGGTGCCACAACAGCAAGATCGCCTCGCTGCGTTTGTCGATTTACGATCGCGAAGGCGAGCACCTGGCCGAACTGACCAGCGAGCACGGCGCGGCGGCGGAGTTCGTCGACCGAGTGGCGCATCCGCAGGTGCCCGTGCGCATCTAACTTGAATTCGTCTCCCATCTATGATGTATTCGCGGAAAAATCTCCTGGAGACGTCCCATCATGGCAGAAGGTTCCACGCCGGCAAATTTGAAAAAAACACTGCTGATCGTTTTCGTGCTTTCGTCCTGCACGTTGATGTTCGAGTTGATCATCTCGCGCATGTCCGTGTTTTATCTGAACTACGCCAACAGCTTCATCGCCATTCCACTTACCCTCTTCGGGCTGGCGGTGGGCAGTTTGCGCGTGCACCTGGGCAAGCGGAAGATCGAGGATTACAGCATTTCGCGCAACCTGGTGTGGCTGACGATTTTTTCATTCATCGCCTTCGCGGTCGTGTTTTTGATCTTCAGCCAGCTTTTCCACATCACGCATCGTTCGCGTCCTTCGAGCCTGGAGATGATCCTCAAGACGCTGGCGTTCGTCGTCGCATTCCTGCCGCCGTTTTATTTCGTCGGCAAGATCCTCACCGCCCTGTACGCGCTCAACCGCACGATCATCGGCAAGATCTACAGCCTCGATCTGTTCGGCGCGGCGCTGGCGTGTTTCGTGACGCCGCTGCTGTTTCACTTCATCGATCTGCCATACCTGATTTTCATCTGCCTGCTGGCGATCGTCGCGGTGACGACGCTGTCGTTCGGCCAACCGAATTGGAAAGTGGCGGCCGCGTTCGTCGGCGTCAATCTGCTGGTGCTGCCGATCCTGGTGCACCTGGAAAGCAACTACGATCTGCGCAAAACCGTGTCGCACCACAAACACTGGAAGGTGGAAGAGATCGCCCACAAGTGGAACGAATTCAGCCGCGTGTCGCTGTTGCGCATCAAGCAGTTGAACGGCAACATCTGGTACAAGATCATTCACGACAACGCGGAAAGTAACGTCGCCGTCATTCCTTATCGTCCGGGGGAAGAGTCGCAGGTCCCGCGCACCAAGGACATGCGCATTCCCTTTTTGTTGGAACGCAACACGGATGAAATCCTGGTCATGTTCGCCGGCAGCGGCCGCGACATGATCGAGCTCGAATCGCTGGGCGGCGGCAAGCGCAACCTTACCGGCGTGGAGCTCAATCCGCTGTGCATCGATTTCGCGGTCGAGACGCCGGAAATCGCCGACATGCGCATCAAGGAATTTTACGATCTGCCCAACGTGAACATGGTGGTGATGGAGGGCCGGCGTTTTCTAGATGCGGACCGTTCTTTGTACGACCTGATCTACATCGGTTCGGCGGCCGCGACTGCGCAATACAAATCAGGGCACAGCCGCAAGTACCTGGACACCAAGGAGGCGATGGCCGCCTATTACGATCATCTGCGTGACGACGGCATGATGCTCTTCCATTGCCAACCGTCGACGCACTTCGTCGAATCGCTCAAGGCGCTGCACGCCGAGCGCGGCCTGCCCGATTTTTCGCGGCGGATCATCTTGCTGTCCGAAAACAGGAAGCGGCTGGATCGTTGCGACACAACGGTATATTCCATGCAGCCGTTCACGCCCGCCGAGGTGACGGCGGTGACGCAACTGTACGGCGACCGCGTGCATTATGCGCCGGGCTACATGCGCAACCGCCGGCCCGCGGCGCTGCGGGTTACCGGCAAGCCGTTGGACGAAGCGGCGCTGGTCACCGACAACCGGCCGTTCGTGCATAAACTCGATTTCGAAAATTATCGCCTTTTCCCCTCGAAAAAATGGCTCCAGTCGATCCGCTATTACCGCAGTTGGATCAAGATCTCGACTTTGTTGTTCATCGGCGCGGTGCTGACGCTCATCCTCGCCTTCCTGTACGTCAAACGGGCGAAGATGCCGCCGGCGAACATGATGCTTTATCTATTGATCACCGGTTTCGCCTACATGCTGGTCGAGATCGCCTTCATCGCCAAGCTCGAACTGTTTTTGGAAAATCCGCTGTACAGCATGGCGCTGCTGCTGTCGATTTTCCTGACGACCAACGCGTTGGGCAGCGCGCTGTACAACCGTTATCACGCCCGCTTGCCGATGACGCTGATGCCGCTGTTGGTCGGCGCGCTGGCCCCGCTCACGCTGTGGGCAATGGACTTCGTCATCGCGCATCGGCTGGGCATGGGCCTGTGGCTCAAGGCGCCGCTGACCGTGCTGCTGACCGCGCCGACGGGCGTGTGCCTCGGCCTGTTCTACCCCTACGTGGTCACCTGGCTGACCGAGCACGACCGCGCCGACGCGGTGCCGATCACCTACGGCATCTCGACGCTCTCGTCGGTCGCCGGCGCGACCTACGCGATGACGATGATCATCAACCTGGGCTTCGCCGCCATCATCCACCAGGCGGCCGTCGGCTACGCCGCGCTGACGCTGTTGCTTGGCGCGATGCGGTTGGTGCGGGGCCGAATTTAGCTTACAATCGTCGCGACAATCACTCACGGGCGGACGATGGACAACGAACAACTCAAGCGGCAGGTGCGCGACCACTGGGGCGCCGATCCGTGCGGCTCGCAGACGACGGCGGCCGAGCGGTTCTCGCGGCAATACTTCGACGAGATCGAGGAATTCCGCTATCGCACCGAGCCGGAGATTTTCTCCTTCGCGCAATTCACGCGGCACCACGGACAGAAGATGCTCGAGGTCGGCGTCGGCGCGGGCTCCGATTTCGTGCAGTGGGTGCGCGCCGGCACGCAGGCGCACGGCGTCGACCTGACCGACGAGGCAGTCGAGCACGTGCAAAAGCGCCTCGCCGTATACGGCCTGAGCGCCGCCGAGGTGCGCACGGCCGATGCGGAGAACCTGCCCTACGCCGACGATTCCTTCGACCTCGTGTACTCGTGGGGCGTGATTCACCACACGCCGGACACGCCCCGGGCGCTGGCGGAACTCGTGCGCGTGGCGCGCGTGGGCGGCACGATCAAGGTGATGGTCTACAACCGGCATTCGCTGTTCGCCGTTTACCGCTGGCTGTTTTCGGGCCTGCGGCGCGGCCATTTCAAAAGCCTCGGCTGGGTGATTTATCATCATCAGGAGAGCCCCGGCACCAAGGCGTACACGCTACGCAAATGGCGCGACATGCTGCTGAAACTGCCGGTGCGCATCGTCCGCCTGCAGGCGCCGGCGACCTACTACGATCTGCTGCGTGACAAGCCGTGGTTCCTGCGTTGGCCCGCCGCGCTGGCCGCCTGCCTGTGGGGCATGAACCGCTGCGGCTGGTACATGACCGCCGAGGTCGTCAAAACCCAGCGCGGTTAATCGCCCTGGACCGCCAGCCGGAAGCGGCGGAAGCCCATGCTGTAATAGGTGCCGTCGAACCAGGAGTCGGAGAGGCTGGAGACGATCCAACCGCCGCGCCCGTCCGCGTCGAGGAATTTCGTGGGGATGATCGCCGGGTAGCCCGCGTGGTACATCGGCGTCCACCCGCCGGTCCAGGATTGCACCGCCACTTTCGTCCACGGCCCCCAGGGCGTGGGCGCCTCGTGGAAGATCCACTCGTACACCGCGCGTGTGCTGTACAAATAACGTTTTATCGCGGGCAGGTACACGACGCTGCCCTGCCCGACGCCGCTGTAGCCGCCGGTGTAGATCGTTTCGTCGACGAGCACCGGCGCTTTGTCCATGATTTCGGTGGACCACACCGGGCGACCGTTTTTCATCCCGGCAAAAAACCACCAGGCCGCGCGGTCGAGTATTTCGTCGCGCCGCACGCGCGCCAGGTACATCTTCGTTTGATCGAAGTCGTGGGCGAAGCGCCAGTTGAAATCCAGGCCGTACACGTAGACCCAATCGTCGGGCATGTACTGTTGGCAGCGGCCGTAGTCGAGGAAAAATCCGGTGGTGAACAGGTAGTCGGTGAACATCGGCGCGCGCCGGTCGTAGCTCCAGGTTTGCCCGCGATCGTAAGACACGGAAATCGACGCGTGCGGGGCTTCGCCGAAGGGTTCGGGCATCAGGAAATTCGCCAGGTTCTGGAAGAAAAGATACAGCGCGCCGTCCAGGCACATTAGGCCGGTCGGCTTGCGCGAGTACTTCCACTGTTCCGGACCCCATTTGCCGGCGAGGTACGGACCGAAGGCGCGACGGACAGCCGCTCCGGTGCAGCCCGGCGGTTCACCGTCCACCACGTTGAGGACGATTTCGGCAAACACGTTGCCGAAGCCGAAACCGTCACCGTTGACCGTGTAGAGGCGGTCGTCGTCGCCCCAGGCGCTCGGCCATAAATCGCCGGTGTAGCCGGGAAACCAGCGGTTGGTCAGCTTGAAGGAAATGTAATCATCGACGCGCACGTCGACGATCGGGTGCGAGACCAGCAGCTCGCCGTTGACCGGCACGTCGATGAATTTTTCCGGTAGATTTTGTGCGGCGTCGATCGATGCAGATGAGGGCTCGCCGTCGCCCGCTCCCGCGCAGGCAAAACCATACGCTGCCAGCAAAATTACGAATATCGACAGGCGTTTCATCGTCCGCCCTCTCCCGTTTCCATGCATACCACAGTTGGACGCGGCAAGGAAATTTTCTTGCGCTTTGCCGAATCGGACTTATCTTGGCGGCAATGCCGTCACTACGAACACGATTTGAACGTTGGCTCAGCCGCGCCCGGGGCGTGCCGGTCACCTACGACCTCAAGCCCTACGAGCGGCGGTTGGCGAAGATCAACGCGCGCGAGGCGGAGTTGCAGACGCAAAGCGACGAGCAACTGCGCGCCCTGGCCATGTCATTACGCCAACGGGCGCGAGAGGGGGTAACGCTTGATCGGTTGACCGACGAGGGATTCGCCCTGGTGCGCGAGGCGGCGCGGCGCGTGCTGACGATGCGTCCGTACGACGTGCAGATGATCGCCGGGCTGGCGCTGCACGACGGGCGGGTGATCGAAATGGAAACCGGCGAAGGCAAGACCCTCGCCGCTGTCGCGCCCGCGTGGCTCAACGCGCTGACCGGCGAAGGCGTGCACGTGCTGACCTTCAACGATTATCTCGCCCGGCGCGACGCGCAGTGGATGGGGCCGGTGTACGAATTCCTCGGCCTACGCGTCGGGCACGTGCAGGAAGGCATGGACCTGCGCGAACGGCAGGCGGCGTATCGCGCGGACGTCACTTACGGCACGGCGAAGGAAATCGGCTTCGATTATCTGCGCGACCAACTGGCCGCGTCGGTCGACGAACTGCGCCAGCGTTCCTATCATTTCGCGATCGTCGACGAGGCCGATTCGCTGTTGATCGACGAGGCGCGCATTCCGCTGGTGCTGGCCGGCAGCACGGCCGAGCGTCCGCCCGAACCGGCGCGGTTGGCGGCGACGGTCGCCGAGTTGCGTCCGACGATCGACTACGAGACCGACGAGCACGAGCGGAACGTTTTTCTGACCGACATCGGCCTGGAGCGCCTGGAGCAGCGTCTGGGCGTCGCCAGCCTGCACGACGAAGCCCACCGCGATCTGCTGACGACGATCAACCTGGCGCTGCATGCGCGCGTGCTGCTGCACCGCGACATCGACTACATCGTGCGCGACGAACGCGTCGAGCTGGTCGACGAATTCACCGGGCGCGTGGCGGATAATCGCCGCTGGCCCGACGGTCTGCAGGCGGCGCTGGAGGCGAAGGAAAACGTCGGCAGCCAGGAGGACGGACGCATTCTCGGTTCGATCGCGTTGCAGTATTTCATGCGCCTGTACCCCAAGCTGGCCGGGATGACCGGCACGGCCGTTCCCGCCGCCGAGGAATTGGCGCAGTTTTACGAGTTGGGCGTCGTGGTCGTGCCGCCGAACAAGCCGTGCGTTCGCCGCGACGAAGGCGACCTGGTGTTTTCGACGCAGGCGGCGAAGGAAAAGGCGCTGGTCGAGGCCATCCGCCGCATTCACGCGGCCGGTCAGCCGGTGCTGGTCGGCACGCGGACGGTCGGCGAATCGGAACGCCTGGCCGAGGCGCTGCAACGCGCCGGCATCGCCTGTCAGGTGTTGAACGCAAAAAACGACGAGTTGGAGGCACAGATCATCGCCCAGGCCGGGCACGCAGGCGCGGTGACGATCTCGACCAACATGGCCGGGCGCGGCACGGACATCCGCCTGGGCGCGGACGACTTCGAACGGCGGCGCGTCGCGCAGCTGGGCGGACTCTTCGTGATCGGCACCAACCGGCACGAAAGCCGACGCATCGACGATCAGCTACGCGGAAGATGCGGCCGGCAGGGCGACCCGGGCGCATCGCAATTTTTCGTCAGCCTCGAAGACGAGTTGATCGTCAAATACGGCCTGCGCGAACTGCTGCCGAAAACCGAAGGCGAAAGCGCGATCGACGATCCGCGCGCCATGCGGGAGATCGCCCGCGCGCAACGGATCATCGAGGGTGAAAATCTATCCATCCGCAAAACGCTGGCCAAGTACACGGCCATCGTCGAAGAGCAACGCCGGATGCTACGCGACAAGCGCGACGCCGTGTTGCATGACGAGTTCGATTCAGTGACCGCCGAGCACGAGCCGGAGTTTTACATGAAGCTTGTCGAACGGGTCGGCGAGCGCGGCGTACGCCTGGCCGAACGGACTGTAACGTTGTATCACCTCGACCGCGCCTGGAGCGACCACCTGGCGACCGTCGCGGACATCCGCGAGGGCATTCATCTGTACTCGATCGGTCAGACAAACATATACGGCGTTCCCAAGGATCCGCTCAACGAGTATCAGATCCGTATCGATGAGGCGTTCGGCGCGATGGTGCGCAAGCTGGAAGAGGACATCGTGCAGACCATGCGCACGGTGACGATCACGCCCGAGGGTCTCGACGCGCGGCGTGAAAAGCTGACCGGTCCATCCTCGACCTGGACCTACCTGGTCAACGACATGCCCTACGGTTACGGCTTCGAGCGTTTCTTCAAGGGCATGAAGCAACGCATCCTCAGTTCGCCGTTATTTCGCTGAATAACCTTCCACACCGCTGAATTTTCCGCAAATTTCTCCGCACCGCGATTCGTTTTTCTCCCGCAACCAACGAGAATTACACACTATTGGAATAATCATTCGCGAGGCACATTTTTTGCATCGCTTTTCCGGCGGAGATCAGGGAGGGACGACCGTTGAATTGCGAGTTCTTTTCTTCTAACCTGCTGGGTATGAC
>DAINPV010000034.1:0-20277 GCA_036743315.1 bacterium | reverse complement strand
CGTCTAGGGATTTGCGGTCCCGCGCCGCTTGGCCGTTGCCGCCGTAGACGATCAACCGCGCCGGATCTTCGCCCACCGCCGCGTCCAGGTTGTTCATCAGCATGCGCAGCGCGGCCTCCTGCTGCCAGCCCTTGCAGTGCAGTTCGGCGCCCGTCGGCGCGGGAATGCCGGGTGTCGGATCGATGATGCGGGCCATGGCAAAACCTCCTTGCGTCGCGATAATCGTGCATGCATGCGCCCATACTAACACCCCAGGCTTGTCGTTCAAGGTGGAAGAGGGAGAGTCTGTATGGGTGACACATTTTTTGTTTGTAAACTGATCTGAATGGCAAAAAATTTTCACTTGATTATATATATAAATGGATATAATATACCCTAAACAAATATAGATTAATTGAAAGGAATATAAAATGGCGTATTACTATGTAAACAAAAGTGCCCAGGAAAATGGCGATCATGAAGTGCATAAATCCGGATGCAGTTTTATGCCGAATGAAGAAAATAGAAGGTATCTTGGTGACTTCACCAATTGTCATGACGCTGTCAGAGAAGCCAAGAAAATTTACCCGAAAAGCGACGGGTGCAAATTTTGTTCGGAAGAGTGCCATACGTCGTAATCGCGCAATTGATGAGCATTCAATTTAACCTAGTAAGAATCAAGTAATTAATAGGATAGTTATGCTAAATGCTCATTACGTGCAATAAAGGTTTTATTCTTTACCTAGGGTAAGGAACCCACAAAGGCCTCCGCCGCGGAGGCTCATCAGCGGCGACTTTGCGTTTCAATGAGATTATTGTTAGTTAATATAGGCGATTTAATTGTTTATTTTCCCTCGAAGAAAAGAATATAAAAAATCTTGAAGAGTTAAGGGAAATCGTGCCGGTAAACGAAGTTTTTTGTAATTAGCCTCTTTAAATTTGGTGTGGGTTGTAGTAATATTTGCATGAGTGAAGGGAGGATTCAAACGGTGGACTCAGCTAAATGTCCATATTTAGGAGTTGGTGTATATACCATCTCCGAAGCGGCGCAATTGATTCATGTGCCTTCACGAAGGGTGCATCGATGGATTAAAAAAAATCCGCTGTGGGCTCCGGACCTATTAAAAATGCACGATCAAGATCTTTTAACCTTTCTTGATATGATTGAGCTTCGTTTTGTTGATGCATTCCGTAGACATAAAGTTTCAATGCGTACGATTCGGGCAGCCTATGAAAATGCAAAACGTATATTTGATTCCAATCATCCATTTTCTTTGAAAAAGTTTAAAACTGATGGTTATCAGATATTCGTAGAGACGGTAGATGATAATGGAAAGGAAAGTCTCCTGGAAATTATAAAAAGCCAATATGCCTTCGGTAAAATTTTGAATGATTTTCTGGAAGATGTTGATTTTTTAGATAGAGACACCCCTCAATTATGGTGGCCGTTATTCCCGAATAAGGAGATTGTTATTGATCCGACAAGACGTTTTGGACAACCAATTGTTAGTGAATTTGGTATTCAAACAGAAAGTATTTTTGATCTTTTTTTAGCGGAGGGCCGGCGGGTAGATATGGTAGCTGATTGGTATAATGTATCAAATCAAGCTGTGTTAGCCGCAGTTAATTTTGAAGAACAATGGAAAAGGAAGATAGCCGCTTGAATTTATTTTTTGATGAGAATTTTGGTCAACGAATTCCAGAGGCATTAAAATTGACGGATAAAGATGCCGAAATCGATTCCACATTTCATCGCGGATGGTCGGGAAAAAGAGATGAAGAATGGATTCAAGAACTTGCAGATGAAAAATCAGATTGGATCATTCTTACAGCAGATTGGCGAATTTCCCGTAAAAAAGGACTCACAGATATTTGGAAACAATGCAATCTTACAACTTTTATTTTTATTGGTGGGTGGTGTCATGCGAAAAGTTGGGATCGTTTCGCTAATACGGTAAAGATTTGGAAAAAAATTCAAAACAAGGCTGATAATTTCCCTAAAGGCACTGTGTTTAAAGTGTATTTAACTCCTGGTCAAGGGAAAATCATCGTGTGGGATGATGTTTGAAAATTCTTAGGTTATGATATCGCTTCTTCTTTAGAGTGTTGGTGGCATTGATATTTGAAATAATTTTAGAAATACTGGTAACGTTTTTATTGATTGTGGTAGCCCTTCCTCCTACCCTTCCTTTGTATCTTGATGCATAATGCCTTGATGAATTTCATTTGGCCCAGTCAGGCGATCATTGCCGTCACCTACCGCTGTAACGCGCGCTGCGCGATGTGCGGCATCTGGCGCAAGGAGTCGGCCGACGAGGTCGAGCCCAGCGTCTACTACCACCTGCCGCGCACGCTGCGCGAAATCAACATCACCGGCGGCGAACCCTTTCTGCGCGACGACCTGGACCGCATCGTCGCCGTGATGCTCGAACGCGCTCCCCGCGCGCGGATCGTCATTTCCAGCAACGGCCTGCTGCCCGAGCGCATCGGCAACATCGCCCCGGCGCTACGGCGGCTGTCCAAACGCCTGGGCGTGCGCATCAGCGTCGATGGCATTCAGGCCGCGACGCACGACCGCATCCGCGGCATCCCCGGCGCGCTGGACAAAGCTTGGGCTTCGCTGGACGCCCTGCGCGCGGCGGGCATCGCCGATCTGGGCGTCGGCTTCACCATGGTCAAAGGCAACGAGGACGAACTGCTGCCGCTGTACGACAAGGCGCAACGAGAGGGCCTGCAATTCACCTCGACGATCGCCCACAGCTCGCCGATCTTCTTCGGCGACCAGGACGATTCGCTGCCCGACATGGCCGCGGCCGAGCGCGTCTACCGCGAATTGCGCCGGCGACAGTTGCATTCGTGGCAGGTGAAAAACTGGTTCCGCGCCTACTTCACCGCCGGGTTGATCGACATGCTCGCGGGGCGGCCGCGCAAAATCGCCTGCCCGGCGGGCCGCGACTTTTTCTACCTGGATCCCTCCGGCGTCGCATTCCCCTGTCACATCAAGGACTGGCCGCTGGGCCGCATCGAAGAAGGGTACGACAACTTGATCAACGCCAAACCCGAAACGCTCACGCGCGTGGACCATTGCGCCGCGCACTGTTGGATGACCTGCACCGTTTCGCCGCTGATGCGGCGCGAACTGACCACCACCACGGTCGACGTTCTGCGCGACCGCCTGGCGGCGCTGGCGGGGAGGCTCTGATGCACGTGGCGATGATCGGCTTGAAAGGTCTGCCCGGCACCTTTGGCGGCGTCGAGCGGCATGTCGAGGAATTGGGCGCGGCGCTGGTCGCGCGCGGCCACGAGGTGACCGCCTACGTGCGCCGGCATTACACGCCTGCGGAAATCGACGTGCGCGGCATTCAAACGCTGCTGCGCCCGACGATCCACACCAAGCACCTGGACGCGACGATCCACACGATCCTCAGCGCGCTGCACGCCGGCAAGCAGGACTACGACCTGGTGCATTTCCACGCCATCGGCCCGGCGTCCTTCGCCTGGCTCACGCGGATGCGCGGCATGCCGGTGATCGCCACCATCCACAGCCTCGACTACCTGCGCGACAAATGGGGCGCCTTCGCCAAGTGGTATCTGCGCCGCGCCGAACGCCGGACGCTCAAGTACGCCGACCGCGTCATCTGCGTCAGCGAGTCGATCGCCCGGCGGCACGTCAACGAAGCCACGCCGGTCGTGCACATCCCCAACGGCGTCGCCATTCCCACGATCCGCCCGCCGCACCTCATCGCCGAACAATGGGGCCTGCGCGGCGGCGACTACGTGCTTTACGCCGGGCGCCTCAGCCCGGAGAAAGGCGTACACCACCTCGTGCGCGCCTACCACCGGGTGGTCAGCAAGCGCAAGTTGATCATCGCCGGCGGCACCAGCCACACCGACGATTACGTGCGGATGCTTCAGCGCGACGCCGACGCGCGTACGCTGTTCGTCGGCTACCAGGAAGGCGAGGCGCTGGCCGAGTTGTTCTCCAACGCCGCCGCCTTCGTGCTGCCCTCCGACCACGAGGGCATGCCCGTCGCGCTGTTGGAAGCGTGGAGCTACGGCCTGCCGTGCCTGGTCAGCAACATCGAAGCCTGCTGCGAAATCGCCGACAAGGAAGGCGAATTTTGCATCTTCTTCAACCGGGGCGATTCCGACCACCTGGCCGTCAAGCTCGAACGGCTGCTGACCGATCCGCGGGCGATCGCCATGGGCGAAACGGCCCGCCGTCACGTGATCAACAACTACGGCTGGGAAAAAATCGCCCGTCAGGTCGAGCGGCAATACAACCTCGTGCTGGAGGGCCGCCGATGATCGTCTGCCCGCTGTGCGCCGCCGTCGCCCGCACGACGCTCTACCGCAACACGCGCAGCGGCGACGTGCAGCGCTGCACCGCCTGCGGCTTCGTCTATTCCGCGCCGTCCGGCGAGACTCGTGCCGCCGCGCCCGCCTTCACCGACGATCCGGCCGTCTATCGCCTCAACGCGCAAGACCGCCTGGGCCGTCTCGAACGCCGCGTCGCCTTGCCCGGCCGCCGGTTGCTCGACGTCGGCTGCTACGACGGCAACTTCACGCTGGCCGCGCAGGAATTGGGCTTTCTCGCCGAGGGCGTCGAGCCTTCGCCGATCGGCGTCGAGCTGGCCCGCGCCAAGGGCCTCACCGTCGCCCAGGGCACACTGGAAGACGCGCCGCTGACCGGCCCCTACGACGCGATCGCGATGATCCACGTGCTCGAGCATTTCGCCGATCCCCTCGTCGCGCTGGAGCGCGCGCGCGCTTTGCTGCATCCGGCCGGCGCCCTGCTGATCGAGGTGCCCAACTTCGCCGCCTGGTCGCGCAAACTGCTGGGCCGTCGCTGGCGACAGTTCATCCCCGACCACGAACGCTTCTTCGAGCCCTACACGCTGCGCCGCTGCCTGGAGCGCACCGGCTGGGCCGTCGTCGATCTGCGCCCGGTGGGCAAGATCGCTTCCGTCGCCTTGCTCGTCGACCGTCTGCGTCGCTATTACAGCCCCGCGCTGGCCGGCGTCGTTGCGCGCTCCGCGGTATTTCTGGGACGCGCCGACGCGCGCCTGACAATCAACCTGGGCGACATCCTGCTGGCTGTTGCCACCGTGCGTTAAGCGCGTTAGACTGCTTTCGTTGAGTCGGCGAAACGATGGGTAAGCGATGAACCGTGAACGATTTTCAGGCCTTAGCGCCTTCATCGTCGCGACGGACGCCCTGGTCATAGTCATCTCGTTCTTCCTGGCGCACTTCCTGGTCGATTCGCTCAAGCAGTTCCTGCCGGATCCCTACCAGGCGCGCCAGTTGTACGAAACGAGCCACTATGGCTGGGTGATGGTCTACGACCTCGCGATGTCCCTGGCGCTGTTGTATCTGTTCGGGTTCTACACCTACGGCCGCACGCTGACGCTCTTCGACACGTTCCTCAACCTCGGCAAAGCGACCGTCGTCGGTTTCCTGCTGCTGATCGCCGTGCTCTTTTTGCTGCGCATTCAAGACGTTTCGCGTTTGCTGCTGGGCGTGTACGCGCTGGTCAAACTGCTGCTGCTCTTCGGCGCGAAGGGCCTGCTTAAATATGTGCTGGGCAAGCTGCAGGAGCACGGTTACAACCAGATCAACGCGTTGGTGATCGGCGCGGGCGATCAGGCCGGGCGGCTGATCGATCGCCTGCGCTCGCAGCCGGACATGGGCTACCGGCTCATCGGCGTGCTCGCGCCCGATCCGGCGAAAACCGGTTCGCGCTTTCACGAGGTTCCGGTGATCGGCCGCGTCGGCGAACTCTACGACGTGCTGCTCAATTACAGCGCCGACGAGGTTTTCTACGCGATGGGCCCCAAGGAGGTCGAGGACCTCAACGCGCTCGTCTTCGCCTGCGAGGAAGTCGGCGTGCGCTTTAGCGTGCTGGCCGACTGGTTCAAGCCCAATATCGCACGCACCAGCCTGCGCGCGTTGGGCGAAACCCCGCTGCTTACCTTTTCCACCACGCCCAGTCAGATCGGCCAACTGCTGCTGAAAAACGTCATGGACAAGGTGGCGACGGTGATTTTGTTGATCGTCCTCTCGCCGCTGCTGGCCGCGATCGCCCTGGCGATCAAGCTGACCAGCCCGGGGCCGGTGCTGTTCGCGCAGTTGCGCTCGGGCCTGAACGGGCGCGTGTTCAAGTTCTACAAATTCCGCACGATGGTCGAGAACGCCGAGGAATTGAAAAAGGACCTCGAGCACCGCAACGAAATGAGCGGGCCGGTGTTCAAGATCAAGGACGATCCGCGTGTGACGCCCCTGGGCCGCATTCTGCGCAAGTACAGCCTCGACGAGTTGCCGCAGTTGTTCAACGTGCTGCGCGGCGACATGAGCCTGGTCGGGCCGCGCCCGCCGATTCCCGCCGAGGTCGTCAAATACGAACGCTGGCAGCGCCGGCGCCTGTCGATGAAGCCCGGCCTGACCTGCTTCTGGCAGATCGGCGGCCGCAACGAAATCGACTTCGGCGATTGGATGACCATGGACCTGCGCTACATCGACAACTGGTCGTTCCGGTTGGACGTCATCATTTTATTGAAAACGATTCCGGTCGTGCTCTTCGGGCGCGGCGGCCGCTGAGCCTCAAGCGCAAAACCACGCGTCGACGCCCTCGGTAAAACCCGCCGCTTGCAACCGCGGACGAATCAGCTCGCGCGCCCCGCGCCGTCCCACGTACGCCAACACCGGCCACGCGCGATACGCGCCGACCTGCGCCGCGTCGATTACCGGCGCGCCGGCGTGCATGCGGCCGATCTTGCGCGGATCGATGTCCAGCCAGGCGATCACCCGCACGCCCAGTTGCTGCAGCGGCCGCACCAGCCGCCGGCTCGTTTTCCCCGCGCCCCAGACGACCACTTCGCTTTTCTCCGCCAGCGGCCCCTCGGTCAGATACTTCGCCTTGAGCGCCGCGAAGGCCTCGGGCCGGTACCGCGGATCCACCCGGCTCGCCCGTTGCGCGCGATCGCGCCAGAAGTACAGCGGCGTAGCGACCTTCGCCGCCGCGTACCCCGCCGCGTGCAGGTGCAACACCTGGTCGTAGTCCTCCGGAAAATCCCCCGCGCGCCAGCCGCCCAAGGCTTCCAGCGCCTCGCGCCGCCAGAGCATTGTCGGGTGCACCAGCGGACACTCGACGAACCGTTCGCGCGCGATGTCCGCCGGCTCGCGCAGCGCGTTGACCCACCGCGCGTATTCGCGGTAACCGCCCGCCCACGCCTCGCCCGGCGGCGGCGCGATCAAACAGGAGGCGCAGGCGATTTCCGGTCGGGCATGCAGCAACGCCACCTGCCGCGCCAGCCGCTCCGGCGCGCAGCGGTCGTCCGCGTCCATGCGGGCAATGAATCGGCCGTGCGCTTCGCCCATGGCCATGTTGAGCGCCGCGACGATTCCCCGTGCGTCTTGCCGGAGCAGCCGGATGCGCGTGTCGGCGCGCGCCATCGTCTCGACGATCGCCGCCGTCGCATCGCGCGAGCCGTCGTCGACGACGATGATTTCCAAAGCGGGGTGAGTCTGGTTTTGCAGATCGGCGAGGGCTTGCGCGATCGTCGCCGCCTCGTCGCGGGCGGGCAGCAGCACGCTGACCGTCGCGTGCGTCAATCGATCAACGCCTTGAGCCGCCGCAACTGCTCGGCGACTTCCTTGCGCGGCATGTCGCGGTACGGCGGCGGCAGCAGGTCGCGGTTGGTGCATTCCATCACCGCGGCCATCGTCTGGTAGTCGATCTCCTCGGCGTACACCGGCGGGATAAATTGCGCGAAGGCCTTGTGGAAGTCGCTCGCCGTCACCGTCTTGCCGTTGCGCAGCGCCGCGTGTTTCTTGGCGCGGATGCAGATCGACTCGATGTCCGCGCCCGACAGCCGCGGCGCGCCGGCCGCCTGGTATTCCTGCTCGAGCGACGTGAGCTTGGTCTGGATGTCGTTCTTTTTGACGAACACCTTGAACAGATCGTCGCGGTCCTTCGCCGTCGCCGGGTGGAACAGCGCGATGTGCTCCTCGGCGCGGCCCTGGCGCTTGATGTCCACCGGCAACAGGTCGGGTCGGGCGGTGAGCAGGAACCAGATGACGCGGCCGCGGTTGGCCGTGTCGGCCATAAACGAGGCGATCGTGCCGAAGATGCGCGAGCTGGTGCCCGAATCGCCCGCCGCGTCGCGGTCGCCGATCCACGTGTCGGCCTCGTCGATCACCACGCCCAGCGGGCCCATCGCGCGGAAGATCGCCAGCAGCTTTTGCAGGTTCGCTTCGGTCACGCCCTGCCACTGACTGCGGATGTTGAGCAGCTTGACCATCGGCACGCCGATTTCGCCGGTGAAGCAGGTGGCCAGGAACGTCTTGCCCGTGCCCACCGGGCCGCAGATCAAATAGCCCATCGGCAGCACGTCCAGCCGCCCCTCGCGCAGCATCTTCGCCGCCGCCTGAAGCTCGGCCACCGCTTCGCTCGCCCCGGCGACCATGTCCAGCGTGTAGCGCGGCTGCAGGAATTCGAGCAGCCCGAAGCACTCGGCCTCGATCAACTCCTTCTTGCGCAGCATGAGATGCTTCATCGACAGTTGCTGCTTGTGGCGCAGCGTCTCGGCCAGCAACTGGCGGATGTGCACGCGGCTCAGCCCGCCGGTCAACTCGGCCACCGCCTCGACCTTGATCGCCGAAAGCTTGTCCCACTCCTGCCCCGCCGTCTGCGCGCGGATGAACTCGAGGCGTTCCGCGCGGTCGGGCAACGCGATTTCCACGGCCGCCATGTATGGATTGCGCACCACGTCCTGGTGCAGGCGGCTCAGATGCTCGGTGAGCAGGCAGACGGTCACGTCGGCCTGCAGGATGGTCGGGTCGTCGGCCCAATTGCGCAGGTAGATGATGCTGGCGCGGTCGGCGTCGCTCAGGTAGCGCGCCTCGCTTTGCGGCGCGATCAGGTCGGCGTACTCGATGACCAGGGCGATGCTCTTGCGCTCGGCGATGCGCGTGCGCAGGTAGCGGTCGATCAGCGGGAAGAGCTTCCCCGGCTCGCGCGGCACCTGGATGATCGTCTCGCGCCCCTTGCCCGTGACGGTCTGGTACGCCTGCAAAAACTGCGCGAAGTCGTTGGCCGTCTCGTTGCCGCCGAAGGTCAGCCCCTCGGCGCGGTCGTAATGCAGCACCAGGTCGCGCCCGGCGAACAGGCTCTTGTCCAGAAACTGCGTCAGCGGCAGAAACTCGACGCGTCCCCCGGCGCGGTAGGGCGCCAGGTCGCGGATGTTGCCGTGCAGCGTGAACTGGCTGATCGTGTGCGAGGCGTATTTGACGGCCAGTTGCGCGGCCCAGCCGGGCAGGGTGGAAACGTAGTTTTGATCGATCATCCTCGGCTCCTTTGCGTCGACGCGATCGACGCGGGCAGTTCGTCGGCGACGGAGGTTTCCAGCTCGACGGTCAGCAACCGCGCGTCGTTCATGTTGGCCAGCACCAGATCGACTTGCGGCGCGATGTCGGTGGGCGAGGACAGCTCGCCGAGCTGGTCGCGCAGCGATTTGGCGGTGCTGTCCATCAGGTCCAGTTGCGCGCCGATACGGGCGCGCCGCTCGCCGATGGTCGCGTAGCGCTGTTCGCGTTTGGCCAGCAGGTCGCGGTTTTGCTCCAGCGCCATGATCGTCGCCGCGTCGGTGCCTTGGGCGATTTTCGCGTCCAGCGCGACGACCTCCTGCCGCAGTTGCTCGGCGGTGGTCGCGCCGGCGAATTCTCTCAAATCGCGGTCGGCGCTCAGCAACGACAGGTACGAGGCGGAAAGCGTCTGCAGATTGGCCAGCACGCCGCCGATCAGCGGGTCGTCGTCCAGGCCGCGCTGTTCGGCGCGCGCGACGATGTCGTTGACGTGCCGCCGAAACAGTTGGTAACGGTCGGCGCGGGCGCTGTCGAGCGTGTTGACCCGCGCGGCGAGCATCTTGGGCGTCACGCCGCTTTGCCAACCCAGGTTGCGCCGCACCTTGCGCCGGAACGCTAGGCTGCCCGAGCGCGCGGCCAGGTAGGCGACTTCGATCGCCGCGGCCGCCGCGCCGACGAACCAACTGCCCGTCAGCAGCGTCAGCCCGCCGGCCAGCACCACGTAAATCAGGTTGCCCGGCGCTTTGAGCGCTTCGGTCGTGTAGTTGATCTTTCCGGCCACGGCTCGCTCCTTCGTTTCGTTGAACGCTTATTTTTACCAAGTTTGGCCGACTGCCGCAAAGCGGGCCCGCCCTCAGCGCACCGCCCGCGCGACGACCGCCGCGTCCACCCGCGCCGCGCCGGCCCGTTTGAGCGCCTTGGCGCACTCGTGCAGCGTCGCCCCGGTCGAGGCGACGTCGTCGATCAGCAGAATCGCCCGCCCGGCGACCGGCGCGCCCGGGGGCACGACAAAGGCATGCCGGACGTTCTTTTTGCGCTCCTTGTCGGTCAGTTGCGCCTGCGGCGGCGTGGGCCGCGCGCGCTCGAGCCACGCGGCCCGCACCGGCGGCAGGCCGGGACCGAGGTGCTCGGCCAGCAGCCGCGCCTGGTTGAAGCGCCGTTCGGCCAGCCGCGCCGGGTGCAACGGCACGGGAACCAGCGCGTCGTAGTCGCGCCAACGCACGCCCAGTCTCTCAACCGCGCGCAACACGCGCGCCAACGCGCGCAGGCCGCCGGTGCGGCGCTGGTATTTGAGTTCCTTGATCGCTTGCGTCGCCGCGCCGGCGTAGGTGACCGCGCCGCGCAGCATGTCGTAGGCCGGCCGCTTCTTCGCGCAATCGGCGCACAGCGCACCGCCGTCGCCGGCCGCGAAGGGCAGGCCGCACACGGCGCACAGCGGCGGGCGGATCGCCTGAACGCGCGGGCGGCAATCGGCGCAGCCCAGCGCGTCGCCGTCGTGTCCGAGCGGGCCGTTGCACCACGGGCATTGGCGCGGCGTCAGCAGGTCGTTGAGGCGGCGGAGAAAACGCGCGGTTAACGAAAGAGCGGCGGTCGAACGCGAAGTCGTCCCGCCGCTCATCGCTTCGTCGCTCAGGCGCCGAATTTGGCCAGCCGCCCGGCGTAGGCCAGCAGCAGCGGCAGCAGGTCGACGCCGCGCACGCGGCCCAGGCCGCCGCGCTGGCAGGCCCGTTCGCCGAAGGTTTGCGCCTCGTCGGGAATGACCAGCCGGGCGCTGATCAGCGTCGGCACGGGGTGGAAGCTGTGGCTTTTCATCGCCGCCGGCGTCGAGTGGTCGCCGGTGACGCACAGCACGTCGGGCCCCAGCGCGGAAATGCGCGGCAGTAGCGCGTCGACCTCCTCGATCACGCGCACCTTCGCGGCGAAGTTGCCGTCCTCGCCGTAGCTGTCGGTTTTCTTTACGTGGACGAAGAAGAAGTCGTAGTCGTTCCACACCTGCGCCAACGTGTCGATTTCGTCGGCCACGGCGATCGCCTGCCGCTCGCCCGGCGCCAATGCGCGGTTGGCGATGTCCGGCGCGGTGGCAATCACGTCCATGCCCACCAGCCGCGCGATGCCGCGATAGTCGGGATAAGCCGCGATTGCCGCGCAGCGCAGGCCGGTCAGCTCGGCGAGGCTGGGGATTTTTTTGTACGTGTCGAAGCCGCGCGTGAGGATGAAGTTCGCCGGGTGTCTGTCGCGCAGCACGGCGCGCGCCTGGCGCAGAATCTCGGCGACGACCTCGGCGGTTTGGCGCGCGGCCGGATCGTTCTCCGTCCCCGCGACCGGTGCCGGCGCCAGCGGCGCGACGCCCACGGCCTGCGGATCGGTGTCGATCAACGCGCCCGACCACCCCGCGCCCTTGAGGTGCATCACCGCGCGGTGTTCCTTGCTGTGCCAGAAATCGACCGCGACGCCCGGCACGCGGATTTTCTCGCGCAGCAGCGCGACCAGCTCGTCGGCCGGCCCGTCCTGAATGCGCCCGGCGCGCCGATCGGTGACGATCAGCCCGTTTTCGTTTTCCTCGACGGTGCAGAAGTTGAGGCGGGCCGAAACCTCGCCGGGCTGCATCACGTCGGGTTCGAAGCAGCGCGCGCCGAACAGGGCCAGCACGCCGCGGCCCATTTCGTAGACCAGCGGGTCGTAGCCGAACAGCGCCAGGTGCGCCAGGCCCGAGCCGGGCGTGAAGCCCGGACCGATCGGATCGTGCAGGCCCAACGCGCCGCCGGCGGCCAACGCGTCGAGATGGGGGGTGACCGCCGTTTCCAGTTCGGTCTTGCCGCCGGGGCCGGTGGCCGCGCCGCCCAGTCCGTCCAGAACCAGCAGGACGATCTTCGACTTGATATTCTTATGCTGCGCCAAACGCGCGATCAGTTGTAAATGCGGGGTAATCGGGTATTCCATCGGCGTTCCTTCCTGGTTGACGATTGTTTCGCGGGTCGTCGGCGTCCGTCAGGACGCGGCGGCCGGATCGAGCCGCTGGGCGTCGGGGTACAGCCCTTCGATGTCGTAGTACAACCGCATCGGTTCGTGGAAGCAATGAAAGACGACATCGCCGAAATCGATGAGCACCCACAGCCCCTCGCTTTCCCCCTCGACGATCGACGGCCGTTCGCCGGCGCGCTTCATTTCCTGAGCGATGTGCGCGGCGATGGTCTGCACCTGCCGCGTCGAACGTCCGTGGCAGACGGCGATGACGTCGGTGTAGGAGCATAGATTGTTGACGGAAAGAAAAACGAGATCGACGGCGCTTTTGTCCTGCGCCAGCTCGGCCAGCCGGCGCAACTTTTCCCTGGTGTTCACGAAGCAGCTCACCTCCGGGTTGTTGATGTCCCAGTCTCATCGTAACCATCCGGCGGCGGGGCCGTCAATCGCCTGGCCGCCCGCGCGAAACGGATATTGCCAAGCACCCGGCGATTCTCTAATCTGACATTGATTCAGGTCGGTTATGCGGGAGGTGGACCATGAAGAATTTCCCGGTTTTGCTTTTTCTGATCCTGGCCGCGCTGTGCCTGACGCTTGCCGGCGGCTGCAGTTGCGACGACGATGACGATGACAACGACGATAACGACTCCAGCGACAACGATGACGACGACGACAACGACGCCGCCGATGACGATACCACCGACGACGACGACGCGGACGACGACGACGATACGACCGACGACGACGCCGACGATGACGACGACGATACGCCGCCCTACAACACCGAATTGTGCGAACCGGCGATGGCCGCGATTTACGAGGATTGCCATCTGTCGATCACCGTCGGCGAAACGCCGCTGACCCGGGAAGAGGCCGTGGCGAGCTGCGAAAACGTCGAGTACCTTTTCTGGCCCTGCGCGTTGGATTGCTACCTCGATTACGAGGAAGATTGCCTCGCCATGTACGTCTGCCTGCAGGAGTGTATCGCCGAATGAAACACCGGCTGATTTGTCTGCTGTTGCTGCTGGCCGTGAGCGCCTGCGCGCCGCCGCCCTGGACCGAACCGCCCCGGCACGGGGACCTGACGATCGTCGCGCCCGGCGACGGCGAACAAGTCGAACGCATGACCGTGTTGCTGACCGGCTGGGCGCGCAGCGACCTGGCGCACTTCGTGCGCGGCGCGGATAAAGCGGAATTGGTCATTCCGATCCCCGCCTTTCTCGTCGAGCGCGCGGACGGCTACGTGCTGATCGACACCGGCCTCGCGCCGAGCCTGGCGACCGATCCCGCGCGCTACGTCGGCCGCTTCTTCGCCTGCCTCGCCAAAGGTTATCTGCACCGGCTGGTCATGCGCCCCGAGTGGGCTGTGCCCGCGCGGTTGCAGGCCTTGGGCGTTGCGGGCGCGCAGATCAAGCACGTCGTGCTCACGCACGCGCACTTCGACCACACGGGGGCCAACCGCGCCTTTTTGGACGCGACGTTCCACCTGACCGAGGCGGCGTTGGACGCCGGCCGGCACAGCGGAATTCTCAAGGGCTACATGGACAACGATTTTCCGTCCGCGATGAAAGTTGCGCCGCTCGACTTTGCCGGCACGCCGCCGTTTTTGACCTTCGCCGGGTCGGTCGATCTGTTCGGCGACGGATCCATGATCGCCGTGCCGCTGCCGGGCCATTCGCCGGGGGCGATCGGCGTGTTTGTGCGCGCGCCTTCGGGACCGACGCTGCTGGTCGGCGACGCCGCCTATCTGCTGCGCAACTTCGACGAGCCGCGTCTGATCGGCCTGACTGTCGACGACGAGGCCGCGTGGGATACCCTGTGTCGCTTGAAACGTCTGCAGGAACAAATGCCGGAACTGCGCATCGTGCCGTTCCACGACCCGGAAGTGTTTCGTTCGCTGCCGACCGCTCCGGAGTGGTTCTGACGGGAGGGCTTATGCTCAGGCCGATGACCGAAGGCGATCTGCCGTCCGTGGCGCAACTGTTTTGCGAACGACTGCCCGCCTCGCCGCTGTCCCAGATGGGCGAAGCGTTCGTTGGCGCGTTTATCGGCGGCTTCATCGCCTGCCCGCTGGGCATGGCCGACGTCGAGCACGACGGACAGCGCGTGTTGGGCTTCGCCATCGCCTCGACCGACGCGGCCGGGACCTTCGCCTGGCTGCGTGAAAACCGGTGGGCGGAATTGTCGTCCTATCGCGAAGCCGCCGTCACCGACCGCGCGCGAGGCTTCTGGCAACTGCTCGAATCCGGCGCACACTACCATCCGCACTATCTGCCCGAAGTGGCCGCCGAGTTGTTGTTCGTCGCCGTGCACTGGGACAAGGAAGGCACGCGGCTGGCCGCCGGGCTGGTGCGCCGCATGTTGACCGAACTGCGCGACGCGGGCGTGAACCAGGTGAAGATCTACGTCGGTCTGCACAACAGCCCGCCGCAAAACATGCTCTGGGCGCTTGGTTTCGAACGCCGCGCGACCTTCGTGCAGGACGGCCGCGAGTTGGTCGCCTACGTGTATTCCAATCTGGCGCAAGCGCCCTTCTTGACGTAAACTACGGCCCGCCGCCGGCGCGAAGCGCCTCGTTTCGCACGACGGCACGCGCAATGCGGACAGTCGAATGAGGGAGACGATGTTAACGGTGGCGGTGATCGGCGGGGGTCCGGCCGGCGCGGCCTGTGCCTGGACCTTGGCGCAAGCGGGCGTGCGCACCTTGCTCTTCGAACGCGACCCCGATCGCGAAAAGCCCTGCGGCGGCGGTCTGACCGACCGCGCGTGGCAAGCCTTCCCGGAATTGCGCTCGCTGGATCTGCCCTTCAACGACGTGGTCGATTTTCGCCTTGTCGGGCCCTCCGGCCGTGCCGCCGACATCCCGCTGCACACGCCGATCCGGGTCATCTCCCGCCGCATATTGGACAACGCGCTGCGCCACGCCGCCTGGCGCGCGGGCGCGTCGCTGGTGCGCGAACCGGTGCGCGAACTGAAAAAGCGGCCCGGCGGCGGCTGGCAGGTCAACGACCACGCCGCGGCGATCGTCGTGGGCGCCGGCGGCATGAACGATCCGCTCGCCCGGTTGCAGGGACTGCGCCTGCCGCGCACCCTGCGCGGCCTGTCGGTCGGCAGGTTCATCCCCGGCGCGTTCGCCCCGCGCATCGTCTGCCGGTTCTTTCCCGAGGCCTACGGCTACGCCTGGCTTTTCCCCCGCGTCGATCACGCCAGCCTGGGCGTGGAATTGCACGGCACAACCTTCGATACCCGCCGCGCGTGGGAGTTGCTGCATCGATTCGCCGCCGAAAATCTGCCCGACGTCGACGTGAACGCGGGCGCGACTTACGGCTGGTCGGCCCCGACGCTGGACGAGGCGGCGTTCGCGCGGCATGTCTTCGGCGGCGACGATTGGCTGCTGGTCGGCGACGCGGCCGGACTGGTCGATTCGACCACCGGCGAGGGCCTGAGCTACGCGTTGGCCAGCGGTCGGCTCGCGGCGCGCTCGATCCTGTTGGGCGAAGCGCCGGCCTACGGTCGCCGCGTGCGCGCGCTGCTGCTGCCCGAGCTGATCAAATCGGCGCGGCTGTCGCCAAAATTCTATCGCTCCTGGTTTCTGCGCCTGTCGCTGCTCGCCCTGTCGCGCAGCCGCACCTGCCGCCGGACCGCGGCGGACATGGCCGGCGGCGCGCAAAGCTACCTGACGCTCAAAAAGCGCGTCTACCGCGAAATGCCGCGCATCGCGGGCGAGATGATTCTGGGCGGTTAGTTGTAGTAGCGGTTCAGCGGACTGAAGAAAATCAGCAAACCGCCGATCGCCATCCCGAGCAGGATTCCCGGCACGATGAACTTGAGCCCGGCGATGTCGAAGGGCAGGTCGGCGCGCAGCCACTTTTTCTTGATGCGCGCCTCGAACTCCGAGCGCGCGAAGGCGTTAAGCTCCAGCACGCTCAAAAAGCCCAGCGCCACGAAGGTCGAAGGATCGTGCCCCAGAAAGCACAGGATCGAGGTCGTCGCGCCCGCGGCCAGCGAAGCCAGAATCACCGCCGGAATGAACAAGTGCTTCACCGAGCGCAGAATCCAGAAGAACATGATCGAGCCGACCACCGACAGCGACATGATCAGCCGCAGGCCGACCACGGTGAGCTTGCCCGGCGAGGGATTGTGGAAAAAATTGTAGAAGCGCGGCAGCAGCACGTAGCCGCCGGTGGCCATCGCCGTGAGCGCCACCACCAGCACGGCGGCCGCGGCGGTGTCCTTGGCGCGCTTGATCAACTCGTGCTTCTCCGGCCCGACGAAATCGGCCTGCGACTCGATCGAGGTGTTGATGATCTCGAAGGCCGGCACGAGGCAGATGACGATCAGCAGCAACGCCTTCTCGTAAAAGGGGATCTCGAACGAGACGTTGAAGGCGAGCATCAGAATGGCGAACCAGATGTGAAAGCGCATGTTGCGCTGGGTGTGCATCGTGTACAGCAGGCCTTCGAAGGCGTAAACGAAACTGCGGCCCAACTCCTTGGTGGCCCGCAACGGCGTCAGAGGACCGTCCATCCTTTTCTCCCTCACGGTTCGGCGAGGTTCATGTAACAGAAACGCCGCCGTTTGCCAATCGCCGAAGCGACGGCCGGGCGGCGGCGCCGGGGAGAATCTTTTATGGCGCTTCGGGCTGCGGCTCCTCGGTCGGCTCGGGCGTCAGCTTGCGCACCTTCAGGTCGATCTCGCGCGAATTGTCCACGCCCTTGAATTTTGCCTCGCCGGGGAACTGGCCCATCTGGTCGGCCAGCCCGCGCCGCTGCAGCTCTTCGGAAATGTACTTGAGCCCGAAAATCTTCCAGGTGCCGTTGGCTTCGATCAGGAAGTTCAGTTCCTCGCTCACCTCACGGCCGTCGGGCAGCTTGAAGCGCACCGTCGAGCCGCGGTACACGTTGAAACCCTGCACCGGATCGAGTTTGCGGCCGAGCGTGAAGCCTTGCTTCTCCAGCTTCTGGCCGAGGTAGTCCTTGTTTTTGTCCATGAACGAACGCTTGGAGATCATGAAATACGCCTGCCACAACTGCTTGTTGTTGCCGCGTTTGACCTTCTCCATGTCCTCGGGCGTCAGGAAAAGCCGCTTGAGCACCTGCGGATCCTTTTTCTCCACCGCTTCCAGGTAGGCGTCGGCCAGCGCCTCGGGGCTGGCGAAGCCCGACGCGAAGGTCGCCGTCGTTCCCGCCGGACCCTCCTTCTGCCCGCAACTGGAGCAGCCCGCCGCGCCCGCGACCAGCAGGGTGAGAATCAGCAAACAAAACGTTCGTTTCATCGTGCAATTATCCTTGCATGCTGTTGCCGGATGTAACGTACCCGAACCGCCGCGCGCTGGCAAGCGGCGATCTTGACACGCCGGGGGTCGGTTGCTACCTTGCGCGCGCGTATTCAACTGGAGGACGACCGTTGTACGATCCGACGCTCTGGCCGCATCTCGGGCCTTACCTGCAAGCCTTCAACGAAGTGATGGAAAATACCGGTCTGCCCAACGCGACCGTTTCGATTCCGCTGACCGCCGTTCTGGCCCTGCTGTTTAGCTGGATCCTGCTGCGCCTGGTGCATCGCCGCCGCCAGCTCGAGGCGACCGTCGAACGGCGCAAGGCCGCCGGCGCGCCGGTGGAAGAAGCCGCCGCCGAGGCCGTCGAAGAGCCGGTCGCGGAAGAGGCTGAAACCGAGGAACTTATCGAGGAACCGGCCGAGGGCGAGGAAGCGCTCAGCGACGAGGAGATCGAAGCCGAACTCGCCGCCGAAGCCCTTGAAGCCGAAGCCGAGGAAGTCGAGCCCGAGCCCGAGCCCGAACCCGAGCCCGAACCGGTCGTCGAAGTCGCGCCGCCGCCCCCACCGCCTCCGCCGGTCGAACCCAAACCGAAACTCAGCCTCTTCGCCCGCCTCAAGCAGGGATTGGCGAAAACCGCCGGCGGGCTGGTCGGGCGCATCGACTCGGTGCTGCGCGGCCGCAAGATCGACCAGGATCTGTTCGACGAACTCGAAGAGGTGCTCTTCACCGCCGACCTCGGGCCGACCACGGCCGACAAGCTGCTCTCCGCCGTGCAGGAGCGCGTGCGCGAAGAGAAGATCGAAGACGCGATGCTCATCCACGATCTGCTCAAGGAAGAGATGGGCAAGATCCTCGCGCCGATCGCCAAGCCGCTGGAGGTCGTCGACGGCAAGCCCTACGTGATCATGGTTGTCGGCGTCAACGGCGTGGGCAAGACCACGACCATCGGCAAGATCGCCAGCAAGCTCGCCCATGAAGGCAAATCGGTGATCATGGGCGCGGCCGACACCTTCCGCGCCGCCGCCGACGAGCAGTTGACCATCTGGGCCGAACGCGTGGGCGCCGAAATCATCCGCCAGAAAAGCGGCGCCGATCCGTCCGCCGTCGCCTACGACGCGGTGCAGGCCGCGGTCAATCGCGCCGTCGACGTGGTGATCGTCGACACCGCCGGCCGGCTGCACACCAAGCACAATCTCATGGAAGAACTCAAGAAGATCCAACGCGTGATGCATAAGGTCCACCCCGGCTCGCCGCACGAGGTGCTGCTGGTGCTCGATGCCAACACCGGCCAGAACGGCATCGCGCAGGCCAAGTCGTTCAACGAGGCGCTGGGCCTGACCGGCATCATCCTCACCAAGCTCGACGGCACGGCCAAGGGCGGCTGCATCGTGGGCATCAGCGACGAGTTGCAGGTGCCCATCCGCTTCATCGGCATCGGCGAACAGATCGACGACCTGCGCCCGTTCGTCGCGCAGGACTTCGTCAACGCCCTGTTCGATCGGGAGAACTGAGCCGTGGCCGCGCTGGGCAAGCACTACCAAAAGGGCGGCGACCCCTTGCGCGGCGCGGCGATTTTAGCTCTCTCGCTGGAACGAAAAGGATTGACCGACGACGCCTCGCGCACCCTGCTGCGCGGCATTTTCGACGACCTGGGCGTCAAGGAAAAGGAAGTCCGCCGCTACCTGCAAAAACACCGCGACGAATTGCTCACCGTGCTCGCCGAACAAGAACGGGATTAATGCGGAATGGCGAAGGCGTAATTTCACCAATGCGGAATGGCGAAATACCGCATTCCGCATTCCGAATTCGAAATTCGCCCTTCGCTACGCGCTTTCGTAGGCGGCGATCAGCGTCTTGGCTTGCGCGAGCAGGCCGCGCACCATCATATCGAACAGCTCGATGTCTTCGGTCGGGCCCATCGCGCCGGTGGTGGCCATGTCCTGCAGACCGCTGAGGATCTTCCAGTGCGTTTGCAGATTTTTACGCAGGGTGCCCGCTTCCTTGATTTCCATGTTGGGCATCCAGGCGAATTCGTCCAGCAGCGCGTCCAGCGCGGCCAGGGTGTATTCGATGCGCGTTTCCATATCGCCGTGCTCGTCGAGCCAGACGGTGAAATCGCGCAAGTCGCAGCAGGGCAGGCCCGCCTCCGCCGCCAGCGCGAGCACCTGTTGCGCCAGTTGGCGCACGCTGGCCACGGTGTATTCTTCGGGCGGCATGCGATACAGGAAGTGACGTAGTTCGTCCATCAACCGGGGCAGTTCGTTGTCCGGCGAACCGTTGTGCCCGCCGGTCAGCGGATGCCCGGCGTAGTGCGACAGGTGTTCCTCGATGAATTTCGCCGCCGCCCACACGCCGCTGGGATGGTCGATGATCTCCTGCAATTGCATGCGCGAATCCGCCCGCTCCGGTTGATGCTTTGTCGGTTGCCCACCTTACACTCGCCGGCGCGGCGGTGCAAGTTGCGCCGGCCGGATGACACGCCGCGCGCCGTTGTTATTTCTTCGTGCCCAGGTCGCCCAACGCCCCTTGCAGCAGCGCGGTGGCGGCCAGCGCGGCCGTCTCGGCGCGCAGAACGCGCGGCCCCAGCGCGGCCGGTTGCCACCCGGCGGCGACCAGCGCGGCCAGTTCCTCGTCGGTCAGGCCGCCTTCGGGTCCCGTGAGCAGCGCGGCGCGTTTGGCCGTCTGGCAGGCCAGCA
>DAINPV010000033.1:0-20319 GCA_036743315.1 bacterium | reverse complement strand
CTTCGTATGAAGCTGTGACCGTAAGGACCCCGGGTTTACCCGGGGGTATCTATTGTCAGCGCCCGCTCATGGTGTCGCGCTGCCTTTTTGTACTCGCCCAGGTTCTCATACACCGATCCGAGGTTGCCTAAGTTCGCCGCCTCGCCCTTCCGGTTGCCGATTTCACGATTTATTGCCAGCGCCCGTTCATGGTGCTGCGCCGCCTTGGCCAACTCGCCCAGGTTCCTATACACCAAACCAAGGTTGCCGGTCAGCACTGCAAGCGTTTTAGGATCGAGTTTCATTCCTTCAGCCCAGGCCAGGGCCTGTTCCATTTCCTCACGGCAAACGAAGAATAGGCTGCGGTTGAGCTTGGTTTCGAATTGGGCCATCACCGCAGCGATGAACGACCGTTTGTCGCCTGCTTCCCGGAGGTAGCCGGCGGCGTGAGTCAACGACAGGTTTTGCTCTTCCTTGTCGGGCGAGGCCAGCAGGGCGGCGTAGTGGGCACCGAGTTGTTTTTTCATTTGTCCCGAGTCGCCGCGTTCGGTCAGGCTCAGGCCGATGTAATCTTTCAAGTCGCGGTGGAAGATTTCGTAGGTTTTTGCTCCGGCGGAGGAGATTTTAACCAGCCGGCGCAGATTGACGTTCTCCAGCGCTTCGCTGATGGCCTGGCCCGACAAACCGGAGATTGTGCTCAACTCTTTGATGGTCAACGGCGTACGCGAAGCCGTCAGCCAATCGGCCACGGCGCGCGCCTCGCCGGTGCACGCCTCGTACAACTGCTGCACAACCGCCTGCACGCTCGGCGGCGTGGTGCAAGCGTCCTCCAAGCGACCCTCGGCCAGGCACATTGCCGCCCAGCGCAGGTAAAGTTCGGCCGCGTAGGGCCAGCCGTCGATGCGCTCGGCCAGCCGCGCGATGCCCTCCTCATTTAATTCGACTTGTTGATCCTGGGTGCTTTCGCGCAGGATCCGCTTGATCGTTTCGGTGGTCAATTTTTCGATGTTGCCGGCGCGAAATTGTGCAATTTCCTTTTCGGCCAGAAACACCGCGTCGCTCATCAGCCGATCGTTGGGCCGTTGCGCGACGATGATCTTCACCCGCGGCGGCACGCGCTTGAGGATGTATTTCAGATTCCCCGCGCCCTCGTCGTCGGCGATTTCTTTGTCCGGATCGAGCAGGATGATGCAGCGCCGGCCGTTCGTTAAAGCACTGGAAACGATTTCGAGCATTTCCAAAAAAAGAAAGTGCGGCGGCTTGCTTGCCTTTTCGCCGAAGGCTTTAACGAAAGGGCGCGAATAGGGGATTTCCTCGAAGAAGGTTTTGAATCGCGACTTTTGCGACTGATAAAAAAGGCCTTTGCCGCTCAACGCCCGCTCGATCCACAACGGGAACAGCGCGTCGACCGAGGTTTTTTCCGGCAGCTCGAAAAAGTGCAGCCAGTGGGAGTTTTCGCCGATTTCCTTGGCGAGCTCTTGCAGGATGCGCGACTTGCCCATGCCCATTTTGCCGCAGACGACGAACGTTCCGCCGGCTTCGTCGGCGACGAATTTTAAGAGCTCTTCGATTTCCTTGTCGCGTCCGCGAAAGACCAGTTCGCTCATGGCGCATCCGATTTTTAGGTGGTGATTGGATATTCCCGGGAAGGAATTTATCACACTGCGACACGGGGGCAAATGGGGCGCCAGGAATAATTCCTGGACCTATGTTTGCTTCGTTGTGTGTAACCTCGGCCGGCGCTGACGCGCGCAACACATGATGATGGATGTCTGTCATGCCCGCGCAGGCGGGCATCCAGGACCAGCAAATACCCTTCTTGACCTTTTTAAAAAGGTAAGCCGCGCTTCGCGTGGCGGTAAAGGAGTTCTGGACCCCGGATCAAGTCCGGGGTGACAAAGCGGCTCCCTCCGTCATTCCGGGCAAAGACCCGGAATCCAGAACCAGCAAATATTTTTCCTGACTTTTAAATATTTCCCTACAACCGGACGCAGCGGACGTTGGGATAGGTCTGGGTCATGTAGTCGGCGCCGATGTACCCGTTTTTGAAATGCAGGTACCAGGCGGTGTCGGAGTCGGGCACGGGCGTGCTCGACCAGTATTCGCCGCAGGGGCCTTTCACGTCGGCGGCCCAGTAGCAGCCGTTGTCGGGGCCCTTCGCCCATTTGCAGCCGTCGCAATCCTGGTTGCGGCAGTCGGGTTCGTAGCAACTTTCGTTGACGCCGCAGGGTCCGAGGTATTCGGCCGACGGGCAACCGCGCACGAGGGTCCGCAGTTCGTCGAGGGTGGGCAGGCGCCAATCGGTGAAGCCGGCCACCTCGAGTTCTTCGCAGTATTGCTGCGCGCCGGCCCAGTCGAGCGCTTCGTACATGCCCGCCAGTTGCCACATCAATCCGGACTCCACGTCGGTCCAGGTGCGGTTTTCCTTCATGTCGTCGTCCGCGCAGGACAGCAGCAGCAAGCCGGCGAGCAGCGCGGCGCAACAGGCGAAGGTCAGGGCAAGGTACGTTCTCATGGCTCTTCACTCCTTATCGGCGAACGGGACGACGTACGGATGGACTTGCCTATATAACACAAAAACACCGTCTTTGGGAAAGGGCTTTGTGGCCGTCAGGCCCGTGGGGCGAATTTTTTTCTTTTTCGCCGGCGCCGGAGAGAAAAACCCTTCATGGGCGCAGAGGATTTTAACGGCGCATTTTGCGGCGGGCGGTTTTCCACAGGGTCTTGAATTGCCGCGGAAGAAAAAATGGAAAACGGAGCGGGCGACGCCTTGTCAGGCCGTCTTTTAAAGTTTATTTCAACCGGCGATAAAAAAATCATCCTCATCGATCTTATTGAATACAAAGGACATTTTATTTGGATTCAAAATTCTCGACTTTATCAAAATTGCCGGCCCGGGTTAATGGTTTTTTTAAGCGTCGTTAACCGACTTATCCACAAGGTGTGGATAAAGTCTCGGTTTACTTTCATGCAGTTATGAAAAATGAAAAAAAAACTAAAAAAAGGATTGCGCCGTTTTTCGGTCCTTGGTAGGTAAGTGTCTCGGGTTTTGGGCGTGGCGCCCGAAAATCCCATTCGCCACCTGCAACATATGCCGATTATTTTATATAAGACGCAGTGGGGTAGCGCGTTTCGAATTCGGTTTATATGACGGCTCTGCCGTATTAAGTCAAGCAGCGCGGGAGCGCTATGGGGGCCCGACATTCGGGTAAAAGGGGAAAGTAAGGGATGGATCGTCTCTGGGACCGCACATTAAACGTTCTCAAGGATAGCGTCGATTCCAAAAGCTTCAATACCTGGCTGAAACCGCTGGCACAGATACAAGCCAACACCATTTATCTGCAACTGGCCGCGCCCAACAAGACGGTGCGCAAATGGTTCATGGACAAGTACCTTGCCCAGGCCAACGCCGTGTTGCGCGAGGTGGCCGGTCGCGAGATGACCATCGAGGTCGTGCTGCGCAACGAGCAGATGTCCTTCGACGCGTTGCTGCCCCAGAAGCCGACGGCGGCCGAGACGAACCGCACGGCGCCGGGCAACGGCAACGGCAACAACAACCCGTCGAGCGAAACATACACGTTCGAGCGTTTCGTGGTCGGCCCGTCGAACGAATTCGCCTACGCCGCGTGCAAGAACGTGGCGAAAAATCCGGGTCACGGGATGAACCCGTTGTTCATTTACGGCGGCACGGGGTTGGGCAAAACGCACCTGCTCAACGCGGTGGCGTCGCAGATGCTCAAGCGCGATCCGGAGATGCGGTTGATCGTCGTGTCGGCCGAACGATTCATGAACGAGCTGATCAGCGCCATCCAGGGCAAGCGCACCTCGGCCTTTCACAAGAAGTACCGCAACCTCGACGCGTTGTTGATCGACGACATCCAGACGATCGCCGGCAAGCACGCGACGCAGGAGGAGTTCTTCCACACGTTCAACGCGCTGTATGAAAACGACGCGCAGATCGTGTTGGCTTCCGACAAGTACCCGAAGGACATCCCGATGCTCGAAGAGCGGCTGCGCAGCCGTTTCGGCATGGGGATGATCGCCGACATTCAGGCGCCGGAGTTGGAGACGCGCATGGCCATCGTGAAAAAGAAGGCCGCGCAGGACAACATGACGCTGCCCGAAGAGGTAACCTTCTACGTGGCGGCGAACATCACCGACAACATCCGCGAGTTGGAAGGCGCGTTGCGGCGCGTGGCGGCGTTCGGCGAACTGCAGGGCGGCAAGCTGACGCTGGAGATCGCCAAGCGCGCGCTGCGCAATGTCATCGGCGACACCGACAAGCCGATCACGATCGACCAGGTGCAGCGGACGGTCTGCGAATATTACCGCGTGAAACACAACGATCTGGTCGGCGAACGCCGGCATAAAATCATCGCCCGGCCGCGCCAGGTGGCCATGTACCTCTCGCGGAAACTCACCGGCTCGAGCCTGCCGGACATCGCCGCCAAGTTCGGCGGCCGCGATCACACCACCGTGCTGCACGCCGTGCGCAAGGTGGATGAACTGCGCGAAAAAGACCCGCAACTGACGACCATTCTCGAGACGCTGGAAAAATCGCTGCGTAAATAAGCGCTGTGAACAAGTCTGTGGCGAACCTGAGGAAAATGATGTATAAAAGCTGTGAACAACGCGGTTTCCACAAACACCGGGGATCGGTCAACAATGTTTTCCACAGTGTTTATCGTTCGATAAACCCTTGGAAAACAATTAGTTGAACGATCGTTGCACACGAGGTAGGGGTTTCTACTCCTACGATTTTAATGTATTAAGCGGATAACAGAAGAAAGAGGAAAAGGCCCGATGCAGTTCACCATCACCAAAGATGAGTTCCTGCGCGGCTTATCGCGCACGCAGAGCGTGATCGAAAAGAAAACCACGTTGCCGATTTTATCCAACGTGTTGATCGAGGCGGCCGGAGCGGCGGTGACGTTGGTCGCCACCGATCTGGAAGTCGGCGTGCGCGGCATGTGCGAAGCGGAAGTGGGCAAAGAAGGCTCGATCACCGTGCAGGCGAAAAAGCTTTACGAGATTTGTCGCGAGTTGGACAGCGACGTCATTTCGTTCAAAGCGATGCCCAACGATTGGGTGGAAATCGGCGGCGGAAATTTTTCGTCGAAGATCGTCGGGCTGTCGGCTGAGGATTACCCGGTGCTGCCTTCGACCGAAGGCGCGATGGAGTTCACCATCAACGGCCAGATTCTGGCCGAGATGATCGATAAAACGCAGTTCGCCATCAGCACGAACGAAACGCGCTATTACCTGAACGGCGTGTTTTTCGTCACCGTCAACGGCAACCTGCGCATGGTCGCCACCGACGGCCACCGCATGGCGCTGTGCGAAAAGGAGTTGCCCGCAGGCATCGACGCGACGATCGACCCGGGCATCATCATCCCAAAAAAGGGCGTGATGGAATTGCGCAAGCTGCTGGCCGAGGGCGAAGGCGACGTGGTGTTCGGCGTGAAGGAACGCAACATCTTCGTGCGCCAGGGCGGCACGGAATTGATCGTGCGGCTGATCGACGGCGATTATCCCGACTACGAGCAGGTGGTGCCCAAGAAGAACGACAAGATTGTCACCATCTCGCGCGACAAACTTTTCTCGGCGTTGCGCCGCGTGTCGATCATGGCCACCGAACTCAACAAGGGCGTAAAAGTCAGCCTGGGGCGCGGCTCGCTGGAAATCAGTTGCAAGAATCCGAATCTCGGCGAAGCGGTCGAGCAGGTGCAGGCCAATTACGAAGGCGCCGAAATGGAAATCGGGTTCAACGCGCGGTACATCCTCGATGCGCTGGGCGTGCTCAACGACGAGGACGTCATTCTCGAAATGGCCGACGGGCTGTCGCCGTGCACGATCAAGACGCCGAGCGACCAGGGCTACCTGTCGGTGGTTATGCCGATGCGCCTGGAGTAATCCGGCGAAGGCGGAACGGATCGTCATGAAAAAAGTGTTGTTGCTCACGGCGCTGCTGTTTTCGGCGGCGCCTTTTCTCTTCTTCGCGGCCTGCGATCACGAGGATCTGCTGGATACCGACAACGGCCTGGGGTATACCGGCGATGTCGGCGAAGCGTGCGACATCAATTGTTACGAGCTGTGGTGCAAGAGCGACGACTTCATCGAATGTCGTTCGCAGTTTTGCATCGGCTCGGAAAACGACACCTATTGCACGCAGCCGTGCGACATCGACGGCGAATGCCCCATCGGCTATTCCTGCACCGAGGAGTGCAACAAGTCCGTCGCGAAGGATCCCGTCTGCGTCAAGGACGAGGACTTCGAACTGCTGCAGGAACTGGAATACTGCCCCTGACCTTGGATAAATATTTTTTCAACTAAAATTCATTTGAATATCGGTCGTTAATGGATTACGTTGTTGACGAGATCGGTCATTGCTGCCAGCCGACATTGAACGGCGGGATCGGGGCGCCCGCCAACGGAGGCCGGTATGCAGAAGCAAAAATGGTTGGGCTTTTTTACGGCGTTTGTTGTCTTGTTGTCACTCCCGTTGGCGTGTGGTGACGACGACGACAATAACGATGACAATGATGACGCGGCGGACGACGATGATTCCGCTGATGACGACTCCTCTCCCGACGACGATGACGACACCTCTCCCGACGACGATGACGACGTCGATGATGACAATGACGACGACGACACCGGCGACGATGATGACACGTCGACCGAGTTGATGGTTTTCGGCTCCACCGATGCGGGCGAGCGTTTCAGCCTGCGATTAACGGCCGACGGTTGGGTGCGCCAGGATTTTCCGCAAACACGAATCTTGGATGATGGCTTTATGGGCCCGTCTTTCTTTTTAAACGGCGAGACGGGCTGGGCGACGGTCAATTATGTCGACAGCGTTTTCGGCAACACCAGCGGATACGATTTGCTGACGTATGATCGGCAAACCGGCTGGTCGGTCGATAGCGCGCACCCGGCTCCGGACGCGGACGCGAACATTGCCGCCCTTTTCGCGACGCAGGCGGACACCTTGTGGATCTCGGTGGTGAGTTTGGGGCATATGGCGTTCGATCCTTCGCTTTGGTCTTACGGCGGCGGCGATCCGGTGCGGCACCTGGCGGACAGCGATGCCTCGTGGATCATGGAGTTCAACCGACCGGATAATGGTTATTTTTATGGTGTTGGTTGGACGAGCATCGGCCAACTCGCCCATTGGAACGGCACGCAAGCGCAGACGATGGACATGCCGACGGGATACGAGAACGGGCTCTTCTGGCGGCTGTTCCTCCTGACGGACGACGAAGGCTTCCTTTGTTGGGCCGATACGACGTGGGAAGACGCAGAGCTGGTGCACATGCACGACGGTCAGTTCGAAGCGGTCGCCACCCCGGCGGGCTGCGCCGATCCCGGCGCGCTCGACCATTTTGTCAACGTCGGCAGCGCCCTGCCCGACGCCGGGTACATCATTTTACCGGCAAGCCGTCCCTCGCAAAGCGACGTGTTTTGGGAATACCGCGATGGACAATGGTCCTGCCGGGAACCGGAGACGACGATTTATGCCGCTTCCACGCTGGTCCTGCGCGACGGGCGCGTCTTCGTGCTGGGCTGGAAGGATAATGGTACGGCGTTGTACGAGGTATTTGCCGATCGCCTGGAGGCGATCGAACTGCCGGCGGTGAACTTTACGCCGACGTGCCTGCAGGCGGTCGGTCCGCAGGCGCCGCAGTATCACCTGTGCTTCGCGCTCGAAGGATAGTCCGGTAGCTTGTTGGGGCATCCCCCAATGGGGTTGAGCGAACGGCCGATCGTCGGCGCGAAGGGTGCGGGCACGTATGCCCGCACCGTCTCGCCTTGCGTTTTTCCTGCTGGTGTGAAAACATACCGATTCTTGTGCGGTGCATGGGGAATCTTTTAATCGATGTAAGGAGGAAGTCGTGCGACTCAATCGTTTATTGCTCGTTCTGATCGCCATCGTCATGATCGGCGGAATGCTGGGCTGCCAGCAGGGCGGAAAATTTGAGCCGTACACCCAAGACCGGGTGAAACTGACCGACGCCGACCGCGATGCGCTGGTTGCCGCCGCGCGCGGTTATCTGACGCAGGACGGCTTCGATCCGAAAGGTCTGTCGGAAACGCTGACGAAGAAATACAACAAAGATGTGTTCATCACGCTCTTTGCGCCGCGCACCGCTTTCATCCGCGCCCATGCGCAGAAAGACACCATCGCCGCATCGCTCGAAGCGGCCTGCGCCGAGTTGAAAAACGACGCCGGTTTCAAGAGCCGCTTCAAGGATCAGCTGGGCGACACGCGCATCGCCGTGCATGTGATCGACAACGTGACGGAATTGAACACGCGGCGCATCGCGCGGCTGCGGCGGATCGTCGAGCCGGGGTATCACGGTCTGATCGTCGAACATATGGGCAAGCGCACGTTCCAACTCGGCGAAGACGTGATTTTCAACGGTTGGGGCATGAAGGGCTTCAACGACAACGACCGTGTAATGGGCAAGAAACTCACCCAGTTGTGCCTGGATAAAATCCGCCGCGAGGCCAAGTTGTCCAAAGAGGAATTCAACGAGGCGCCGCTGTCGTACTTCTCCACCCATGCGATGGTCGAGGTCGAGCCCAACGGCAAGGCGGTGGAAACCTACCGCGCGATGATTCTGCCGCCGCGTAAGCTGACCCGCAAAGACGCGTTGGAAGCAGCGTGGCTCGCGGCCGGCCACCTGGCGATGCACACCGATCCCGAAGGCAAGATGGGCTATCACTATCGGCCGATCCCCGACAAGTTCACCAACGGCTACAACATCGTGCGGCACGCGGGCAGCGTGTGGGGTTTGTTCGGCGCGTACAAAGCAACCGGCGACGTAACGCTGCTGGAGGCGGGCCGGCGCGCCTTGGATTACCTCGGCCACTCGATCATGGTGCCGCCGGAAAACAAGGACATCGCGTTTCTGGATTACAAGGGCCGCGCCTACCTGGGCACCAACGCCCTGGCGGCGATGAGTCTGTGCGAGATTCCACAGGAACTGCTGACGCCCGAGTGGAAAACCAAGCGCGAAATGTTCGGCAACGGCCTGATGGCCTTCCAGGTGCCCGACGGCCGTTTCTACAAGAGTTGGGACGAAGTCAAAGCCGGCGGGCCGGTGCCCGATCCGCAACCGCGCTACTTCCCCGGCGAGGCGTTCCTGGCTTACATGAAGCTCTACGAACAGGACCAGCAGGAAAAGTGGCTCAAGGCGGCCAAGCTGTGCGCCGATTGGCAGATCGACGATTACCTGAAAAATCCCAAGCAGCAACCCGATGCCTGGGTCGTGCAGGCGCTGTGCAAACTGTACCGCTACACCAAGGACGAGCGCATTCCCGACGTCGTCTGGAAAATGGTCAACTGGCATTTCCGTCACCAGTGGGGCATGCCGGAAAAGACCACCAAGTTGCCGTACGAGGATTACTTCGGCGGCGCCGACAACGCCACTCCGCCGCGCTCGACGCCGACCAGCGCGCGCAACGAAGCGAACGTCGAGGCCTGGCATCTGGCCGTGCTGCTGGGCAACAAGGAAATGGCCGACAAACTGAGCGAATCGGTGCAGGCGGCGATCTGGCATAACATCGTGGACCAGTATCGTCCGGTCAACAGCTATTGGACGCGCCGGCCCGATCGCGTGCTCGGCGGCATTCGCGGCGCGCTGATCGCCAACGATATCCGTATCGACTACAACCAGCACTTCCTGTCCTCGGCGATCAACGCGCTCGAACTGTTCGAGCAGGCCAACGGCGACGGCGAATTCGGTCCGTTGTCCAACGGCAAGATCCTGGATGTCCTCAAGCTAGGCATCGCGCCCGACGAAGCGGCCAAGCGCCTGACCGGCGCCGCCGCGGCCGAAGGCCAATAAGCGCAACGACGAGCGACTCCCGAGGGCGGTCCGCACGGACCGCCCTTTTTTTATGCTTGCGGGCGATTTATCTTGGAAAGGACTCTTTAGCGAGGATGTCCATGCGTTTTGTTGCCGTGGCGATGTTGTTGTTATTGCTCGCCGGGTGCGCGGCGGGGCCGGTCGTGCCCGGCGCGGGCGGCGTGGCGCAGCCGAACGAGGAGGCCCGCCAAAAGATGCTGGTCATCCGCCAGGCGCTGGAGCAGTATAAGCGCGACCACGGCCGTTACCCGACGACGTCGCAAGGGCTGACCGCGCTGCTCATGCCGCCGCCGACCAACGAGCGCGCGCTGGGCTATCGCGCGGCCGGATATCTGCTGAACGACCGCACGCTGGTCGATCCGTGGGGCTGGTCGTTTCGCTACGTTTGCGACGACGGCTTTTTCTATCAGTTGGTTTCGCTGGGGCCCGACGGGCAGCTGGAAACGGCCGACGACGTGTCGCTGCGCTGAGAGAACTTACTTCATCGTCAAGCGCGAGCCCGATTCGACGACGATCGTGTAGCCGTCGTCCATGACGCGGTACTTGACCTTGCGGACGGTCAACGGGTCGGTGTTGAAAGCCGCCTCGACGTTGAGGAAATCCTCCTGCCGGCTGAAGCGGAACCATTGCAGTTGCCCCGCCTGTTCGCCGCCGGCGATTTTCGCGCCGAGCTTGGTCGGCACTTTGACATCGTGACGCTCGAGGTCCGCCGGCGCATCGAAAACGTAATTGAACGACTCGATCTGTTTGCCTTGCTTTTCGTTGGGCTCTTTCCAGGTGCGGCTGATGTCGAGCACGGCCAGCACCGGCGCGTTGCTGCGGGTGATGCGCACATGGCCGGTATCCTTCGGCGCAAGCAACAGCAAGATTTCACCGCCGCTGTAACCCACCGTGGGGTTGATGACCTGGGCGATCACCGGGGCCTGGTCGAGGCCGCCCTGCTCGATCACTTCCATTTCCTTTTTTTGGCAAGCCGCCAGGGCAAGCGCGAAAACGACGAGAACAATCAACCACGGGCGAAGCGCAGCAATAAGTTTCATGACGGTGACAGCCTTTCCGGTTTGGCGTGAAGTCGCTCTGGGCTAACTGTAAGGATTTACTGACGTATGTCAACGATCCCATCGCGGCGGCCGGCAAAGCCGAAGGCGGGGAGCTTGCTTGACAGGCTCCGGCGCGGCCTTACCTTGTGTCTAACAAAGCCGCCCCCGGGGACGGCGAGAAAAGTAACCAGAAGAAAAATAAGGAATCCAAGCCATGGCCATTATCCGCAAAAACGAGAGCGCGTCGGACAACGAGCGTTGGGCGCGCCTGAACGAACGAGAGTGGAACGGTTACCGTCGCAGCGGTTTGTTCGGCGACACGCAGCAGGAGGAACTGACCGGCTGTTGCTGTCCGGTCGCGGACATCTTCGAAGATGAGACCAGCGTGCGGCTGGCGATCGAGCTGCCCGGCCTGAGCGAAAGCGACGTGAAGGTCGAGCTGGAAAACAACATCCTGTCCATCGTCGGCGAACGCAAGGCGCCCAACGAGGACGAACTGCAACGCTTCAACCGCCTCGAGCGTTACTACGGCGAGCTGTCGCGCACCTTCACCGTCGGCCCGACGATCGACCAGTCGGCCATCGATGCGACGATGGAAAAAGGCGTGCTGATCGTCACGCTGCCCAAGCGCGAGGAGAGCAAGGCCAAGCAGATCGAAGTCAAAGTGCAGTAGCCGTCGCGTAGCGGCGACGAACGCGGGGCGGACGGTCGACCGTCCGCCCCGTTGCTTTTTCTGCGTCGAAACGGGATTTTCCGCAACTTGTAATTGACTTGCCCGCCGGCAAAGTGTAGAACTGCCACGACCAAATCGGGATACTTTACCGACCGTCCGAACCGGAGGTGCGCCGTGGAAGCCGGAAGCCGCCGCATTCATATCCTCGCCGATACCCTCCGCCGGCTCCTGCATCGCAAAGCCACGGTCAACCTTGTCAAAATAATCAACAAAACCCATTCGGCCGACATGGCCTCGGCGTTCAACTATCTGTCGCACAAAGACGGCCGGATGATTTTCGAGCTGTTGCCGACGGTCGAGGTCGCCGCCGAAGTGCTCTCGGAAATGTCCATTTCCGTGCGCGAGGATTTTCTCGACGAGCTGGCGCCGGAGCGTTTGGCCAAGATTTTCCAGGAAATGTCGACCGACGACGCGGCGCAGATCATGGAGGAAATCGAGGACGAGGAGCGCCGGACGAAGATTCTCGATTTGATGAAGGACGAGGATTCCGAAGAGGTCGAGGAGCTGCTCAGCTACGAAGAGTACACCGCCGGCCGCATCATGAGCCCGGATTTCTTCGCGCTGCCCAAAACGATGGAGGCCGGCGACGCCATCCGCGAGCTGCGAAAGGCCAGCGAAGCGGAGATGGTGTTTTACGTGTACGTCATCGACGAGGAGGAGACGCTCCAAGGCATGGTCAGCTTGCGGCAACTGGTCACTGTGCCGCCGGAATCGACCCTCGAATCGATCATGGAGAAGGACGTCGTCTTCGTCGAAACCCACGAGGACCAGGAGGAGGTGGCGCGGCAGGTCGCCCGCTACAATCTGCTGGCGATCCCGGTCATCAATCCGGAACACAAGCTGGTGGGCATCATCACCGTCGACGACGTGATCGACGTAGTGTCCGACGAGGCGACCGAAGACTTGATGAAATTGGCCGGCACCAGCGAAGAGGAAATCTCCTCGTCGTCGGTGTTTCGCAGCGCGCAGATCCGCCTGCCCTGGCTGTTCGCCAGTTGGATCGGCGGGTTGCTGGCCTCGCGGGTGATCGCGCACTTCAGCGAAGCCATCGCCCAGATGGCCGCGTTGGCGGCGTTCATGCCCATCGTCGTGGGCATGGGCGGCAACATCGGCATTCAGGCCACGACGATCACCGTGCGCGGCCTGGCCACGCACCGCCTCGCCTCGGGGCGGCTGTTCCGCTATGTGTTCAAAGAGATGAGCGTCGGCTTGGTGCTCGGGGCGATCTACGGCATCCTGCTGGGCATTGCCGGCGCGCTGCTGTACCGCGGCAACATCAGCCTGGGCCTGGCCGCCGGCCTGGGTCTGTTCACCTCGATGTGCCTGGCGTCGGTGATGGGCTCGGCGCTGCCGTTGATCTTCCACCGCATGGGCATCGACCCGGCGGTCGCCAGCGGCCCGTTCGTCACGACCACCATCGACATCCTGGGTGTCGGCTCCTACTTCATGATCGCTACGACGATCATGCTCTAGCCATGGCCGGAAAGATTCTCACCACGCCGGCCGTCGTTTTACGACGATATCCGCTCGGCGAATCCGATCGCATTCTGGTGCTGTACACCAAGGAGCACGGGCTGATCCGCGCGGTGGCCAAGGGCGCGCGCAAATCCAAGAAGCGCTACGGCGGCATTCTGGATCTGCTGTATCACCTCGAGGTCGAGCTGACGCGCCGCAAGAGCCCGCTGCTGCTGCTCGGCCACGCGCGGTTGATCGACGCCTACCGGCCGTTGTCGCTGGAATTGATGCGGCTGGCCGCCGGGTGCTATCTGGCCGAGGTCGCCGCTTCCTTCGCCGCGGAGGAGCAACCCGAGACGGAAACCTTCAACGCGCTGACCGCCGCGCTGCGCGGGTTGTGCAACGGCAAGGACGCCGGCGCGCTCAGCCGGCTGGTCGAACTGCGTACGCTCGACCACGCCGGGCTCGCGCCGCGCCTGGACATCTGCACGGTCACCGGACGCCTGCTGCGCGAGGACGAGACGACGGCCTTCGAGCCGCACCGCGGCGGTACGGTCTGCTTGAACAAAGCGCTGCCGCATTCGCCGCGCCTGGCGCCCGCAACGCGCCGGGCGATGTGCCGGGCGCTCGCGTGCCCGCTGCCCGAAGCGTTGCGCATCGATTGGACGCGCGAACAGTCGATCGAGGCGCGCGCGGCCATGCAGGCGATGATCACCTACCACACCAGCCGCCCGCTGTACTCGCGCGCCTTCGCCGAGGCTGCCGCGCGGTACTTGCGCGAACGGAAAAAGGCGGCGGGCGCGGGTCAATAGCGACGGGCTTTCCTGTCCGATTTTCTGGGGCTTGTCGTCTCTGGGTAGGCCGCGATTTCCAGGGCTTCGCCCTTCGCTACCGACCATCCGCCCCTCCGGGGCTTTGGCGGTCCGGATAGGTCAATTCGGAAGTCGGTAAGTTTGACCAAGTATATTATTATTTTAAATAGTAATGATTTATAACCGCTATTCGTCGTTATTTCAGGCGCTGTTTCTTGAATATCCGCTTGCGCCTGCCGGCAAATACCGTTAGCATCTCCCGCCGGAAGGAAAGGACCGATGCGCGTCGGAATCAACGCCACCAAAGCGCTCGAACGCGAAACCGGAGTGGGCAGCTACACCTACAACCTGGTGCGCGCCCTCGCCCGCCGGCCCGAGGCCGCCGCGTCGCTCCGCCTGTACTTGATGCACGGTCCCGAACCGACCGCCGGCGACGGTTTGAGCGCCTCGGTCGGTCGCCTCAACCTCGGCGGCAGCGCCCCGCGCATTGTGTGGGAGCAGTTCGGCCTGCCCGCCCTCGCCCGGCGCGACGGCCTCGACCTGCTGCATTATGTCGATCATGCCCTGCCACTGTGGCGGCGCCCCTGCCCGGTGGTCATCACCGTACACGACCTGGCTTTTTACCGCCTGCCGACGATGTACAATTTCAGCCGCCGTCATTACAAGCAATTCGTCGGCCTGCGCAGCATCCGACGGGCGGCGCGGGTGATCACTCCCAGCGTGGCCACGCGCGAGGAGATCGTCGCCCTGGCGGGGATCGATCCGGCGCGGGTGACGGTCATCCCCTACGGCCTGGACGAACAGTTCCGGCCGTTGGACGAGGCGGCGCAGCGGCGCGCGCGTACGGAATTCGATCTGACGCGGCCCTATTTTCTGTTCGTCGGCACGCTGCAGCCACGCAAGAACCTGCGGCATTTGATCGCCGCGTTCGCGCGGTTGACGCAGGAGCGCGGTCTGCCGCACGAGCTGGTGCTGGCCGGCGGCGAGGGGTGGCTCAGCGGCGATCTGGTGCGCTTCGCCGGGGAGCATCGCGTGGCCGACCGGCTGCGGCTGTTCGGCTCGGTGCCGCAGGAAAAGCTGCCGGCGCTTTATAACTGCTCGGAATCATTGGTGTTTCCCTCGTGGTATGAGGGTTTCGGGCTGCCGCCGCTGGAGGCGATGGCCTGCGGCGTGCCGGTCATCGCGTCCGACCGCACGAGCATTCCGGAGGTTGTCGGCGAAGCCGGGCTGCTGGTCGAACCGCAGGATGTAACCGCCCTCGCCGCCGCGATGGGCCGGATTCTTGACGATGAGGAGTTGCGTTTGCGCCTGCGCCGGGCCGGGCCGGAGCGCGCACGGCAATTCAGTTGGGATCGCGCCGCCGGTGCGACGTTGGACGTGTACCGGCAGGTGTGCGGAGAAGGCTGAGATGGTTGTGGCCTGGTTGCCGGAGATGAACGAAACGCCCCTCGCCCTGGTCGGCGGGCGGCTGTGGCTGCCCGACGGGGTGCGGCGCGGCGACATCATTATTAAAGAAGGGCGTATTGCCGCGCTGGGCGAGGTGAAGATTCCCTTCGGCGCACGGGTCGTGGAAGTGCCGGATTTGCTTGTCGCGCCCGGGTTGATCGACGCGGACCACCCGTTGGCCGACGATTGCCTGCCGCCGTTGCTGCCCGGGCCCTACGCCGATCGCGCGGGGCGCGAGGCCGAGTTCGAGCGCGCGCAGCCGGCCGCGTGGATCGCCGCGCAAAAACTCGCCGCAGGCAAGCGGGCGCGGGCTGGCGCTTTGGCCTGTCTGCGCAACGGCGTGACGGCGGCGGTCAGCGCTTCGGCGGAAAAGCCGGCACTGCTGCGCGAGACGAAAACGGCGCTCATCGACTCGCTGGAGTTGGAGCGGAATCCGGAGAAGATTTTCAAGAAGGCCGGCAAGCATGCGGTCGGCGTGCGACTGGCCGACGGCAGCAACTGGAACGCGACGCGGGAGTTCGCCAAGCTGGAGGCGGCGGGCGGCCTGGGGCCGCACACGCTGGCGGTGGGTTGCGCCGGGCTGAGCGTCGAGCAGGCACGGCGGCTGGTCGAGGCCGGGGCGCACCTGGTGTGGCGACCGGTGGTCGACCGGTTTGTGCTCGGGCATTCCTGGCCGGGTGAATTGATTAAAGCGGCGGGAGAAAATTGGCTGCTGGGCGCGGGAGCACGTCGCGACGGCGGCGAGGGGCTGCTGGCTACGTTGCAACTGGCTGAAAAGACAACCAAAATACAGCCGGCCGAGCTGGTCGAGGCGGTGACGATTCGCGCGACACGGGCTTTAAAAATCAAAGCGGGCGCGCTGGAAAAAGGAAATTGGGGCGATTTGGCCATCTGGCGGGCTCAAACGCTGGATGAGGCTCTCTTCCAACGAGGAAAATCGGCGCTGCAGATGGTCATCGTCGGCGGGCAGGTGGTGCTGGCGCGCCGGGAATGGCGCGACGCCCTGCCCAACCGCAAGCAAATGAAGCCCATGCCGGACGAAGAAGACCTGTTGTCCGTCATCGAGCCGCCGGTATGTTTCACGTGAAACATTAACCGGTGGATGTGCACAAGGTGTTTCACGTGAAACATCGCCTGAGGAGCGAATGGAAGAGCATTACGATCTGCTGGTGATCGGCGCCGGTCATGCGGGGGTCGAAGCGGCGTTTGTCGGCGCGCGCCTGGGTTTGCAGGTGTGCCTGGCGACCCTCGCCGTCGAGGCGATCGCCCGCATGTCGTGCAATCCGGCCATCGGCGGCATGGCCAAGGGCCATCTGGTGCGCGAAATCGACGCGATGGGCGGCGTGATGGGCAAGATCGCCGACGCCACGGGCATCCAGTTTCGCCGCTTGGGCACGAAAAAGGGCGCGGCGGTGCGCTCGCGGCGTTGCCAGTCGGACATGGACGATTACAGCCGCGTCATGCGCGCGCTGGTCGAACGAGAACCGCTGATTCATTTGCGGCAGGATCGCATCGACCGCCTGCTGGTCGACGGGCGCCGGGTGGCCGGCGGGCAGGGTTTCTCGGGGCGCATCTACCGAGCGAAGGCGACGATTCTCACCGCGGGAACCTTCCTGCGCGGCCTGCTGCACATCGGGATGACCCATTTTGCCGGCGGACGGTTGGGCGACGCGGCGGCGAACCCGCTGTCGGAGCATTTAATCGAGCTCGGCTTGCCCCTCGGGCGGCTGAAAACGGGCACCTGCCCGCGTCTGGACGGCAATACCATCGATTATGCCGCGCTGGAGGCGCAGCCCGGCGACGAACATCCCTCGTTTTTCTCCTTCGAGACGCCGCCGCACGCGGTGGAGCAGGTCCCCTGCCACATCACCTACACCAACGAGCGCACGCACGAGATCATCCGTGCCGGGTTGAGCGAAAGCCCGCTGTATTCGGGGAAGATTCGCGGCATCGGCACGCGGTACTGCCCGAGCATCGAAGACAAGGTGGTGCGTTTTCCGGAAAAGATGTCGCACCAGATCTTCGTCGAGCCGGAAGGGCGGGACACGACCGAGGTGTACCCCAACGGCATTTCGACCAGTCTGCCGTTCGCGGTGCAGTTGGCGTACGTGCGCAGCATTCCGGGCTTCGAGCGGGCGGAGATCGTGCGGCCGGGGTACGCAGTCGAGTACGATTACCTCAATCCGATCCATCTGCACCCGACGCTGGAGGTCAAAGCGCTCGAAAACCTCTATTTCGCCGGGCAGGTGAACGGCACCAGCGGCTACGAAGAGGCTGCCGCACAAGGTTTGGTAGCAGCCATCAATGCCTGCCACAAGATGTTGGAACGCCAGCCCCTCATTCTGGCGCGCGACCAGGCGATGATCGGCGTGCTGGTCGACGATCTGGTGACCAAGGGAGCCGACGAACCCTACCGGATGTTCACCAGCCGGGCCGAATATCGCCTGCTGCTGCGCGAGGACAACGCCGATTTGCGTCTGACGCCGTTGGCCGCCGAGTTCGGGTTGGTTTCGCCGGCGCGCGGTGCGGCGGTGGCGGCGAAAAAGACGGCTATTGAGAACGAGTTGCAACGACTGGCCGAATCCTACGTGCGGCCGGTGGCCGGGGTGCTGGACTGGCTGCGGAGCCGGGGCTCGGCCCCGATCGTCAACAAGACCTCGCTGGCCGAGTTGCTGCGCCGGCACGAATTGGACTATGCCGACCTGGCGCCGCTGGACGAACACCGGCCGGCGCTGGACGCCGAGATCGTCGAGCAAGTCGAGATTCAGAACACCTACAGCGGCTACCTGGACCGGCAGGCCGACCAGGCGCGACGGTTGCGCGAAGCCGAGGCCGTCGAACTGCCGCCGGATATCCCGTACCGCGAGCTTCCCGGGCTGTCCAACGAGCTGGCCGGCAAGCTGGCCGCGGTGCAGCCGCGCACGCTGGGGCAGGCCGGCCGCATTCCGGGCATCACTCCGGCCGCACTGCAGGTATTGATGGTCCATCTGCACCGTCGTCGGGCTGAAACCGGCGCCAAATAGCTTCCTACCATTCGAAATTGTAAAGGTATTCTCGTTATCGGGGCGATTTTTTGTGTCGGCAAAATATTAAAGACTTTTCTTTTTTTTTAAAACCGGGTAACTATTGGTTAAGATTTTCGGGGAAATGGGCGATGGGAAGAATATGCCTCGCATTAGAGGGTCAGGACTCTTGTGCGGCAAGAGTGGTGCAACCCAAGCGGGATAATCGATGGGCATCGAAGACTATCGCAACAGCGCCAAGTACCGTCGGCGGATCGCGACGGATTACCGGACGCTGTTCCCGCACCTGACCGAACCCGACGAAAACACACTTTCCACCCTCAACCGCAAGCACATCGAGCAGGCCTACGAGGCGCGGCTGCGCCAAGTGGAAAAGTTCATGGCCAACGACCGCAAGGAGCTGGAGTCGCAGAAGACGCGATTGGCGGCCAGTTTCCAGCACTTGCAGGAGTTTATCGACGCGCGCGACGCCCACGCGCGCCGTACCGGGACCGACCCGCTGCGCGAGGAGCAGCCGGCGAACGTCGACACCTTCAAAAGCGTCTTTTTGCGTGGGACGCGGCGCTCGCAATTGGTGGCGATCGGCGGCGGCAAGGGGGGCATCGGCAAGACGCTGGTCACGGCCAATCTGGCGATCGCGCTGGCAACGATGGGCCGGCAGGTGGTGGCGGTGGACATGGACCTGGGCGGGGCCGATCTGCACCTCTCGCTGGGCATCCGCAATCTGTCGCGGTCTTTGAACGACTTTATCGAACGCAAGTTCGAGTCCCTCGACGAGGTTCGGCTGGCGACGCCCTACCGCAATCTGACCCTGATTGCCACCGATTCCTCGCGGCTGGGCGCGGCGAACATCAAATTCGCGCACAAAGAGAAAATCCTAAGACATCTCGGTAAGATCGACTGCGATGTGATTCTGGTCGACCTGGGCGCCGAGGTCAGTTTCAACGTGCTGGATATCTTTTTGGCGGCCGATCACCGCTACGTGGTGACCAGCACCGAACCGACCAGCGTGTTGGAGGCCTATGGGCTGATCAAGCTCAGCCTCTTCCGTAAGCTGCGGCATTTCGCCAACGAGATGATCGCACCGCACTCCGAGTTGGGCGAGGTGTTCGAGGAATTTTTGTTCGAGCGCGAGACCGCGACCAACGGCAAGCCCAAATCGGTGTGGCAACTGGTCGAGATGGTCGGCAAGACCGACCCGGAAATGCAGAAGATTTTGCTGAAGATGATCTGGGGCTACCAGATCGACCTGGTGGTGAACATGAGCGAGGCGGCCGGCGACGCGTCGATCGCGCAGACCATCACCCGCCTGGCGCAGGACAACCTGTCGCTGAACGTACAGCACGCCTACATCGTGCCGTGGGACCGCAAGGTGCGCGAGTGCGCCAAGCGCTTGCTGCCGATCACGGTCGAGGATCCGTCGGGTCCGGCGGCGAAGGCGCTGATCAAGATCGCTACCGATTCGTCGTACATGTCCTCGACGAAGGATGAACTCTCCGAGCGCATTGCCAAGATCGCCGTGGCCGCCAAAGAGCGCATGCGCAAGATGGGCGAACTTTCGGTGCTCGACGAACCCAACCAGCCGCTGAACAAGATCGTGCCCCTCGAAGAGGAGGAAAAGCCGCAGTCGCGCCTGCGGGCGTTCCTCAACAAGGAAATCCGGTTGCGGAAGTAGACGGACCGGCAGCGTCTTCAATACGATTGTAATAAGTTTATCTTGATCGAAGGCCGGGAAGACCTCCGCTCCCTCCATTAATGAGGGTGGCCGACAATCCACTAGACGCCATGTTGTAAGAGAAATAAAGCAACCTCCGCTGAAAAATCAGCGATGCTAAAGGCTTGTGATAAAAACCCGCCGTTTCCCATGCACTGCGGTTGGCAACAAGTGAAAAAATAAGGCGTTTATTCGGTCGTAGACAGAAGACCACGGGTTTACCCGTGGATGAATGAGCCCGG
>DAINPV010000032.1:0-20415 GCA_036743315.1 bacterium | reverse complement strand
CATCGTATTGTTCGCCGTTTTGGCTTTGCTCCCAGCGATCTTCGCTACGGCCCAGAAAACCGTGCGTTTCGTACTGGCAGACCTGCTCGCTCATCCCGAATTCGCCGAAGCATTCGGCCAGGTCCGGATATTCCTTCAAGGAAGGCAGGGTGTCGGTCTGCACCGCCAGCGAATAAGCGGCGGCGGCGGGCGCCAACAACAACGAGGCGAGCAGTAACAACAGTGAGCAAATCAGCGGCAGCAGTTTCATCGTCGCGCTCCACAAACGTAAGGTCAGCCTGACGGCTGTCGGTTCATAACGTCATTGTGGAGAGTGACGGATTGGGCGTGCTCGGCGGACCCGCACCATGCGGATCGTCCGCGGAGGTCATCTCCACAACTTCGGCGGCCTGGCGATCTCGCTTTCACGAGACCCATGGCTTTGCGTCCCCGCCTCGCGACGGGTTTGCCTTTATCGGTTGTGCCCAAGGCGCCTGGTGCGCCTCTGCCCTTATCCTTATCAAGATCCGGGCCAATTCGCCGTTTTCGTAAGCCATTGATTAATATTGACGATTTTTTCGACGCTTTTTCGGCGCGGTTTGGCGATGATTACCTTTTCGCCATCGGCCATTACAATATGGAAGGAGGCGATGACCTTTTTTGCATGGTAAGAAGCAAAAAGCGCTTGCGAATTGCCGCATAATTTTCGATAGAATGAATAATCGGTCAGTTAAGGGAAGGATTGCGCCATGCAAAAGTGGTTGTCGGTTGTTTTGTCGATCCTGGTGGTCGTTTCGATTATCGCCTGCAGCAAGGACGAGCAGGCCGATGCGGAAAAGGCGGCCGCCGAATTTGCCGTCGATATCTCCGGTTCGTATACCGGTACGGCGGAATTGACGATCACCCAAGATAAATTTCCCCTGACCGCCAAGCTGCGCATCGGCCCCGATCGGAAAATCGAACGTCTGGAATGGCAAGGATTCCGCTCGCACGGTCGCACCGACGATCTGCAGTGGACCCCCGACGGTTCGGTCCGTTTCGCCACCACGTTTTATAAGTGGAGACACGGCAACTTCCAGGATCGCGATGCCGAATTCCGCATGGAGCGCAACGGCGCGCATCTGGAAGTCTTCGTCGACCAGCCCGGGCGGATGCCGATTCAGTTCCTGCAGTTCAGCTACGATTACAACGATACCGAAATGGCCACGATCGACGCGGGCGGTGTCTTCGCCCTCGATCCCGCCGGCGAATGCCTGACCGCCACGGTCCGGGCGGTGTTTCCGACCATCAGCGGTCCGTCGATCCCGCCCGACAAATTCGAAATGGGCATGCCGTCGTCGGAGATCATCAAGCGCACGCCCGGCGCCGAACAGGCGAATCGCACGACCGGCCAGTTCTTCGGCAAGATCGTCGGCCTGAAAAACACGACCCTGGCCAAGGTCGAATTGTCCAACACGCCCGGCGGGCGGTGGTTGATCGACGCGGTGAACGTGGACACCAACTCGGAAAAACGCACCCTCGGCGAGCACCCCGACACAAGTTACTCGATCACCCTCACCGAACCGATCGTGCGCGAGGCCGTCGTCACCTTCTGCACCGACGGCCGTAAAACCCTGGAAGTGCCCGATCGCAAAATCAAATATGAATTGAACCCAGGGAGTTGATGCACTCGCCCGTTGATGTTTGGCGTTTAATATCCACGGCGGTTTAATGGTCGTCGGTTAGGGATACGACGCAATAACGTCTCCCGCGCGACGCATGAGCATCAGCAAATAAGGGTATTCCGTATTGGGATGCACGACTTCACCGTTGCCGACGTACCAATAAGCTTCATCGTACTTCGCCGGGTCCGTGCCCAGGCCGGCTCTCAGTTGGGCGGCGGCTTCGCGTGCGGTCCAGGGAGTTTGTTTAAGGTTCAGCTCCAGGTTGACGCGGGTTGTCGCCGAAGACGGTTGGGCAACGATCTCACGACCGGCGAGTTGCATGCCGGTCTTGATAAAAAGTAAGTAATCTCGATTTATTTTTTCTTCATCCGGTGGAGGGGTCACATTGACGAAATTCCTTTTGATCTCCAAATCCAAATTCGGGGGCAGGGAGGCTTGGTTCATTTTACGCATCAATTCGAGCTGCCAATCCGCTTGGATAACCAAGTGACGGCGTGAACAGATGGCATCGTGCGGACAAACTGAGATGGCGGCGCTTTTTTGCGCTATGACCGCCAGAAATACGGCCATGATGAGCAGCGGAAGAGCCAGCCGTCCGGCGTGTGTGCGATTGAATTCTCGCCAGGCGATCGCCGGAAAAAGGACGGCGGCCAGGCAAGGCAACAACAGAACATCCACGATATTCCCGCCACAGATAAAAATAACATAACTCAACAGGGCGTTGCACAACAGCGAGACGACAAGAAACAAATCGTCGTAGCGGTGATCCATTGTTTTCACGACATGGTAGATGAATATGACCAGCAGCCCGGCAAACAAAGGCCAGAGCCACATGCCGTATAAGTTCATAGTAAAATAATTTAGCCACTGTTTGGACAGATGAATTATAAGAGCCGGATTTTCAGTCGGATGGAATAAATAGCCACCTTTTTCATCGCCATAACCGAAAAGGTTTGTCAAAAAAGTGTATGAAATGAGCGCAAAGGCGCCCAGCGCAGCCGCCAAGCGAAGAATAACGCCGAACGAACGTTTTTGGGTAAACATCCACAAAAACAGAAAACCGAAGACCGGCATGCTTTGTAAAAAGGAAATCGGATGCGTCAATACGGCCAGACCGCAAAAAACACCGGTCAGCAGGTAGGGAGTGAACCGTTTGGGCTGGTTAATCAGCTGGATTATGCTTGCATGAACAAACAACATCAAAACGGCGGCGTGAAAATGGACATTGAACGTACGGCTGGTTTCGTCGATCGCCGCCAAGGCCGATATGAGCGCAGCGCATAGAAGGCCGCCGCGGCGATCGGAAAGCAACGAGCCGGCGCGGTAGGCCGCCCCCATCAACAGCGCAATGAAGATCAAATTAAATATCCGATACATAAACAGCTTGAGCGGGGCAATGGAGGCCGTCAATCCCAACAGAAAAATGACTAACGGATAGTTTGTACTTTTGGGATAGGTTTGGAAGAGCCAATTGGTCATTGGCCCGATTCCCCGTTGCGGCGGATTGAACATGTCGTGGAACGATCCGATGAAAAAGAAGTCGTGATCGAAAATAATACGCCCGTCATACACGGCGTGAATCAGATGCACACCGATATTTAATAAAATGACAACGGCAAGCAATATGCCGATAACGCTTGAATAAATTGAGCTTTCCTCTCGGCTTGATGGAGGCATATTCTCCCCGAAGTTAAAAAAAACACATTATCGATAAATTTCACGACGGTGCAAGGATAATCATTGGAGTGTTGCGCGATTTTGCAATTACAAGGTGTTGATAACTATTTTCCCTTCCGCGCAACGCATGAGCATCGGCACAGAAAAGTAATGTTCGGCAAATATGATTGTTTTTTACGTCCGGCAGGGAGGCTTCGGTCAATCGTTCCGTCGCAATTGCGGAAAAACGAAGAATCATTTAATCTACCCCTTCGGCGTTCGTTAGCCGCGCAAAGGGCGCGAAGGGGGAGACGGAAGCTCGCCGCTCGATTGGAAACTGTGGAATTACTCTGAACCAAGGAGACGATCCATGTCCAAGTTCACTCGCCGCCACTTCCTCAAGCTCGGCGCCGGCGCCTGTGCCGGGGCGACCATGTCCTCGCTGATCGGATGCGGTTCCGGCGACGACGACGACGACAACGACGACGACATCAATAACAACGAGCCGCCCAATCTGAGCGGCGACGACGACGACGACAGCACGCCCACGGAGCGTTCGAACGTGCATGCGCTGCTGTTCGACGAACTGAGCGAACTGTTCGACCAGACGCGCCTGGCGATGACCACCCTGGGCATCACCAAAAATTCGCTCACCGGCTCGACCGTGTTCATCAAACCCAACTTCGTGTCCCTCGGCCTGGGCAACCGCGGCTTTTTGGGCGCCAGCGGCGAATGCACCAAGGCCGAGCTCGCCGCGGCGGTCGCCGAAATGTGCCTGGAAGCGGGCGCGGCGAAGGTGACCATCGGCGAAGGCGCGCAGGGCGAAAGCTGGGATTGGTCGATCGTCTACTTCCTGAACGACAACAACTTCCACGGCGCGACGAACCTCGCCGCCGCGGTCAATTATCTCAACACAAAATATGGTGCGGGCAAGTGCGAGCTGATCTGCCTGAACCAGACCGATCAGTGGGCGCGCATTCCCTCGTGCGCCACCGACGAGGTCGTCGCCGACGGTTTGATGGTCAGCAAGCATTGGTACGAGGCCGACCACGTGATTTCGCTGCCGGTGATCAAAAGCCACCTGTGGGCGGTGTTTACCGGCTCGATGAAAAACTACGTCGGCATCGTGCCGGTGCACGATCCGATGGGCGCGGGCTTCGTGCGCCAGAAGCTGCACGCGGTGTACGCGCACGCGACGATGGCCGGCTACGCCGACATCGGCATCACCGGCGCGTTCCTCGACGCGCACCGTTATCGCCTCGGCGAAGGCCGGCAGGATTTCTCGATCGTCGATTGCACGCTGGGCGTCGAAGGCAGCGGCCCGCACGTCAAACCGGTGAATCCGGGCATCACCATCGACATCAAGGACCGTACGCCGGCCAACAAATATTTCCTGCTCGCCGGCGACGACTACGTGGCCAACGACTACGTCATGTCCAAGGTGATGAACTTCGGGCCGGTGCTGCAGTTGAAAATGGCCGAGCACCTGGGTCTGGGACGCATCGACAAGGGCGTGCGCCTCAAGGGCGCGAGCCTCTCGGACATCTTCATCGGCGATTGGCTGCCGCCGTTCCACATGAAGGAAGATTTCTTCATCATGCTCGACAACCTGTTCAACATCTTCGGCAAGAAAGAGACGCGCGAACGCATCTACCTCGAAGCGCTGCGGCTGTACACGGCGGCGTAAAAAGGTCAGGAAAGGTATCGGCTGGTCCTGGATGCCCGCCTGCGCGGGCATGACAAACAATTCGGTGCGCGCGTCAGCGCTGAATACGGCTTCACACAATGAATGAAACATAGGTCCAGGAATTATTCCTGGTGTTTTGCCAACACCTCTTCGAAGAACGGCACGCGGGGCGCGTAGAGAAAACGCCCGCCGGGTGCGAGCGCGCGCAGGATTTCCAGGAAGCGCTGCGCGTAACGTTCCGGATGCCCGTTGCGTCGCAGATGGTGGTGCTGAAAGTGCAAGGTAAAACCCTGATGCGAGACAATCGCGCCCCATCGCTTTTCGCCCAGTTCGAACGAGAACCAATCGGCGCGGTGCAGAAACTCGTTGGGCTCGACCTCGAGGTCCACGCCCTGCGCGTCGAGCCCCCGCGCGCGCAGATGATGCACCAGCGCGGCGCTTTCGCCGCAGCCCAGATCCAGCACCGGCGCGGCCAACTCCTCGACGGTCACGCCCAGCTTCCGCAGTTGCAGCTCCGGCGTGTACCGGCTGCACACCGGCTCGCTGTACACGAACGCCGCGCTGCCGTTGGTCTCGACCAGCGAACCAACGAACGCCGCCAGCGCCGCGCGGTATTCGCCCAGCAGCCGTTGCGTCTCCGCCGCGGCGGCCGCGACCGTCGGCGCGTTGAACAGCGCGTTGGCCAGTGCGTTGAGCGTTTGCGCATGCAGCAGATGCAGCGCGTGAAGCTGCGCCGGCGCGAACAGCAGATACTGATTGCGCAGGCGCAAATACCGCCGCGCGCGCGCCGTGAACGCGTTGATCGCCGCCGCGCGCGCGACTTCGTCGGTCAGCAGGTGCGGCAGTGCGTCGCGTTGGGCGTACAGCGCGGCGAGCGGCCCCTCTTCCGGCGCGGCGACCGCCGTCGGTTGCGTGAGTGCGCCTAGCGGCAGCGCGTCCAGCGGCGCCAGCCAGGCCCGCGCGAAATCGGCCAGCAGCGTTTGTACGTTCATGGCGTGCGTGTCGTCCTTTCCTCCGTCGGCATTTCCGTTACCGCGCCGTACAGCTTGCCGTTGTGTTTGAGCGAGGTGACGTAGATCGTCTCGCAGGCGCCGGGACCGCCGTCGGTGCGGATCATGCTCGTGTTCCATTCGCGCTTCTGGCCGTCGAGAGTGATGTGCGCGTTGATCAGGTAGCCGGTCAGCTCGAACTCGTCGTTGCGTCCCAGGCGCCCCAGCGCACGGCGCAGGTTTTCGTCGGCGCAAAGTAGATGGCTGTTGGAAAAATGCGTGCCGACGTACGGTTGGTCGACCGGCGCGCCGGGCTTGATGTGGTACCACGAAAAACGCAGCGAGTCGTGCTTGAAGGTTACCGTGCCGCGCATGTCCTCGGTGGCCAGCCGCCCCCACATCGTGCACAGGTCGTAGGGAATCAAATCCTCGTACAGGCTGTGTTTCAAGTGATTCAGGCCGCACACCTTGCCCGCCAGCCGATACGCCGCCTGCGGATACAACACGGCCGCGCCGCGCTCGAAGGTCACCTCGATCGGCGGGGCGTCGGGCAGGTTCACCTGCGTCGGATCGGCCGCCAGCGGCAACTCGTCGAAGTACACATCCTCATAGGGCGGCGCGGTCAACCGGTAGACGATCGCGTAGATCGCGACGATCGCCAGCGCCGCGCCCGCCGCAATCAGCGCCAACTTTTTCATCGCGCCAGCATAACCCAAAGCGACGCCGCCGGGCAGACGAATTTCCCGGAAGGTCGTCCGCCAAGGATCATCCCTGGACCTATGATTTTTTCATTTTGCGTTACCTTGGCCGGCGCGGTTGCGCGCGGATGCATGAAGATCGCTGTATGTCATGCCCGCGCAGGCGGGCATCCAGGACCAGCCGACGCCCTTCCTCACCTTTGGAAATAAGGAAGGCCGCGCTTTGCGCGGCAGGAATGGAGTTCTGGACCCCGGATCAAGTCCGGGGTGACAAAGGAGCCTACTCCGTCATTCCGGCCCCCGAGCCGGAATCCAGAACCAGCAAATGCCTTTCCTCACCTTTGGAAATAAGGAAGGCCGTGCTTTGCGCGGCAGGAATGGAGTTCTGGACCCCGGATCGAGTCCGGGGTGACAAAAGAGCCTACTCCGTCATTCCGGCCCCCGAGCCGGAATCCAGAACCAGCAAATGCCTTTCCTGTCCTTACTCGTTCACCGCCTGTTGCGTGTCGCCGCCGACAATCTCGACGTCGATTGTCGGGGGATTCTCCAGCGCCTTTTTCACCGCGCACATCGAGGCGGCGCGGATCAACGCGCCGTGATACTTGGCCGGGAACTCCGGCGCGGTTTCGATGATCAACTTCACGCCGGTCAATTTATGAGTTTGCGGATCGAACTCGTTCCGCTGCGTCAGGCTGACCTGGTCGGGCGAGATGTTGCGGCTGTTGAGGAAGCTGGCGATATAAAACCCGGCGCAGGTTCCCAGCGAGGCCAGAAAGAGCGTAAACGGCGAGGGGGCCGAGCCGTCGCCGCCGGCCATCATGGGTTGATCGGTCTGCACGACGAGGCCGCCGATTTCCGCGTTGACGCGCATCTTGCCGGGAAAGGTGATTTTCATGTCCATCCGGTATTCCTTTTCTATGCGATTTTTTTAATGTTTTTTACTTTCCGGTCCTTTTTTTTATCGGATCCGATGTTTATATATTTTGTTAATCATTGTCGGGGTAAAAGACAAGATCACCATGGTCAGGCGGCGCCGGAAACGATGATCGAATCTGCTTGCATATCTTTAAAATCAGAGTTAAAACCGGTGCCCGATTGCTCATTAAATAAATGGAGGTTGGTATGGCTATACGAGTAGGCATCAACGGCTTCGGCCGCACCGGTCGCGCGTTTCTTCGCGAAGCCAAACGCCGCAAAGTCGACTTCAACTTCGTCGCGATCAACGACGTGGTGAATCCGGCGCTGTTGGCGGCCAATTTGCGCTTCGACTCAGTGCATGGCGCATACCCGAAGAACCAGGTGAAGATCCTGGTGGACGACAAGGGTAATCAGGTTTTGCACTTCGGTTCGGACCACATTCGCGTTCTGGGCGAACGCGACAACGCCAAGCTGCCGTGGAAGGAGCTGGGGGTGGATCTGGTGGTCGACACCACCGGCGCCTGGAAATCGCGTCAGGAAATCGACGCTCACTTCAAAGCCGGCGCGAAAAAGGTCATCGTGTTTCCGCAGCCGAAATACGAAGTGGATCGGACGGTGGTTATGGGCGTCAACGACGACCAGCTCACCGGCAAGGAAAAAGTGATCAGCGCCACCTCGTGCACGACCAACGCGGTCGCGCCGCTGGCCAAGCTGCTCGACGAGGCGTTCGGCATCGAAATGCTGTTCGTCACCGCCGTGCACGCGTTCACTTCCGATCAGCGTCTGCTGGATTTCCCGCACCCCGACGTCCGCCGCAGCCGCGCCGCCGGGCTGTCAATCATCCCGAGCTGGACCAACGCGGGCAAGGCCGTCGAAGCCGTGTTGCCCAACCTCAAGGACAAGGTGTACACCGGCGCGCACCGGGTGCCGATCCCCGATGGTTCGATCGCCGATTTGACGTTCGCCACCAAAAAACCGACCACGGTCGAGGAGATCAACAAGGTCTTCGAGAAAGCGGCCGCCAACAAGCGGTGGAAGGGCATCGTCGAGTACGAAACCGATCCGCTGGTTTCGGTCGACGTGGTCGGCAATCCGCATTCGGCGGTGTTCGACGCGGGCCTGACCCAGGCGGTCGACGACGGCTTCTTCAAAGTAGCCGCCTGGTTCGACAACGAGATCGGCTACGCCAACCGCGTGATCGATCTGATCCTCAAAATCAACAGCCTTGGCGCCAAGGTCTGGTCATAAAAGGAGGCCGCAATGACTCTACGAGTAGCGATTAATGGATTTGGTCGAGTCGGCCGCTCCGTGCTGCGCGCCGCCTTGGAACGCAACGTCGATCTCGAATTCGTCGGCATCAACGACCTGACCGACCCCGAACAGTTGCTCCACAGCTTCAAATACGACTCGATCCACGGCGTCTACAAAGACGCGGCGCGGATCGAAAAGAACTTCATGCTCGTCGGCGGCAACAAGATCATGCTGACCGCCCTCAAAGACCCGACCAAGCTGCCTTGGAAGAAACTCAAGGTCGACGTCCTCATCGACTCCACCGGCGTCTTCCGCAAGCGCGAACAGTTGGAAGGCCACCTCAAGGCCGGCGCGAAGAAAGTCGTGCTCGCCGTGCCGCCCAAAGACGCGCTCGACGCCACCGTGGTTATCGGCGTCAACCACAACGTGCTGACCAAAGACATGCGGTTGGTTTCCAACGCCTCGTGCACCACCAACTGCGCCGCCCCGGTGGTCAAGGTGCTGCACGACAATTTCGGCGTGAAACGCGGGTATATGATCACCGTGCACGCCTACACCAACGATCAGCGACTGCTCGACTTCCCGCACAGCGACCTGCGCCGCGCCCGCGCGGCCACGTTGTCGGTCATCCCGACCACGACCGGCGCGGCCAAGGCGATCGGCACGGTCATCCCCGAACTCAAAGGCAAAATGCAGGGCATGGCCTACCGTGTGCCCGTGGCCGACGGTTCGGTCTGCGACCTGATTATCGAGCTGGACAAAAAGGCGTCGGTGAAAAAGATCAACGAAACGATGAAAAACGCGTCGATGACCTACCTGCGCAACATCCTCGAGTACACCATCGACCCGATCGTCTCGGTCGACATCATCGACAATCCGCATTCGTCGATCTTCGACTCCGGCCTCACCCAGGTCCTCAACGGCAACTGGGTCAAGGTCAGCTCCTGGTACGACAACGAGTGGGGTTACTCCAACCGCATCGTCGACCTCTGCGAGCGCCTGTTCTACATCTAAGCGACAAACGTTCACGCAAAAAGGCGGGTCCAAGCGGCCCGCCTTTTTGATTTGTACTGTTATTCTATATCTTGCTCATCAACACGACGCCGGGCGAGACGACCTCGCAGGACCAGCCGAAACATGTGGCGAGATAAGCGAAGGTTTCGGGGCGATAGAAAACCACGTGGGTCGGGTCGCGCCGGTAATGCCAGTCGGCGAAGGATTCCTCCGCCGGCGGGAACGCCGTTAAAATCGCCAGCACGCCGCCGGGCCGCAGCAGTCCGTCGAAGCGCGCGAACTCCGCCGCCGGATCGTGAAAATGCTCGACGGTTTCCGAGCAGGCGATGAAATCGTATTGCCGCGCCAGGTTGTCGCGCTCCGGATAGAAAAACGCGTCGTACAGCGCGACGCGATGCCCCGCCGCCGTCAGCATCTGCGCCAGCGCCGGGCCCGGCCCGCAACCGTAGTCCAGCCCTTGCGCGCCGGGCGGCAGCTTCGCCAGCAGCGGCTCGACCAACCGCGCCAGGTGCGCGCGATACCCGGCATCCGCCGGATCGTTTTGGTGTCGGCGGTAGCGCGCCAGTTCCTCGTCGGGCGTCAGACGCTGCGCCGGATCCAAAAACGTCGCGCCGCATTGTTCACAGCGCCAGTAATCGCGCCCGGCCGCTGCGATGAAATGCTGCACCGATGCGTCCGCGCAGACGATGCACGATAAAACGGCGGCGGTACTTGTACTCCCCATAAACCGAGCATGTCGGCATCCGTGACCGTTGTCAATGTGCATACCTGACGCGCGTAAAAACCCCTTAAATGCTTGAGTTACAAGTGCTTCTCTCCGAAATAATGGGTGGAGGGACGAACCATGGCACGCAAAGTAGGCGGAACACAACTTCTTTTGGCGGCATTAATTCTATTATTTATGGTGATGGGCGTCGCTATGTTCGCCCTTGACGGCAATTCGGCCATCGGCCCCTTCGCTCGGGTGGAAAATCCGGTGCCCAATTACGACGATTTCCCCTCTGACGCTTCGCTCCAGGTGGCTGCCTTGCTCGTGCAGGATTTCCCCACCCAGTAATCGCCGCCGCTGTTTTTACCTCACCGCGACTTTTGCTATGTCGATTTTAAAAAAAAAGCCCGCCCCAACCGGGACGGGCGTGAGGTTCGGCCTGTTTCGTTTACAGGATCTCCCCCTTGACGGTCACGCCGATGCGCACCTGCCAGATCACCGAATACGAATCGGCGTCGGTGCATTCGACGCAGTAGTTGAATTCCTCGTCGCGATGGTCCAGGTAATGGTTGATGAACGCCACCGCGTCGCTGGGCACGTCGATGCCCGTCCAGCTCGAGCTGCCCTTTTCCACGCCGGTTTCCACCACCGTCACCGTGCCCACCGAGCCGGTCATGGTCAGCATGCAATTCATGTTGGTCACTTCCACCGGCTCCCAGACCGCTTCGGCGTACTTGGCGTCCACGAAGTCCAGGTCCACCGATTCGATGTCCACGTCATCCTCTTCGATGTCGTTCTTTTCCAGTTCCTTCGCCACCGAGGTCGTGCCGCAGTCCATGTCCAAGGTCTGCGCGCCGCCGCCGTCGGACGCTTCGATCGGCTCGAGTTCCAGTGTCGCGTCCTCGTCGAAGCTGGTGTCGATCTGATCGCCCGCCGCATCCTTCGCTTCCTCTTCGATGTCGCAGGCGAACAGCAGGCATAGCGCCAGCACCAAAGGCATCAACAAAATCGGAATCAGTCTTTTGTTCATCGGCCCTCCCTTTGTTTTGTATCGTGATCCTTGCGTGTTTGTTTTACGTTGCTTGGTGCGTCTTTTCGTCGTCGGTAATGTTACTCCGGTGCAACACGTGGATTACATCCGATGGTTTCTTGGCGTCGATGCGGTGTTTCTTCCTCCGGTTGCTCTTTTTGCATACAACGAATATGCACGGAGGGTCAACAATAAATTCAATAATTCAATTGGTTAGAATTGCGCGGCGCGTTTACAGATAACCCAGATCGCGCAGGGTCGAACGCAGTTGTTCGGTCATCGGCTCGCCGGTCACGCCCGGGTGGTACAGCGGTTCCTGCCCGCGCGCTTCGGCCAGCAACCGGCGGTATTCCAACGCCAGGTCGTCATGCCGCTTGTAGACGTTGTCGGTTTCGGCCGCGTCGTTGAGCCGGTCGAACAACATATATTTGTTTTCCGCGACCGAGTGAATCAGCTTGAATTGCGGTCCGATGACGGCCGCCCACACATTTTCCCGCACGCGCTCGGTGAACGAATACAACAGGCGTTCGGGCGGCGCTTGGCCGCTCCACAACGGCGCGAGATCCACTCCGTCCAGGTACTTGGGTCGTTGCGCGCCGGCCAGCGTCGCCAGCGTCGGGTACAGGTCGATCAGCGACACCGGCGCGTCGATCGTCAATCCCGCCTGTTTGCCGCCCGGCAGCTTGATCGCCAGCGGCACGTCGACCGTCTCGGCGTACAAATCCCGGCCGTGGATCATGTTCTCGTGTTCGCCGAAGGCCTCGCCGTGATCGGAGGTGATCACCACCAGCGCCTGCTCGTAGCCCGGCAAGCTTTTCAGCAGCTTAGCCACCGAATCGTCGCACGCGGCCACTTCGCCGTCGTACAGATCCACCAGCATCTGCATCTTGTCCGGTTCCCGCAGAAACACGCCGTCCTGCGCCCAATCGACGAACTTGGTCGTCGAGTATTTCTCCACCAACTCCAGGTCCATCTCCGGCGCCATGCGCTCGGTGAAGCCCTTGTTGATCTTATACGGATGATGCGGGTCGAAGTAGTGCACGAAAAGGAAATAGGGTTTGCCCTGCTTTTGCACCCGCTGCATCTGCGGCAGGAAAATTTCCAGTTGGCCGTCGACCGCTTCGCGATCGGCGAACCAGAACGTCTTGTAATGGTCGAAGCCCTGGTCCATGCCGTACTGTTCGTGCATGTGGTAGTTTGCCGAAATGCCGAAGGTCGCATACCCCGCGGCCTGCAGCGATTCGGCCAACGTTATGAACTTCTTGCTCATCGTCTGCTGGTTGGCCACCGTCACGTTCTCGATTTCCGCGTACACCACGCCGTGCTTGGGTGGATACACGCCGGTGAACATCGAGTTCATGCTCGGCACCGTCCAACTGGCCGGCGCGTAGGTGTGCGTGAAGCGCACGCCCTGTTTGGCAAACGCGTCCAGCGCCGGTGTCGTCGACCGCGCGTAACCGTAGGCGCCCACGTGGTCGGCGCGCAGGGTGTCGATCACGATCAACACGATCGGCGGTTGTTTCGCTTTGCCGCAGGCGCTCGTGCTGAAAGCGAGCAACGACAGCAGCAACAAAATCGTCAGGCGTCGTAAAGTCATTTCGTCATCGTTCCTTCGTTTTATTCGCGCGCGCATCTTAACAGAGCGCGCGCGTCCGCGCAAAGCGATTGTATCTATGGTATAACGGACGCAATCGTTTGCGAAGGAGTGACTCGATCATGGCCGATTGCCCGAACCTGAAGAAGAACATGGATTTCTGCAATTGCACCTACGCGGGTTGCCCGCGCCACGGCAAATGCTGCGAATGCCTGCAGTACCATCTGCGCGGCAATCAGTTGCCGGCGTGCTGTTTCCCGCCGGAGGTAGAGCGCACCTATGACCGCAGCTTCCGCAAATTCGTCGAAATTCATCGCCGCTAGCCTGCTGCTGCTCCTGATCGCCTGGACCGGTACGGCTGCGGCGGACGAAGTCGCCGTGCGCCTGTTCGCCCATCGCCCGGTCGACAAACTCGCGCTGCACGCCCCCGGCTGGGAAGTGGCCGACGGCGCCGGACGTTCCGCCCCGGCGACGAACTGCGAAATCGTCCTCACCGGTTTCCGGCGCGCGGTGACCTGCGGCGAGTTTCGCTCCCAACAGACGCCCTTCGTTTTTTGCCCGCGCGCACACGACGCCGCCGCGACGGCGACCGTCCGCCTGGACGACGAATCGCGTGTCTACCCCGGCCGCTTGCGCCTGGAAGCGGAGCGCGATCGGTGGACGCTCGTCGTTCACGCGCCGCTGGAAGAGTACGTGGCCGGCGTCGTCGCCGCCGAATCGCCCGCCGCCGATCCGGAATTTCTGCGCCTGATGGCCGTGTGCGCGCGCTCCTACACCCGCTATCATTTGTCCACGTACAACGGCCAACTGGCCGACGACACGCAAAGCCAGCAGTACCGCGGCGATCCCCCCGCCGCGCGCGCCCGGGCGATCCGCGCGGCCGTCGCCGCCACCCGGGGCCGCGCGCTGCGCGTGAACGGCCGCGTCGCCCCCACGTTCTATCACGCCTGCTGCGCCGGCCGCACCCGCCCCGCCGCCGACCTCTGGCCCTCGCTGGCGGTTTGGCCGCACCTGCGCGGCGTCAAGGACGTCGATCCGGCGCAACTGCCCTGGTGCCGCGACGACAAATGGTTTTCCTGGCGGCGCGAACTACCGCTCGATCGCTGGCGGCGCTTTCTGCACGATCGCTACGGCGCGCTGACCGCGTTGCGCAGCGAGGAAACGCACGCGGTGACCCTCGTCGACGCCGAACGCCGCCGCACGATCCGCGCTTGGCCGTTTCGTTTGGCCGCCGGCCGCGATCTGGGTTGGAACACGCTGCCGTCCGATCGCTTCGTCATCGAAACGAATCGGCACGCGGCGGTCTTTACGGGGCATGGCTTCGGGCACCGGATCGGCCTTTGTCAGGCCGGCGCGTTGGCCCAGGTGCGCGGCGGCAAAAGCGGCGACGACGTGCTCGCCTTCTATTTCCCCGGCGCGGTGGTGCGCTGAGCGTCGACGGCGATTTGCCGAGAGATGACTCGATGCGTTCAAAAACAAATCCGCAAAAAAACCAGAATATAGTATTGCCTCCCTCAATTATCGGCGGCGAAGGCGCGGCCTCGCCTTGACTTTATTCGGCGACGCGTTTAGGAATTTAACTATTGGCATATCCAATTGGAACGCCGGGAGGGCCTCATGGAATCGTCTTGGTTGAAAATTGGTTTGCTGGCGTTGTGTTGCGTCTGCGCCGTCGGCTTTGGTTGCGATCGAGACGATGACGACGACGCGGCCGACGACGACGACGGCGACGACGATGATGCCGACGACGACGGCGATGACGATACGACCGGCGACGACGACGACATCGGCGACGATGATGCCGACGATGACGCGCCCCCCGACGACTTCTGGGCGCCGGAACCGTCCGACGATGTCGGCGTGTTTGTCAGCACGACCGGCAGCGACGACAACCCGGGCACGATGGCTGCGCCCAAACGCACCGTCGCCGCGGCGATCGCGCTGGCCGAGGCCGAGGACAAAGACGTTTTCGTCGCCGCCGGCGCGTATGCGCAGACGCTGACAGTCGCCTCAGCCTCGCTCTTCGGCGGCTACCAACCAGGAACCTGGACGCGCGACATCGACACGTATGTCACCACGCTCGCTCCAGCCGGCAGTCCCGCGGTCACCGTCGCCGCCGCGACGAGCGATCGGATCGTCGTCGAAGGCTTCACCATCGACGCCGGCGTCGTAGTGAATCATTCGCGCGGCGTTTTCGTCGACATCGCCGATGCCGTGGTGCTCAGCCGCAACAATATCTACACCGCCGACGTTTTCGGTTTCGCCAGCAGCGCGTCCACCATCGCGGTGGATACCGCGATATGCAACAACCTGTTGGTCGAAAAATGTCATATCGTCACCGGCAAAGCCGATGCCGATTTCATCGCCTTGGCCTGGAATGAGGGCATCGCCATGACCTGGGATACCGGCGCGCTGACCGTGCGCGACAGCGTCATCGTCTTGGGCGAAGGCGAGAGCTTCGACCTGACCGCCGCGGTCGACGCGCGCGGCACGAGCCTGACGCTGGTGAACAACGTCATCGCGGCCACCGACAAGGATTGGGGAACCGGCGTCGAGGTATGGTTCGAAACGCGGTCGATTCTGCTGGTCGGCAATCTCATTTCTGGTTTCGCCAATGGGGTCGATATTTATCCTTACCCCGGCGCCACGGACGACGACCGCCGGCTGATCGGCAATACGATCGTCGGCCGGCCCACGCACAACCTGTCGCTCTTCGGCGTGCGGTTCAACCAGGGAACGATGATCGACAACGTGATCGTCGGCTTCAAGACGTCGTTGGATTGCTCCGGCGGCAACCAATCCGATACGCTGCGGTTGCTGCACAACAATTTCGCGCGCTGGCCTCAGGACGAATCGTTGCTCGATTTGGGCGACCTCACGATCGTCGATATCGACGAGGTTAACGAATGCGGTTGGAACAGGTGCCTGGAGGCGAGCGGCAACATCAGCGCCGATCCGCAGTTCGTTTCGCTGAACGACCCGCACCTGAGCGCGACCAGTCCCTGCCGCGACGCGGGCCTCGATCCCTCGCCCTGGTTCGCCGGTCCGGAGATCGACCGCGACATCGACGGCGACCCGCGCCCCGCCGGCGCCGCCTGGGACATCGGCGCGGACGAGTACGCGGCGGACTGATCCGCAAGCGGGCGGCGGCCGATGGCGGGACGCTTTGCTCAACCTGAGGCCCTTTATTTCCCCAACAAATGGTATATTTAATAGGTATTCTCGCATCCGACCGGCCGCACCGGTCGTGCCGCAACCCAGCAATAAATCGTCAGTTGAACTGGGGGAGGGTCCCATGAAACGCAAGATTTGGCTGTGGATCTTGGGAATCGTCGCGGTCCTTTTCATCGTCGGCTACGTCGCCGTGCGGCCCTATCTTCAACCGCCCAAGGAAAGCAAGGAAACGCTCGAGGCGCGCTACGCCGAGTTCCGCCTGACCGCCGCCGCCCTGCAATCGCGGCCGGGCACGCAGATGAAAGACCTGGTGGCGCTCATCGACGAGCTGCAGCCGATCTTGATTAAAGATACCGTACCGGAAAAGGCGCTGATGGGCTTGTTCTACGGAAAGGACGTTCCCTGCCCCAGTTATAACCTCGAGGATGTCCGCAACTCCGCCGCCGACATCCAGGCGGTGCTCGCGCAGGACGATCGCCTGAAGGCCATCCTCGGCGAAGGCTTCGCGCCGCAGCAGGATGTCGACCTTATGGCCGACATGCCGAATTTCTCATGGGTCCGCAAATACGTCTACGCGCAGTTGGCGGGCGCGGTGCTGGAGGTCGATCAAAACAAGCCGGGCGCGGCGATCGAGCGTATCCTGCGCCTGCTGCAATTGGCCGACGGCCTGATCGCCACGCCGACGGTCATCTACACCTTCGTGGGCGTCGCCTTGGTCGATCGCATCGACGAAATCGTCGTCGAGCTCGCGCCGAAATTGCCGCTGGAGGAACTGGCGCGCCTGCGCGAAGCCGTCGCCAAACGGCCCGATGTGGTCGAAGCCATGTTCCCGGCGTTGCGCGTGGAGATCGTTTCGGCCGCCGACGCCTTCGGCGATCCGGCGAAGGTCAAGGAACATTTCACCACGAACATTCCCGCGCTCGGCCGGTTTTGGCCGATCCTGCAGTACACCGGTATCGTACGCGACGCGCGCTGGAGCTACCTGAGCCTGACGACGCGCATCTTCGATTTTTACGACCGCTGGCGGCAAAGCGGCGTGCCAAACCCGCCGCCGGTGCTGGATAAAGCGATCGGCGGCGAATTCAAATACAATGTCGCCGCCGCCATCGCCGTCCCGAATTATCAGTCCATCCTGGAAAAATGCTACCGGACGAACGTCCATAACAAGGCCGTGCTCGCCGCGCTCGACGGACAACTGGCCGCCCGCCACGCCGGCACGCGCGAAAAGCAGGAGACGCCCTACGACGACACGCACCGCATCGTCATCGACGGCGACCGGGGCTGCATCGTGACGGTGGGGGAATAGTCAAAACCTTTCGTCCGTCGATTATCGCCGGCTATTTCGGAAACAGAAACGCGATCCCCTGCGCCGCGCCCCACAGGCCCAGCGCCACCGCGCCGATCAGCAGGCCGTAGCGGCGCCAGGTGGCCATCGTCGCCGGTTTGCCGTCGGTGGTCTTGCCGTCGAACCAGCGGATGTCCGCATAGCGCACGGCAACCATCGCGATCGCCAGCAGCCAGAAAAGCAGGTCGATGATCGTCAGTCGCGCCTGGCGTTTGTACCCGATTTCCACCGCTAAGATAATCAGCGGCAGCGCGCCGATGATCCAAAAAACGCGGACCAGGCACCCGATCGCATTGTCGTGTTGGGGGGGTTCTTCGGTGTGCGGTTTGCCCATGGCAGCCCTCCGGTGTTGGACGTCACGCACCGGACGGCTTGTCCCGCCGGTTCGTCGACGCACCGGATAGCGGCCCGACTACCCGTAACTTATTAGCCTGCAACGGAACAATTCCGCGCACCCATTCCCTTTGTAGCGGAACAAGCGCGGCGGCGCAACCGGTTTTTCCCCCGCGCCTCCCGGTTGCGGCCGATGATGAAAGAAATTATCCTGGCCGATGAGATCGCTTTACCGGGCGGTCGGTCCGGACCGGGAGGGAGCGCGTGAATCGATATCTTCTGATTATCTTGTGGATAATTGCCGTCGGTTGCTGCCTGTTTGCCTGCACCGGCGACGATGACGACGACTCGTTGAACGACGACGATGCGACCGACGACGACGACGCTTCGCTCGACGACGACGAGGCGCTTGACGACGACGATCCCCTCGACGACGACGGCGACGCGCCGGATGACGACGAGGACGACGACACGTCGGACGACGATGATGCCGCCCCCGACGCCTGGACCGATCCGGAGACCGGGTTGACCTGGTTGCGCGACGTTCCCGCGGGCATGACCTGGGACGAAGCGCACCTCCATTGCGCCGCGCTGCCTGCGGTGGACGGACAGGCCTGGCGCATGCCGACGATCTCCGAATTGCGCGGCCTGATTCGCGGCTGCGCGTACTCCGAAACCGGCGGTCCCTGCGGCGTGTCCGACGACTGCCTCGACGGCCCGTGCCACAATTGGTACTGCAACGGCTGCGCGTTCAACGGCGGACCCGCCGACGGCTGCTATTGGCCCGCCGACCTCAACGGCGCCTGCACTTGGTACTGGTCCGCCTCGCGCGTGACGGGGTACGAGCGCGACGTCTGGGGCGTCTTTTTCCGCCTGGGCTTCATCAACAGCTATTCCATGGATGAGAAATATTTGATTCGGTGTGTGCGACCGTAATAACGAGCCGCCCGACACGTCCGCGCCTTTCCCCGGAACGGCAAATATGACCATGGCTGCGGCTGCGTCCTTCGACGCGAGAGTCCGGCGCAGACCGACCTGTATGTCTTCGGCGAAAACGCCCCCGCCCGCCGGACCAAGGGCCGCCACAACTTCCACTTCGGGTATTGAGGCGCCGCGCGGGCCGTGCGGTCAGGCGTTTTCCAACGAGTCGACCAGTCCCTCGTATTTCTCGTGGATGAGCGCGGCGTCGAAGTCGAAGCCCTCTTGCAGCATCCGGTCGCGCTCTTCCTTGGTGAAAAGCTCCATCACCGGCAGAAAGAAATTCTTGTCTTCCTTGGCGATGTGGCGCGGGTAAAAATCGACCAGGCGGGCCAGAATGTCGTGCACTTCCTTGCCGGCCGCACGGTCGCCGGCCTCGTAGCGGTTGCGCGCCGCCACCAGTTCGGCCACGGTGGTCCGACCGAGAACATGTTCTTGAATCAGCTCGTTCATGATGCGTTTCTGCTCCGGCGTCAGCGGCTTCTTCTCCAGCTCGCGGAACAGGATGTCTTCCTCTTTCCCGTGGTGGCAGCGGTCGGCATAGGTGCGGATAAAATCCACCGCCCGGTCGATAAACAGCACGTCGACCTCCTGCGTGCGGTCGATCGTTTCCAGTTCGCGTTTGATCCGGCGGATCATCCGTTCGATCAAGCGGTGCTCGATCATCAGCGGGCCGATGGGCATCATGTTTCTTCTGATTTCCATGGTCATCCTCCTTTTTTTATGCGGAATCGGCGCGGGCCGATCGCCGCTCAGATGATTTGATCGATGGTCGTGTTCGTCAGCAGCGCGTCGAATCGTTCCATGATCGGCTGCCATTGCCGATGAATGCCGCACGTGCCGTCGCACTCCACACGGCCTAGAAAACATTGCCGGTATACGGCGAGATCCATGAACGGCGCGACGACCTCGCGCAAGATGATCTCCGCGGCCGGCCGCGCCGGTTGAAACCCGCCGTTCGTCCCGCGCACGGAAACGACCAGCCCCGCGCGCGCCAGTTGATGCATGATCTTCGAGAGAAAAGTCGGCGGAATGTCCATGGCTTCGGCGATGACCTGCGCTCGAATCGGCCCTTCGCCCTCCCGGCTCGCCAGATACCCCATGGCCCGCAATGCGTAATTGGCGGTTTGCGACAGCACTCACCCCTCCTCGTTCACGTTCTAGTTCAAATATATGACTTCATCATCTATTTGTCAAGTATTGAGCGATTTTATTGGAGTTCTGGAGTTCTGGGGACACCCATAACAGCCATAAGATGGGAGCATAGGGTAAAAGAGTAAAGTGTAAATTTTCAGTCCCGGACGCAACGGAAGCCTTGGTCGAGGGCCCGATACCTCGGAATGGCGAGGCAGCTGGCACGGTGCGACGCGCGCAGGTGCCACACGTCGCTGAAAAA
>DAINPV010000031.1:0-20463 GCA_036743315.1 bacterium | reverse complement strand
AGATCGTCACGCTTCTCGGTCAGAATGCGCGTCGCCTCGTTGTAGCCTTCCTCGTTGGTCGCCTTGTTTTGCTCGACGTATTTGGGCACCGGCGGCGTCAATTGATGACCGTGGTAATAGACCAACGTGTATGTCAGTGGTCCGAAAAACTCTTTCCACTGCACGCCCCAGCGCGTATCTTCCAAGTCGTCTTCCGGATAAATGGGTTTCTTGTTCACAATGCGCAGCGAGGAAACGTAGTCGTTCTTGCTGGCCACCGGCAGGCCCCAGGCGCCCACGAACGTCAGCGGAATGTTGACCGTATCCTCCGGATCGTCGATCAACGGGATGAATACCGCCTCGATGCTGGCGTTGATCGGCGCGATGTCGAACAGCGTTTTGGCGGTCCATAACGGCACGCGCTGATCCTCATAATCCTCGAGAGGACCCAGATGCCAGGTCGAATCGACCGGATTGATCACATCCAGCAAACGTGCATTGGCCGATTCGCCCCAGGCCACTTGCTGCCGGCCCATGCGCAGGCTCCACCAGGTGGTGGGATAAATGTCCAGGTACAATTCGCGCAGGTCCGCTTCCTGGTAGTACCGGTCCGCCACGCGATTGCGTTTTTCGCGTTGATCGGCCGGGTCATAATTGAAATTGGTGTCGGCGTACATGTCGGGAACTTGTGCAAAATTATCGGCCAACAGGCTCGCCGAGCGTACGCCGCGGAACAACGTGTAAAGCGTCACCTGGTCGATCGGCGTCCAGGTGGCTTCCAACTGCAGTGTGTTGCGGAACATCGACGGCTGTCCCCAATGACCGCCGTGTTCTTTGGGAAATCCGTCACTGTCGTGTTTGTTCTCATAGAACGAAGTGAAGACGCCGCCCTGCATTTGCAGAAAACCGTTCAAGGAAAACGGACCGGCCTCTTCTTCTTCTTGTTCCTGGGCCCAGACGATTCCCCCGCTTAGCAACAACACGCAAAGCGTCGCGATAAAGATAAACCGTCTACCTGCCATTTGGTGCTCCTTACTGCCTTGTCGGAACCGAGCTGATAATGGCAGGGGCGAGACATGACCCGCCCCTGCCGTATTCTTCAGGTGAGATGGTTCGGTCGGCCGATCATTAGTCGTCGCACCCGGGTTTTTCCGGGAAGTCCGTCTTGTTGAAATAGATGCTGGCGATGTTCACGCTGTTGGCCACCACCTTGGGCAAAGTGACCGTGACTTCATCGTCGTCCACGGTGGCCGTGATCGTGTACGGCCCACCCGGATCGACATTGAGCGCCACGAACTTGCCGTCCAACGGATTGGTGCCTTCATCGTCACGTCCGCCGAACGGAATGCCCAGGTTGTTCATGTAGTGGATTTCTTCCTGCGCCGGATCCATCGTGATCATTGCGCAGCCGATCGGCTCTTCGTCGGTCGGATCGCCCCAGTAGACCGCGCCCGCGGCGTGGCCCTTGGTGTCGTCGATCGAAACGCCCGGCAACAAGATGGCCATCGCTTCCACGATGTCTTCGTTGATGCCGTAGAAGTCTTCGTTGGTCACGCCGACATTGAAGTGATACTGGAACGTATCCATGTACCCTTCGAAAGCCACTTTAACGCCGATGGTGGCCAACTCGTAGGTCAGCGGAACGTCCAACATGATGTAAGCGGTTTCGGCATCCGAGAAACCGGAGACGCCCAACAACTCGCCGGATTCGTCGTCGACCAGGTTCACTTCCGCGCCTTTGAGCAGCGCGAGGCTCTTGTTGTCTTTGGTCGTGCCGCCGATTTTCCCGGGCTCGATCACATCGTCGTCGCCGGTATCGTTATCGTCGTCATCGTCGTCGTCCAGCACGTCGTCGTCGCTGGTGTCGTCGTCGCCGGCATCGTCATCGACTTCGTCGTCGTTGTCGTCGTTATCGTCGTCGTCATCGTCATCGCATGCCATGGTGATCCCGATGGTCAGCGCCAATGCGGCCACCAACAACAGCAGCAACCATAATTTATTGATCTTCGACATGTTCCCTCCCTGCATTCATTGTTTTTGCCGGCCGGCGCGGATTTCCTGCAAATCCGCACCGGTCCTTGATCGTTTATTCGGTGCACCAGCTCATTTGCGGATTCTCGTCATAGTTGTCAAAGGGGAAATAGACGTTCGAGATCACCACGGTGTTGGCGAAAAGCCGCGGGCAGGTGACCGACTCGGACGCATCGCCGGACGTGGCGGTGAACGTCGCTTCGCCCAGATCCATATTCAATGCAACAAAGTAACCGTTTTCCGGGTTGATGCCCTGGCCGTTGGCCGGCGAACCCGGCGTGGTGATTTCCCGGTCACGCGTCGGCAGCAGGCTCAGGTTGAAATAGAAGACCTCGTCGACCGGCGGGTCGGCGGTGACTTCGGCGCACCCGACCGGATTTTCATCCATCGGGTTGCCCCAATACACGCCGCCGGCGCCCAGGGCTTTGGTGGTGTCCAGCGTCACGCCCAAGGTGCCGACCACGATGTCGCGCGTATCGTGCGCCACGACCAAAAACTCCTCTTCGGTCGCGCCGACATCGAAGTTGTACTGCATCGTATCCATATAATCGTCACGCGAGCAGCGAATCGCCACCTGAGTCACTCCTTCGGGGAAGCCGGTCAGCGTCACCCAGCCGTCTTCCGGCGAAGTCACCTGAATGGGCGGATCGAACGGTTCGCCGGTAACGTTGTCCAGCGCCTCGACCAACACGCCCTGCAGCGCCAGATCCTGGTTCTGGAAATCGACCACATGAGCACGTAATGAATCCGCACCGCCGTCGTCGTCATCGTCGCCGCCATCGTCGTTATCGTCGTCGTCATCGTCGCCGCAGCCGATCATGATGACCAGACCCAAGGCCACACTAAGAGCCATCAGCAGGGTCAAGAAGACATACTTGCGCATCTCCGCCTCCTGTAAAGTTATCGAAAATATTCGAATTGTGAACTACTCCTACAAGCTGATTCAGATTAGAATCGACACCGGGAAATGTCAAGCATTCATCATCCAACAGCAGATAATTTAAATTGTACTTTAATTAGTTAGCCTTTAATGCTAAACTTCCTCATATTTCGTAATGTTATGTTCTTTTATGGATCGATCGGGATTGGACGAGCCTTTCTTTTCGCTTCGACCGTTATAAGTTTCATAAACGGAACTATCTAGATCGCTGTTTAGTCGTGAATTTCACAAGGGTTTTACGGAAGTTAATAACGCATTTCACAGGATGGACCATGAAGACTATCCAAACTGGAACAATGGTTCTTGTCATAAGCGCATTGCTTGCTATTCTTCCCCTGATTGCCGCTGCGCCGGCCGATGAGGGGCAACCGCTGACTCGCGCCGATTGGGGCGCCCGCGTCGGCTTCTCCCCGGCCTTGTCCGTCCCCGGATACACACCAGGCATGGTCATCAACCGTGGCAACATCGACCAATTCATTGAAATCGTTCCCGAAGCCGCTCTCACCCTGGTGAAAAAGTCGGGCATGTCCATGCCCACCGCCGATTATCGTCCCTATGCGCCCAGCGACGGCTATATCGCCGCCACCAATGCTTATCGCGGGCAAACGCATCTGGTGGAAATCGGCGATGCCATCAAGGAGCGAGAAATCGAAGGCTACCAAGGCGGCATGCCTTTTCCCGCTCCGGCTGACGGGCGCCAAATCGCCTGGAACTACACCCTCGCCTACGTCGGCGACGACAGCGAAAGCGTCTTCGCCGTCTATTGGATCAGCGCCAAGCGCGGTATCGAGCGCTCGGAAATATGGCGCACGCTGACGATCCACCGCGCCAAGTTCCGCACCGACATCCCGCCGCTGCCGGCCATTCCCAGCCTGGTCGACAAGGGCGTCATCGTCGCCACCCTGACCTCCGCCCTGCAACCTTTGGATAAAAAAGGGTTTTCCTCGCTCTATTTCGGCTACCTCGAACCGAAAGAACCCGAAGGCTGGCTCTATTTGCCCCCCCAACGACGTTCGATCCGCTTGACCTTCGGTCTGCGCGGCGAATCGTGGAACAACACCGATCTGCTTTACGAAGACGTCCGCGGCTACACCGGCAGCCCGGAATGGATGAACTGGAAGCTGATCAAAAAGACCACCATGCTTGCGCCGATGCACGCCGGCGTGACCATCGGGAAAGGCAACGAGGGCGCCGCTTTCGATCTGGAAACCGCACCCTACTGGAATCCGCAAATGAAATGGGAACTGCGCCCGACCTACATCGTTGAAGCCACGCCCAAGTTCCCGGATTACCCCTACTCGCGTATGGTCTTCACCATCGACGCCGAATCCTCGCACATCCTCACCAAATCCGCTTACGACCGCAAAGGACTGCTCTGGAAGGTCTTGCTCAACGCCGCCAACGAATCGGCCGACCCGGCGCGTTTGCCCCCGTCGGTCGCGCTGTCGCTGGTCGTGGACATTCAAAGCGAGCATGCCACCGCTTTCTTTTGGCATTCGCAAAAGCAGAACATCGGCCTCTCACCGAACCTGTTCAGCTTGACCACGCTGCGCAAACTGGGAAGGTAGCCACCCCTACCGCCGCCTTCCGGAGCATCAACATAGACGAAAGCCGGGTTACCTGTTATGGTAAATTTCAATTTTTCATTCTACCGGAGCCGGCAAGGTGGTAATGCATAACGAAAGCCGTTCAAACAACGAAAAAGAAGATCATGAGGATGCCGTCAGCGCCGGCATATAAGTATCCATGACAGATTTCGCCGCCTCTCCGAGCAAGCATGCGACCACAAACCGGACTAATCCCCACAACCAATTATCCATGGAGATTGACGGAAAGGGGCGTGTGATTCACGTCGTGCTTCCCGTTTATAATGAAGTCGAGACTATTTCCATCGTGCTCCAGGAAACAAGTAACGTGTTGACGAACCGCAAACGACGCTTCATCGTTGTGGATGACGGCAGCACGGACGGTTCAACGCAGCAGATCGAAGATTTTGCCGCGCGGCAAACGGAGTCGATTAAAGTCATCCACCATGCAACCAACCAAGGAGCTCCTCGCACGTTGTTTGACGGTTATCGCGAGGCGATATCCGCGGCCGACGATAACGATTGCCTGATCTGCCTTGAGGGCGACGGAACCAGCGACATCGGTATCATGACCACCATGATCGACCGCGTCGATCAGCAATATGACATCGTGATTGCCACGCGGTATCGAGCCGGTGGAGAAATCGTCGGCTTTCCCCTGGTCCGGAGATGGATCAGCCGCTTGGGCAACGCTGTTTTAAGTATGGCTTTTCCCCATCCGCAGGTAAGCGATTTTTCCATTTTTTATCGTGCTTACCGGTTGGGATTTGTCAAAACCGTGTTCAATGACGCCAAGGGTGAAAATGTTTTTACCGGACGTCATTTTGACGGCAACACCGCGTTTCTTCTGCGCTGCCTGACCTACGACCCAAACATCTGCGAAGTGCCGCAACGATACTGCTACAACCGGAAAAAAAGCGTCTCGTCCTTTCGATTGAAACCCATCGCCGTCGGACTTTTGCGCTCGTTATTTTCCCCTTCGGCGAGAGCGGCCAGAGCGGTTTGTCGAAAACGTCGCCTTCTTCACATCAATGCTTTAAAGCCCAATAAATAACGGAAAAACCGGCTGACACCTTGTGCCGCAAGCAAACGGCCGAGTTCCAGCAAATCGAACCAAAAGCCCCTGGAATAATAAGCCTGCGACAAATCCGCCCCCCGGTAGAAACCGATGCCGGCGCTGGAGGCGAAATAGAGGCGATCGGTTTTCGCATCGAAAAAAACACCCCGGGCGCGCACGCCGGCGAACATTCGTCCGACCCGTCGTGAATTCATGTCGATCACCCCCAAGGTACCGATAAAATAGTTCGGCGTAAGCAGCAATTCACGACTTTTGTCGACAGTCACATCGCGCGGTCCCGGATCGATGCGTATCGTTTGCATCGGTTGGAGCGTCTTGGGGTTCCGGACAATCACATCGCCTAAAATAAAGCGTGTGGTGAAAATCACGTTATGCCTTGGATCGTCTACCAGACCGTAAACGGGAAAAACGACACGCTTCTTTTTCAACAAGGAGCCGGTTTTTGTGTCCAACACGGCGATGAACCGATCCAGAACCGGCAGCACATATGTTTGATCTCCCGTTTCGTTAAAGGCCATGACGTTTGTCGCCAAGTATCCGTCCAGCGATTGATAGCTGCCGGTCGTCTCATCATGGATGACAATGTTGTTGCTGGCTTCGCAGGCATAAAATACTCTGCGAAACGGCTGGTTATAATAAACATAAAGTGCTCCACTACAGCCCCGATAATCAAGCGAACCGACCAGATTCGTCTCCCAATCGTAAATATACACATCATCCCACCGGTCCTGATCCGGCTCGTAACGAACGAACGCCAGCACGAAAATTCGACCGGATGCTTGATCGATCGCCATACGTTGCGCCCCAATATGCCGGGGATGCTTCGCGCATGGCGGGCTTTTCGCGTTGCAGTAACGCAGCAAATGGCCGGCGGCCACATAAAGATCTTGTCCGTCGGCGAATGATTCCATGTCATACCCGCCATGCTCAGTACGGTCGACCCATTGAATCAAGGATTCAGTGCGCATCGTCGCCACGGCCGCCGTGACCAAATCAAGACCCATTAATCCCGCCATGCCGATCAACACGGCTGCGGATAGAAGCACATAACTCAACAGCCGGCGGCGTCCTAGTGAAATCCAGCGGAAAGCGAGCCAGATGGCGATGCCCAGCAAGAGCCCGAAAACGGCTTCTTCTGAGCGAAAGCCCGTTTCATGAATCGAACTCAGGACAATCGCCAAACCGACAGCTGCCATCAACAAAGCGATTCCCCACCGTTTTCGTTCCTTTTGACGCAACGAAAACAAGAGCATCCCGACGTTCAATCCGAGCCAGACGAAGCCGGCGGCCAGATAATGACGATACAACGCCAGGCCGCCGGTGATGGATAACAATACGGTGGTGCGAAAAACCATGTAAATCAGGAAAAGTGAAATGAAGCGAAGTATGATTCGTTGCGGAACCAACGGATCCTTCCGTCGCCACCACAGAAAAACGAACAAGAAAACCAACACTATCCATTCCAGAGCATTCGGCAAGGATAACAATCCGGTGCGAAAAAAATAACCGAAGTAAGCGATGCAGCCGAAAATAAATGCGGCGTCGCCGGTGAAAATACCCAGCGCTCGCAAGGGAGCGCAAATCGAAGCCGTAAACGGTAGTAACAATAAAACAGCTGGAATTAGAACGTGCAAATACCTTCTTTGCGACCGATGGTTGTTATGCGCTTTCAAAAGCCAACCTGCCTAAAACGTTCGCCGCCAGTTCGATAATAATCGACCGTCGATCCTTTTCAGTTTTATCGAATTCGCTGCTGATCATTCCGTGCGGGCCTAACCGAACCTGTCCGGCAATGTACAAAACACAATGCCGGAAAGCAATCTCTTGCTAATATAATTTACTCGCTTTCCCATCGATCCGCTTTTAGGCAATTGCCTCCTTGCCTTTGCTCTCCAGCGATTTACCTTGATAGTGGGGGGTACTGGTTCATGTATCGCTTCAAGCGATTCTTGGTCGGGCTGTCGTTGAACATCTGCGACGAAGCGGTCATCCGTTTCACCAAGGAGTTATCCCGCCTGCTGAAACCGTCGAAAATCACTTTCATCCACGTGCTCAACAACGACGATGTGCCCAAGTACGTCGGCAACAAGTATCCGATCCTGCTGCAAACGGCCGATGAATTCGCGCGTACCCGGATGATCGATCAAGTGTTCAAGTGCGTCGGGGACGATTGGCCGCCGGCCACCGAATACGAGGTGGTCGAAGGTTCGCCGCTGTTGGAGATGCTCCAACGCGTCAAATACAAGGAAATCGACCTGCTGTTGGTCGGTCGCCCGCAGGAGTCGGAGAACGGCGGAGCCCTGGCTGTCAAATTGGCGCGCTACGCCCCGTGCTCGGTGTGCATCGTGCCCGAACAAACGCCGCCCCGCCTGCGTTCCTTGTTGGCGCCGGTCGATTTTTCCGATCATGCACAAGCCGCGCTCGAGGTCGCCGTCATGCTGGCGCGCGCCGCCGATGTTCCCCAGATCAAATGCGTGCACGCTTACCGGGTGCCGACAGGTTATTATAAAACGGGCAAAAGCTATGGGGAATTCGCCGCGATCATGGAAGGGCTGGCTCGTGAGGAATGCAATAAATTCCTCGCGCGCACCGATTGCCTAGGGGTGGAAGTCAAACCGGTCTTCAAATTATACAAACGGGTCTATCAGGCCATTCGCGAAATAGCACGCGCTCACCCGGTCGACCTGGTGGTCATCGGCGCCCGCGGACGGAAATCAGCCGCCGGCAGTATGCTGGGCAGCGTCACCCAACGGCTGATCCATAAAACGCAAATTCCGCTGCTGGCTGTCAAACAAAAGGGCGAAGGCATGAGTTTTCTGGATTGCTTGCTGGAAAAGTAAGCCGGTTAAATAATACATTGTCCTTAATATGATGATAAAGATCCGTCAATTTTTCGACGATAAGTAAAATCGACTGAAAAAGGGCATCGATGCCAAACGTCGGAGCAATTGGAAAAAAAGTTGATTTAATAATGGAAAGTGTATAAATATCCACTTTCGAATACTAATTCGATCTGTTCCGGACAACTTGGTTATGCAAACAGACAAGAGCGATTACGAAGAATTGCCGCGGAGAAAGCGATAATGACGACCAGTGAAGCGACCATTGCCCTGCTCGAATCGCATCAAAAACGGCCGAACTTCATTGTCGGCTTGGATTTATATCTGGATCTCGTCCATCAGTTTAAGAAAGTCCGATGCAAAGTAAACGTACATGGCTGGTACCATGACGATTTCTTCATTATTGACGCGCCGATGATCAACGGGCAGGAAGTCGAACTGCGCACCAACGAATTCGTCACCGTGCGTTTCATCCTCGACGGCGTTGTCTATGCTTTCAACACGACGCTGTTGCGTAAAGTGGTCGCGCCCACCCGGTTGTGGCTGTTGAGCTACCCGACGATTATGGAAACCAAGACTCTGCGCAGGCATTCGCGTCTGCAAACGCTGATTCCCGTAAGCATTGACGGCTTTGAAGAAAAGGCGTTGATCATCGACCTGAGCAGCGGTGGCGCCTTGGTCGATTGCGCCAATTGGCTAAACCTGCCTGAACTGCAGGAAATCAAAATGTCTTTCAACCTGCCCAACGGTAAAGAGGTCGTCGCCCTGCCGGCGCAGGTGAAAAACATCGTCAAGAACGAGTCGATCAAGCAAATCGGCGTGAGTTTCTCTGCCGGCGACAACGAACAGGGCCGGGCGATCAAGGAATTCATCGACGCCCTACCCAACCGGCCGCCTGCGCCATGCCAGCAACAGCCTTAATCAGCTTTATGTATCCGGCCGTTCAATCCTTACCTGCTTCGCGGCACGCATCCTCGTATCCCTGTGCGGCATAAAAGACGGCCCGGTCGAAAAACAGTACGACGCGGTTGTTGAGTTCGAGCGCTTCGATCAAATCCATCGCCGTGTTCAGCAATCCCTCGTTGAGCACTTTCAACCACAAATGTCGTCGGGTCAGCGCAAAAGCCTGAATCACCTCGGAGAGCGGAAATCCCTCCTGGCAGCGCTTGCGTCCCAATTCATAATAGGTGTGTTTGATATCCTCTTTGGTCGTCTCGCGGGAAATCCACTTGCCCAGATTGCTGTACACGCGATAGGCGCGCGTATACAGTTTTTTCTGATCGAATGCGGCGTAAGTCGGCGTAGTGTCGTTTGTTTTAATATCCTTTAACCAATTGTTCGTAATTTCGTCGGCGTGATGATGGATCAGATCCAACAACTTTTGCGACACAATTTGGTGTTGGCCCATGCTCTCCCCCTCTCTATTTTTTTACCTCTTGATTAATTAATAAGACCGCCCGCCTTGCTTGAAAACCGAAACCTGTAAATTATTTCGCATAGTTGGCATTTTTTCTGTTTGGGAATCGGCAACGACGCCCACCAGGCAAATCGTTTGCCCCTTTCTTGACAGACGGAAATTAGAGACTAAATAAATATTAAGGGAAACTTGCATAAACATTAAGAAAATCAATTGTCGGAAAAGTTGAGTGCGCCATGCCGGAATCGATCGAATCATTCGTCCGCAAGCTGCAGGAGGAAGGCGTTCAGGCCGGCCGGCAAGCGGCCGAGCAGGTAATCGCCGAAGCCCGGCAGCAAGCGGAAACGATCCTCCGCGAAGCGCATTTGCAGGCGGAAAACATCCTGCGCACCACGCAAGCCGATGCGAAAAAACTTACCGAGCAAAACAAAAATGAAATCGCCCTGGCCGCACGCGACGCCATTTTGCAGTTGCGGGAAAACATTTCGCATTCCCTGCGCGTGATTCTGGAAAACGAAGTGCGCGCCGTACTCGCCGATCCGGCATTCCTCGCCGAGCTGATCCGCGACATGATGCGCCAATACGCCACACAGGACGCCCAGCGGCAGGAGACCATCGAAATCCGCGTGCCTCCCGATGCGGTCGAACAGGTGAAAAATCTGGCCCTTGCCCGGTTGCGCGACGAGCATGGGCCGCTGCAGAAATTCAACCTATTCGGCACCTTGAAGAAGCAGGGATTTGAGTACACCGTTCGCGAATCGACCGTGGAAGTGACCGTCGATTCCATCGGCGAATATCTGGGCAATCTGGTCACCGAGCAGGTGCGGGAAAGCTTACGGGAAGCGGTGGCGAAAAAATAACGACCCGGCGGTCGTCATGAGAGAATTTTTTTTATCTGATCACCTCGCTGCCCACCTTGCCCTCATTGGGTGAGAAACCGCCGCTTAATCCGGCGCAGTTGCAAAGTCTTGTCGACGCTGAGCCGCCCCTGCGCGCCATCGTCGACACCCTCTTCCTCGAGCAGGACCTGCTGCACCGCCAGAGCATCCTTGCCGGGGAAAAAATCGCCGCAATGCCGCTGGTGCTCAGCGAGGAGCAGATGAACGGGGAAGCGCCCTTGCCCGCCGACTTCACGCCCGCCGATACCGAGCGCCATGCCTTTGCCGCCGACCTGTTGTGGGAAACCTACTTCCAACGCGCCGCTTCGCTCGCAAGCCTGCTTGCCTGCCCGTTCCTACAACGCTGGGCCGGCTTCGAAGTCACTCTGCGCAATGCCGTTGCCGCCGAGCGCGCACGGAAACTGGGACTTTCTCCCGAAGAGTATTTTGTCGCCGAACAGCTCACCGAATCCGCCGCCTTCATCGATAGCCTCGTCGCCTCCTGGGCGGCCGCCGACAACCCGCTGGCCGCCGCCCGCGTCCTCGACCAAGGCCGATGGGAGTGGCTGCAGGCCAATGGCGGTTGGTTCGGTTTCTCCAGCGACGAAGTGGCCGCCTACGCGCGCGCGCTGGTGTTGTTGGCGCGTTGGCACGAAATGCAATCCGCGCCCGGCGACGGATAGAGGCCGTCATGTTCGCAGGCACGATCACCGCCGTTTTCGGCAACATGGTCACCGCCAAGGTCGAGCGATACGCCGTGCTCAACACCGTCGCCTACTGCCTGCGCGCCGACGGCGCACGGCTGCTCAGCGAGGTGATCCGCATTCGCGGCACCGACGTGGATTTGCAGGTTTTCGAGGAAACGCGCGGCCTGCGCGTCGGCGCCAAAGTCGAATTCACCGGCGAGTTGATCCGCGTGGCGCTCGGCCCGGGCTTGCTCGGCCAGATCTACGACGGTCTGCAAAATCCGCTGCCCAAGCTCGCCGCCGCCATCGGCGCGCATCTCAAGTCCGGCAATTACCTGCCCGCGCTCGACGATACGCTCCGCTGGTCCTTCACTCCCACGGTTGCGCCCGGCGCGGTGCTTACCGCCGGCGAACGCCTCGGTACGGTGCCCGAAGGTTTGTTCGCCCATGCGATCATGGTCCCCTTCTCATGGGAAGGCGAATGGACCGTCGCCTCGCTCGCCGCACCCGGCGACTACACCATCGCCGACGAGATCGCCGTGCTCGTCGATCAAGACGGCAAACGGCAGCCGATCACCATGACGCAGACCTGGCCGGTGAAAGTGCCGCTGAACGTTTCGCGCGAACGGCTGCTGCCCACCGAACCGCTGGTCACCAAAATCCGCATCATCGACACGATGTTCCCCATCGTACTCGGTGGCACCTATTGCATCCCCGGGCCCTTTGGCGCGGGCAAAACCGTGTTGCAGCACATCACCTCGCGCCACGCGGAAATCGACATCTGCGTGGTCGTCGCCTGCGGCGAACGCGCCGGCGAGGTCGTCGAGCTGCTGCGCGAATTTCCCGAACTGACCGACCCGCGCACCGGCCGCTCGCTGATGGAACGCACGATCATCATCTGCAACACCTCGTCCATGCCCGTCGCGGCGCGCGAAGCCTCGGTCTACACCGGCGTCACCCTCGCCGAATACTACCGTCAGATGGGTTTGAACGTGCTGCTGCTCGCCGACAGCACCTCGCGCTGGGCGCAGGCGCTGCGCGAACTTTCCGGCCGCCTCGAAGAGATTCCCGGTGAGGAAGCCTTTCCCGCTTACCTGGAAAGCCGCATCGCCAACTACTACGAGCGCGCCGCCTGCCTGCGCCTCAAGGACGGCACGAGCGGTTCGGTGACGATCGGCGGCACCGTCTCGCCCGCCGGCGGCAGCTTCGAGGAACCGGTCACCCAGGGGACGCTCAAGGTCGTCGGCGCCTTCCACGGCTTGTCGCGCGCCCGCAGCGACGCCCGCCGCTTCCCCGCGATCGATCCGCTCGACAGTTGGTCGACCTACCCCGGCATCATCGCCGCCGCCGACGTCGACATCGCCCGCCGCCTGCTGCGCGAGGGCAACGAGATCAAGCAGATGATGGCGGTCGTCGGTGAGGAAGGCACGAGCGTCGAAGACTTCACCACCATGCTCAAGGCCGAATTTTTCGACGCGGTCTACCTGCAACAAAACGCCTTCGACCAAGTCGATGCGGCCACCACCGCCGACCGCCAGCGGTTGGTCTTCGGCAAGATCCTCGCGCTGATCGCCACCGAATTCGCTTTCGCCGACAAAGAGCAGGCGCGGCGGATCATGGTCCGGGCCACCGATCTGTTCCGCAACCTGAACTACCAGGCGACCGGCTCGGAGCGCTTCAACGCCATGCTCGCCGACATCGACGCGTTCATCGCGCACCGGGGGCATGTGTCATGAGACGCTACTACGACCACATCACCCGCATCGCCGGCAGCGTCGTCAACGTCACCGCCACCGGCGTGGCTTACGACGATCTGGCCGTGCTGCACACCAAGCTGGGCGTGTCGCTCGCGCAGATCATCCGCCTCGAAGGCGATCAGGTGTCGCTGCAGGTGTTCGCCGGCACGCAGGGCGTTTCGACGGTCGATAAAATCCGCTTCTTCGGCCACCCGATGCGCATCCCTTTCAGCAAAAATCTCTACGGGCGCATCTTCGACGGTTCCGGCAAGCCGCGCGACGGCCGCGCCAACCTGTTCGACGCGACGATCGAAATCGGCGGTCCGTCAGTCAACCCGACCGTGCGTGCCATGCCCGATGAAATGGTCCGCACCGGCATCCCCATGATCGACGTGTTCAACACGCTGGTCGTCTCGCAGAAGCTGCCGATCTTCGCCCCCGCCGGCGAACCCTACAACAAGCTGCTCGCGCGCATCGGCCTGCAGGCCGAGGCCGATGTGATCATCCTCGGCGGCATCGGCCTGCGCCACGACGACTACCTGATGTTCCGCAACACCTTCAAGGAACACGGCGTGCTGCACCGCACGATCATGTTCATCCACACCGCCGCCGAACCGACCGTCGAAGCCCTGTGCGTGCCCGACATCGCCCTGGCCGTCGGCGAGGAATTCGCCCTGCAGGGTAAGCGCGTGCTGGTGCTGCTCACCGACATGACCGCCTTTTCCGACGCGCTCAAGGAAGTGGCGATCATCATGGAGCAGATCCCCTCCAACCGCGGCTATCCCGGCGACCTGTATTCGCAGTTGGCCAAACGCTACGAAAAAGCCGTGTACTTCGAGCAAGGCGGCTCGGTGACCGTGCTCGCGGTGACCACCATGCCCGGCGACGACGTCACGCACCCGGTGCCCGACAACACCGGCTACATCACCGAAGGCCAGTTCTACCTGCGCAACGGGCGCATCGAGCCTTTCGGCAGCCTCAGCCGCCTCAAGCAGCGGGTCAACGCGAAAACGCGCGACGATCATCGCGCGATCATGGACAGTTGCATCCAGCTTTACGCGGGCGCGTTGGAAAGCCGCGAGAAGCGCAGCATGGGCTTCGAGATGTCCAACTGGGACCGCCAACTGCTCAAGTACGGCGAGTTGTTCGAGCGCCGCATCATGGACCTTTCGGTCGACATTCCGCTGGAAAAGGCGCTGGACACCTGTTGGGAAATTCTCGCCGCCTGTTTCGAGCCGGCGGAAGTCGGCATCCGCCGTTCGATTATCGACCAGCACTGGCCGACAACGACGGCGCGCTCCGACGCGCGGGAGACCGGCGATGGCGCATAGAAAAATCAAGCTCACGCGGCCGGAACTTAAAGCGCAACGCGAGGTGCTTGCGCGCTACGAACGCTACCTGCCGACGCTCAAACTCAAACAGCAACAATTGCAGATCAGCGTGCTCGAGGCAGCCGCGAAACAGCAGCGCGCGCAAACGGCGGTGCGCGAATGCGAAAACGAGATCGCGCCCTATCGCCCGCTGTTGCGCGCCCCGGCCGGCATCGACCTCGCCGAATTGACTACGCCCGCCGAGGTCGTCACTGAAACCACCAACGTCGCCGGCGTCGGTGTGCCCTTGTTCATTGAGGCGGTTTTCGACGAACCGCGCTACAGCCTCTTCGCCACCGCGCCCTGGGTGGACCGGGCCGTGCACGACCTGCGGCGGCTCGAATCGCGGCAGGCCGAAGCCCTCGTGCTGCACGAGGAAGTACAGATTCTGCATCGCGAACTGCGCCGCGTGAATCAGCGCCTCAATCTTTTCGAAAAGGTGATGATCCCCCGCACGAAAGAGGCCATCCGCCGCATCCGCATTTACCTGGGCGACGAACAAACCGCCGCCGTCGGCCGCGCCAAAATTGCCAAGGCCAAGCAAGCGAGCAAGCGCACCGTCGAATGCATTCCGCTGGCGCGGGAGTGAACACCATGATCGCCGCGATGGAAAAAGTCACCCTGGTCGTCGACGCGGCGGGTAAGTACGATCTTCTGCGCGTGCTGCGCGACGCGGGCGTCATGCACCTGAGCGCGGTGCGACCCGACAAGGCGCACGCCGACGAGGCGACGCTCTCCGCACGCCAACGACTGGCCCGCGCGCGGCAGATATTGGCGGGCGTCGCGGCCGTCGGGGAGGCGCCGCAGCGTTCCGCGCTGGACGCCGCCGACCGCGTATTGGAGATCGCCTTTCAAGCGCCGGAAATGCAAAACCGTCTGAACCTGGTGATGCGCCAGGCCGATCAACTGGCCCTCTGGGGAGAGCTGCGCCGCGAGGAGTTGCATGCCGCCGAATATCGTCTCGACTTCGTGCGCCTGCCGCCGGCGGAAATTGCCGACATCCGCGCCGCATTCGTGCACGATCTCGGGTCGCTGACGCGTCATGAACATCTGGTCGGCGTCGTATCACTGCCCGAGCAAACGCCGGAATTGCCCGCCGCGGCCGTTGCGCTGGAGCCGCCGCCCCGCGACCGTCCCACCATCCTCGCTGAGGCGCGGCAGATCGACGAGCAAATCAAACGCCACCGTGACGAACTGGCGCAACTGGCGCACCTGCTGGGCGCGATGCAGGTCGCCGAAAAGGAATTGCGCGCGCAAGAAGAATGGACGATCGCCGAGCGCGGCGGTCTGGCCACCGACGAGCTGTTCGCCATCGAAGGCTGGTTGCCCGCCGATCGCGTCGAGCCGCTGCAGGAAACGCTCGTGCGGCACGGCATCGTCGCCGCCTTGCGCCGGCGCCCGCCGACCGACGACGAATCGCCGCCGACCCTCCTACGCACGCCGCGCTGGGCGCGCCCGATCGAAGGCATGTTTCAGATCCTGGGCACCGTGCCGGGCTTTCGCGAGTTCGACATCAGCGGCGCGTTTCTCATCGCCTTGCCGCTGTTCGCCGCGATGCTGATCGCCGACGGCGGTTACGGCCTGGTGTTGTTGCTGCCGGCGCTGCTCTTTTATCGCCGGCTCGCCGCGCGCGCCGGCGCGCAATTGGCGCAGTTAATCGTCATCATCGGCGCGTGCGCGCTGCTGTGGGGCGTGGTCGTCTCCAGCTTCTTCGGTCTGGGGGATACGAACCTGATCGCCGCCGGCGGCGTCTGGGCGCAAGTCGGCGCGGTGCTGGCGAAGCTGAAATTGATCGAGGGTTCGTCCGCCGACGAGAACGTCGTGCGCGACATCATGCGTCTTTCGTTCCTGCTCGGCGCGATCCACATGTCCGTCGCGCAGTTGTGGCGCGCGGCGAAGCTGTGGCCGCACCCGCGCATGTTGGCCCACGTGGGCTGGGCGGTTTTCCTCTGGGGCATGTTGCTGATCGTGAACATCCTCGTGCTCGAGGATCGCCCGCACCCGGCGCTGCCCTACCTGCTGATCGGCGGCGGCGCGTTGACGATCCTGTTTACGTTCCCGAGCAAAAATCCGCTCAAGACGGTCGCGCTGGGGCTGGCCAATTTCCCGCTTGAAGCGATGGGCACGCTCTCGGACACCATCAGCTACATCCGCTTGATGGCCGTGGGGTTGGCCTCGACGATCCTGGCGACGACCTTCAACGATCTGGCCGCGCAACTGGCCGCGAGCGCCACCTGGCTGGCCGGCGCGCCGGTTCTGCTCTTCGGCCACGGACTGAACATCGGTTTGGCGATGATCGCCATTTTCGCGCACGGCGTGCGCTTGAACATGCTTGAATTTTCCAAATGCCTGGGGATGTCCTGGAGCGGCTATCCCTACGAACCGTTTTCGCTCGACGGCGCGAAAGGAGGGTGACGATGGAACTCTTCGGCCAAATGGGCCTCGTGCTGGCCTTGGGCCTGGGCGCCCTGGGCAGTTCCCTGGGCATCGGCGCGGCCGGGCAAGCCGCCGCCGGCGCCTGGGCGAAGGAAGCCAAAGCCGGTCAGCGGCTGAGCTTCACCTACATCATTTTGGTGGGCATGCCGATTTCGCAGACGCTCTACGCGATGATCCTCATGCGCAAGATGGTCGCGCTGTCGCCCGAAGTGGTGGCCGCTTCCGGCGGCCTGCTGTTCGGTCTGGGTCTGGCTTGCGGCCTGGGCGAAATGTTCAGCGCCTGGATGCAGGGTAAAATCGGCGCGGCGGCGGTGCGCTGTCTGGCCGAAGGCGGTCAGGGTTTCGCGTTTCTGATCATCGCGATGGGCATCGCCGAAACGGTGGGCATTCTCACGCTGGCGTTTTTGTACATCGCCGTGCCGGGCTAAAACAGCGCGTATAAAAAACCGCTGTTACGCTCGGCATTGAACAGAATCAACAGCATCACTCCACCGTAAATCGCCAGACCGAGGCCGAGGTCGATCAACCACCGTTTGAGCATCGCTTATCCTCCCAAACCGAAAAGCGTCAGGTACAAACGCACCGCTTCGCCCAACGACATGTAAAACAGCGCCCAACCCAACGCCACGAAATGGAACGTCGCCGCCCAGGCCAGCACCCGGCGCGGCTTGCTGTCGGGACGATGCCAACCGTATTTCCCGCGCAGCATGCGCCAGATGCGGTAGATCGTCAGGCCCGCGCCGTGGTACAGCCCCCAGGCGATGAAGTGCCAGCCCGCGCCGTGCCACAGGCCGCACAGCCCCATGGCGATCAGCGTGTTCACGCCCGCGCGCGTCAGCCCTTTGCGGTTGCCGCCCAGCGGATAGTAAATGTATTCGGTGATGAACGCGGTCAGGCTCATGTGCCAATGCCGCCAAAACTCCGATATATTCGTGCGTAGGTACGGCCAGTTGAAGTTCTCGCGGATGCGGATGCCGAACAAGCGCGCCACGCCGATGGCCATGTCCGAGTAGCCGGAAAAATCGACGTAGATGTACAGCGTGTAGGCGTACAGCGCCACCCACATCCAGCCGGCGCCGTACGTTTGCGGTTCGCGCATCAACTTGGCCCATTCCAACAGAAAATCGGTGAGCACGACCTTCTTGAACAGACCGGCCGCAATGCGCAACGCGCCGGTGCGCAGGTCTTCCAGCGTCGGTCCCGCGCCTGCCCGCGCCTGCGGTGCGAAGGCTTCGTAGCGCTCGATCGGCCCGGCGGGCAGCGTCGGGAAAAACAACGCGTACCCGGCGATCGCCCAGGCGCCGCCCGGTGCGTGCTTGCCCTGCGCGACATCGACCAGGTAGCCGATCATCCGGAAAACGAAATAGCTCATGCCCAGCGGACCGAGCCAGCTCGGTGTGCGCACGCTCGTCAGCGCCGACAGACCGACCATTCCCAAAAGCCAGTCGCCGTATTTGCCCGCCGCGAGCACCAGCAGCAACCCCGCAACGCCCGCGCCGACGCGCCGACGTTTGGCCGACGCGCCGTGGATGCGTGTACCCCACCACCACGTCCAGGCGACCATCGCGGCGACGACGCCCAAGGTGGCCGGGCCCTCCAGCGCGAAAACGGCAATCGACACGAGCGTCAACCAATGACCGCGCCCGCGCGCCGGCAGCAGGCGATAAACCAACCAGGCCGCGCCGACCAGCAAAGCGAAGGCGACGTCCGTCCAGTTCATCGCGCCACCTCGGCGGCGATCGGTTCGAGCAGCGCATGCGCCAGTTGCTCGTGCCCCTCGACCAGCAGATGATCCAGGTCGCCGAACCAGCGCGACTCGACCGCATCGGTCAGGTTCAACAGCCGGTAGCGGTTGCGCCGCACGACCGTCAGCGTCTCTTGCAGAAAGCGTGCGTATTCGCGCACCGACAAGATCTTGCGCTCATCGTTCATCGGCCGGTTGAACGGCGTGATGTAGGGCAGCACGGCGAAATCGTTTTCACGCGCCAACGCAAGGATCTGCTCGAGAAAAAAGAAATTCGTGTTTTCTTCACGCGGCGGCAGTTCGGCGTACGCTTTGTACAGATAGCCGACCTTCACCTCGCTCAGTTTGCGCCAGCGGTACGGTTCGCGCAGGAACGGTTTGGGGCGGTTCGGATTGACGAACTCCTCGCCCAACGGTTCGGCCAGGTTTCTCATCAACGCCTCGCCCAGCGGATTGGGCGCCCCGCTCAAGCGCTCGCCCCACAGCGGCAGCCAGCGCGGCAGCGCCCAATGGCGGCGGATCGTTTCGTTGAGCAGCGCCGACTGTTTTTGCGCGAAAGTCAGTCCGTCGTGTGACGCGATACGCGCGCGATCCTCCGGCGCGGTCATCCCCCACATCCGCGGAAAGCGCACCGGTGCCTCGCTGAACACGGCGCGGCAGAAAAACTTCGGGTTGATCGTCAGCACGATCAAATCGGGCTTGTTCGTTTTAAAATGGGACAGCAGGCAATACAGATCGCCCATCGTGGCCGAGGGCACGGCGAAATTGAAGCAACGCACGTCGGCCGTCTCCGGGCGCCGGCGCAACAGGCGCTCGACGACCAGCGGCGCGGTCTGTTCCGGCTTCGTGTACGACGATCCGTGCACCACCGAGGCGCCCAGGAAAACGACCGACCGGCCGTCGTGGCGTTCGTAGCGTTGCAGCAGATACGGCAGGGACGCGAGCGAATGTCCCGTGGTGCGCAGGAACAGATCCTCGCGATCAAAAGTGTGCACCAGTGCGACATCGGTCACGATCGTCAGCGCAAGCACCACCGCGGCGATGCGCAATAGACGTACTGTACTTGTAAAATATTTTCTCACCGCCGCTTGATCTCCGCGGCGATGGTAACGGGCAGCGGCGAACAGCGTCAAGCGCAAACCCGCGCGAATGACGCTTTATGCTTTCAACGCACGTCGGCCTCCCGGAAATTCCCGCCCGTAGGGAATACCCAACTTCCTCATCTTGCTGCGCAACGTGCTGGGATTGAGCCCCAACAGCCGCGCCGCGCCGTTGAGCCCGTGCACCTGCCCGTTGGTTCTTTTCAACACGAATTGAATGTGTTGGGCGATCATCTCGTCCAACGGCAGCGGCCGATAGCGGTATTCCTCGCTCTCCTTCAACTTGCGCGCCGACTTCACGATCAACTGGTTGAACCGCAGCACGCCGTCCTTGTTGAGAATCAGCTCGCGCTCGATCAGGTTCTCCAGTTCGCGCACGTTGCCGGGCCAGTCGTGATCCACCAGGCGCTGCATCGCGGTAGGCGCGAGCGACGGCTGAATCGGAATCTTCAGCTCGTTGGTTTTCTTGTCCAGGAAATGATGGACCAACGCCGGAATGTCGATCTTGCGTTGTCGCAGCGGCGGTATGAGGATCGGAAACACATTGAGCCTGAAATACAAGTCTTCGCGGAATTCACCCTTACCGACCATCTCGTCCAGGTTGCGGTTGGTCGCCACAATGATGCGCACGTCGGCGCGGAT
>DAINPV010000030.1:0-20541 GCA_036743315.1 bacterium | reverse complement strand
CCTCTTCGTTCTTCGGTTCGTATTCCAGCACCTTCAGGCCGTGTTCGACAAAGCTGTCGAACACGGCCTGAAGGTGCTGGAATACGAACCGAAGAACGAAGAGGTCCGCCTTTTGGTGGCCGACGTTTATGCCAGCCAGGAGAAATTCGCCGAAGCGGCCGACCATTATAAAATCCTCGTCGAGGACAATCCGGACGATGACGAATACCGCCTGCAGTACGCGTTGAATCTCAACTACGCCGAGCGCTACGCCGAATCGGTCGAGCAACTTAAAATTCTCGTCGACAAAAAGCCGGAAGAGAAACAGGTCCGCCTGGAACTGGGTTGGGCGTATCTCGCGCTGGGCATGTACAGCGATGCGATCGTCAACCTCGAGTACGTCGCCGCCGACGATCCGTGGAACGTGCGCGCCCGCCGCGGTCTTGCCCGTTCCTACAAGGGCGCCGGCCAAGTCGACGAAGCAATCGTCGAATACAAACGCATTCTGGTCATCGATCCGAAGGACCAGGAAGCGCGCGAATTCCTCAAGCTTTATAACATCGAATATGTCCAGACCAGCCAACTGCTCGACGAGTGGTTCAACTGGCCGGGCAAAGCGTATGCCGGAGGTCCGGGGGTGCCTCAAGGCCCTCCGGGAATGAACGAGGCGGAGGAGCGCTACCGCATCCGTCTGGCCGAGGAGTTGATGGCGCATAACCGCTACAAGCGGGCCCGGTACATCTACGAAGAGTTGGTCCGGCAGAATCCGGAAAACGCCTACTACCATCTGGCGTTGGGTCACCTCTATCTGATGTCGGGCATGTGGAGCAGCGCGCGCCATGAATACAAAATGGCGTTGATCTATTCGCCGGGCAACGAAGAAGCGCTGGCCGGTCTCGAACGCGTGCGTTATGAAAGCGCGCCGACCGTCGATGTTTTCGCCGGTTATCAAGAGGCCAAGCGGTTCGATTCCTACCTGGGCACCTATCGCGGAGGCAGCCGGTTCACCTATCGTTTCTGGGATGGAGCAGAAGCGTTTGGCGAGGTGACTGCCGCGCGGCACCTGGACACCAACACTGAAATGATCGACCGCATCAGCCCGACCGTCGGCGCAAAAGTCGGTTTGTTCGGCGAAGCCGCCGTTCGCGGCGAGTATACGTACAACATCCACGACCGCATCGACAATACACACAATTACCTCGCCGAAGTCAGCGGGAACATCTACGATTACGTCGGTCTGGAAGGCTATTACTTCCGCGAAGACATGCGCCAGACGCTGCTGGCCATGGAAGAAGGCATCGGCGACGACAACCTCGGCGGCGTGTTGCGCGTCTGGCCGGTCGACCGGCTGACCCTCTCCGGCGAATACCGTCACGCCTGGGTGGACGATTCGGATCTGGTCAACGACAACCAGTCCGACCTGATCAACGCGGCCGCCGGTTACACCTTCTTCGACGGTCCGTACTTTACGCCCGGCTATGGCTACACCTGGATGACCTACGACGATCAGCAGCCGAACCTCACCGCCGTTTACTGGGCGCCGGAACTGTACCAGTCGCATTCGTTGCCCTTGGCGGTGTCGGATTACCCGACCCGAGACATTTTCTATAACGTTGGCCTGGTACCCAGTTACAACATGGTCGAAATCGGCGATGAGGAAGAGGACAACTGGGGCTTGTCGGCCTTCGGCAGCGTCGGCTGGCAGGTTGCCCTCAACCATCGCTTGCGCCTGGACGCCTCGTACGGCACCGGCTTGGAAAACGACGATTACTATGAATACAGCGTCATGTTGACGTATACCTATATCATCGGCAAATACCGGGCCATCTGGCGCGAATATGAAGAGGAAGAGTAGTTCGCGCCAAACGTACCCGATCAAGCTGCCGGCGAATCGAATCATTAGCACATCCTGGAATCTGGCAGCCCAGCCGGCTTGAATTTGAGAATATAAAGGGAGTGCGAAATGAGTGAAATTGTCAAAGGCGGAGCTAAAAAGAACGAAGACCAGTACTTCGCCAAGATGGAGTTCGAACGCAAGAAGAAAGCTCTCGAAAAAGAACACGAACGTCTCAAAGCCGAGGAACGTAAAAAGCTTAAAGAGCAGCACTGGATGCGTTGCCCCAAATGCGGCATGGAAATGGTCGAGTTGGAATTTGAAAGCGTGAAAATCGACAAGTGCACCGAGTGTCTGGGCATTTACCTGGACGACGGTGAGTTGGACCAACTGATGGAGAGTAAAAACGCCGGCGTGATGAGCCGGTTCGCCAAACTCTTCAAATAGCGGAGCCTTCGGTTGAGTTTTTCCGAGCGCATCGCCGGGATCCTGTATATGCGGGATCCCGGTTTTTTATGGCGCACGATCGGCTGGTTGCTCGCGCCGCTCGGCTGGTTGTACGGCGCGGCGATGCGCCTGCGGGCGGCTCGTTACGCTGGCGGCCATGCAACCGTCTATCAAGCGCCCTGCCCGGTGATCTGCGTGGGCAACCTGACTCTGGGCGGCACGGGCAAAACCCCGGTGACGATTTTCCTGGCGCGCGCGCTGCAACAACGCGGACGACGAGTGGCGGTGCTCAGCCGCGGTTATCGCGGTTCGTTGGCCGGACAAACCACCGTCGTTTCCGCCGGCGAAACTCCCTTGTTGTCCGCTGCTCAAGCCGGCGACGAACCGGTGTTGCTCGCGAGCGCCTTGCCCGGCGTGCCGGTGATCATCGGCGCGAAACGCGCGGCGGCGGCGCAACTGGCTGTGGAAAAGTACGGCTGCGACGCGCTGCTGTGCGATGACGCGTTTTCGCATCTGGCGTTGCGGCGCACAGTCGACGTTGTCCTGGTGCACGGACGCGACGGCTTGGGCAACGGCCGCTGCACGCCCGCCGGCCCACTGCGCGAGCCGCCCGCGGCGCTGCAACGCGCCACGGTGATCGTGCTCAACAACACGGCGGGAGAGGATCCGCGCACGGAAACCGAAGTGCGCCACGCGGGCTATCACGGCGAGATATTGCGGCTGCGTTATGCAGGCGTCGCTTGGCGTAACTTGCGGACGGGCGCGACGGTCGATCCAGGGATGCTGAGCGATCCGCGCGTCGTCGCCTTCGCCGCCACCGCCCGCCCGCAGCAGGTTTTTAAAACCTTCGCCGACAGCGGCATGGCGATCGCCCGCACCGTGGCCTACCGCGATCATCACGCCTATACCGACGCCGATCTGGCCCAACTCGCAAAACTTGCCGCCCAGGATGGGATTTGCTATCTTGCCACGACCGAAAAGGACGCCGTCAAGTTGCCGTCCGAACCGCCGACGGGCACGACGGTGCTGGTCGCTTCGTTGGAGCTGGCCGGCGAGGCGGATTCATTGACGCGCCTGATCGACATCGTGGAGGAACGCTGTTGGCCAAACCAGCCGTCTTTTTAGATCGCGATGGAACCGTCACCCGCGAAGTGGGTTACGTCAACCATGTGGATCGTCTGGAATTGCTGCCCCATTCCGCCGCGGCCATTCGACGGTTGAACGAAGCCGGCGTGCCGGTCGTGCTGGCCACCAACCAGGCCGGCGCGGCGCGCGGGTATTTTCCTTTCGAATTGATCGCCAAGGTGCACCGACGGCTAGACGAGCTGCTCGCCGCCGAGGGGGCGCACCTGGACGGCATCTACTTCTGCCCACACGTGGCCGAGGGCAAGGTTGCGCCGTACAACGTCGAGTGCGACTGCCGCAAACCCAAAACGAAGATGCTCGAAGACGCCGCGCACGATCTGGACCTCGATCTGGCAGCCAGTTTCACCGTCGGCGATAAAATCACCGACGTCGTACTCGCCCATCGCGTCGGCGGCAAGGGCGTGTTCGTACTGACCGGCTACGGCCAGGGCGACCTGGAATACCAAAGCGCCCAATGGCCGACGCGCCCGGACCACATCGCCGACCATCTCGGCGACGCCGTGGAGTGGATTTTAAAGGAGATGAACCGTGAATGACGCGCTACTGAAGTTGCTCGCCGAGTTGCCCGGTCACCGCGTGGCCGTGGTCGGCGATCTGGTGGCCGACTTGTTCGTTTATGCCCATGCCGAGCGCGTCAGCCGCGAAGCACCCGTGCTGATCCTGGAGCACGAGGAAGACAAGGTAGCCCTGGGCGGGGCCGGCAACGCGGCCAATAACGTCAAGGCGTTGGGCGGCGAGCCGTACATCATCGGCGTCATCGGCGAAGACAAAGACGGCGATCTGGTGCTCGCCACCTTGCGCGATCTGGGTTTGAACACCGACTTCATCATCCGCGATCCGCACCTGCCGACCACGACCAAAACGCGCATCGTCGCCAGCGGCTTACACACGACCTATCAACAAATGCTGCGCATCGACCGCGGTTTGCGTCATCCGGCTTCCCCGGAAACGGAGAAAAAGCTGCTGGCCGCCATCGACGAGGCGGCCGGGGTTTGCGAAGTGATGATCGCCAGCGATTACGGCTACGGCGTGTTCAGCGACAGCGTGTTGGGGCGCGTCAGCGCCATCGGGCAGAGCGACTGGATGAAGGTGCTGGTCGACAGCCGTCATCGTAGCCTGCAGTTTCAAGGCGCACATCTGCTCACACCCAACGAACCTGAAGCCTGCGAAGCCTGCCGCATGGAAATCCGCAACAACGAAGACGTGGCCCTCGCCGCCGAACGCATGCGCCTGGGCGCCAACGCCGATGCGGTGATCATCACCCGCGGCAAACAGGGCATGGTGTTGAAAACAAAGGGCTCGGCGGCGGATTTTATCGGCATCTACGGCACCGACGAAATCGCCGACGTAACCGGCGCGGGCGACACGGTGATCGCCACCTTCGCCTTGGCCACGGCCGCCAACGCCGCGTTGCCCCTCGCCGCGCGGTTGGCGACGGTCACCGCCGGCTTGGTCGTGCTCAAGCAAGGCACCGCGACGGTCACGCCCGCCGAAGTGCGCCAGGCGCTGGAGAATCATCCATGGCTCGAGTCGTAAGCCTGGCCGAACTGATTCCGCTCGTCGCGCAAGAACGGGCCGCCGGGCGCTCGATCGTGCTGGCCAACGGCGCATTCGATCTGCTGCATGTGGGGCATATCCGCTATCTGCAGGGCGCGGCCGCCGAGGGCGACGTACTGGTCGTGGCGCTCAACTCCGACGACAGCGTACATGCGCTCAAGGGCGAAGGCCGCCCGGTGGTGCCGCTGGCCGACCGGGTGGAAATCATCGCGGCGCTGGCCTGCGTCGATTACGTGACCACCTTCACAGAGACTAAAGTGACCGAAGTGCTGCTGGCGCTCAAACCCGACGTGCACGCCAAGGGTACCGACTACACCAAGGAAACCGTGCCGGAGGTGGACACCGTCCGCGCCTACGGCGGACGAGTGGCGATCGTCGGCGATCCGAAAGACCACAGCACCACCGACCTGTTGACCCGAATCAACACGGGAGAGAATGGCTCATGAAGTGCATCGTCACCGGCGCCGCCGGCTTCGTCGGTTCCCACCTCAGCGAACGGCTACTGGCCGCCGGCTACGACGTGGTCGGCATCGATTGTTTCACCGACTACTACGCGCGGGAGATCAAGGAGCGCAACGTCGCGCCGGCCCGGCAACACGCGCGTTTCACCTTCATCGAGGACGATCTGAACCGCCTGGACCTGGTCGCGCTGCTGGATGAAGGCGACCTCGTTTTTCATCAGGCCGCCCAGGCGGGCGTGCGCGCAAGCTGGGGCGCATCGTTCGAGATTTACACCACGCTCAACGTCCTGGGCACGCAGCGTCTGCTGGAAGCGTGCAAAGAGAAGATGCCGGCGCGCTTCGTTTACGCCAGCAGTTCCAGCGTTTACGGCGATGCGCGGAAAATGCCCGAACACGAGGACGATCACCCGCGACCGATCAGTCCCTACGGCGTGACCAAGCTCGCCGCCGAGCATCTGTGCAACTTGTACCACAAGGCCTTCGCCATCCCGACGGTCAGCTTGCGTTATTTTACCGTATACGGTCCTCGTCAGCGGCCGGACATGGCTTTCCACAAGTGGTGTAAAGCGGCGCTGGACGAACGCGAACTGCCGCTGTTCGGCAACGGCGAGCAGACGCGCGATTTCACTTACGTCGACGATATCGTCGAGGCGATCATGGCGACGATCGACGCCGACTGCGCCGGCGCGGTGATCAACCTCGGCGGCGGCAATGTGGTCAGCGTCAACCAGGTGCTCGCCGCATTGGCGGAAATTCACGGCGCGCCGCTGCGGCGCAGGGATGTGGGCGCGCAAAAGGGCGACGTCCAACACACCTGGGCCGACATCACGCGGGCCAAGCAGTTGCTCGGTTATACGCCGCAGGTCGCCCTCGCCGACGGTCTGCGCGCCGAATACGAGTGGCTTAAAACGCTACGGGGGTAAGCCATGGCGATCGATCCGCAATTGCTCAAGATCCTGATTTGTCCGCAATGCCGGGAAAAGCTGGAGTTGAGCGCCGACGAACAATCGTTGCTTTGCCGCCGTTGTGCGCTACAATACCCGATCGAAGACGGCATTCCCCTACTGGTAAGCGAAGATGCCCAGCCGCTCGAGGAGCAGAAATGAACGACGTACAGGTGCGCGATATTGTCATCGGCAAGGGCCGTCCACTGGCGCTGATCAGCGGTCCATGCGTGCTGGAAAAACTCGACGAAGCCCTGTTTATCGCCGAAACGCTGGCCGCGGAAACGGCCAAGCGCGGCATTCCCTATATTTTTAAAGCCAGCTACGAGAAGGACAATCGCGGTTCGGCGAAAAGTTACAACGGCCCCGGCCTGCACGACGGGTTGGAGATGCTCAACAAGGTGCGCGAGAAAATCGGCTGCCCGGTGCTTTCGGACATCCACCGCGAAACCGACATCCCGGCCGCCGCGCAGGTGCTGGACGTGCTGCAGATCCCCGCGTTCTTGTGCCAGCAAACCAGCCTGATTCTGGAAGCGGGCAAAACCGGCAAAGCGATCAACGTCAAAAAGGGCCAGTTCCTTGCGCCGGAAGACATGGCCAGCGCCGTCAGCAAGCTGCACGAAATGGGCAACGACAACGTGCTGCTGACCGAACGCGGCACCTGCTTCGGTTATCACCGGCTGGTCAGCGACCTGCGCTGCATTCCGATCATGCAGTCGCTGGGCTGTCCGGTGGTTTACGATCCGACGCACATTGTGCGCATTTACGGCCTGCCCAGCAGCGATCCGGCGGGCGGCGAACCGGAATTCGCGTTGCACCTGGCTCGCGCCGGCGTGGCGGCGGGCGCAAACGCGTTGTTTATCGAAACCCACCCATCCCCGTTCAAGGCCGCTTGCGATGCGGCGAGCATGGTCTGCCTGGGCGACGAACTGCCCTTGCTGCTGGACCAGGTTCTGCCCATCGCCGCGGCGGTGCGCGCGCAGGGATTGGCTTAAGATTTCAGGAGAACACCATGCAGATTTTCATCGATTCGGCCAATGTGAACGAAATTAAAGAAGCGATCGCCCTGGGATTATGCGACGGCGTAACGACCAATCCGACGCTGATTGCCAAGACCGGTAAAACCAACGAGCAGGCGATCCTCGACATCTGCGCGATCACCGACGTGCCGGTCAATGCCGAGACGGTCGGCATCACGTATCAAGAAATAATCAAGGAAGGCGAAGCGCTGGCCAAAATCGCCCCGAACGTCGTAATCAAAATCCCGATGAGCAAAGACGGTCTGCGCGCGGTGCGCTATTTCGCGAACAAAGACATTGCGACGACCGTGACCTTGATTTTCAACATGCCCCAGGCATTGCTGGCGGCCAAAGCCGGCGCGGCGTACATCGCGCCGTTCGTCGGGCGACTTGACGACATCGGCACCGACGGCATGGAGTTGATCGAGGAGATCGCCGAGTTGTACGACCTTTACGATTTCGACACCGAGATCGTCGTCGCCTCGGTGCGCAGCCCGTTGCACTTCAAGATGTCGGCGCAGGCCGGCGCGCACGCAATCACCGTGCCGTTCTCGCTGATCGACAAACTGTTCTCCCACCCGCTGACCGACGCCGGCATCGAGAAATTCCTCAAGGACGCGGGCGTCAAGTAATACCGATGAAGATCTCCGTCACGGTCATCACCAAGAACGAGGAAGCGAATATCGAGCGATGTTTGCGCAGCGTGCCGTTTGCCGACGAAATCGTCGTCGTCGACAGCGGCAGCGACGACCGGACGTTGGAGTTGGCACGGCAGTTTACCGACCACGTGGTCTTTCACGAGTGGGAAGGCCATGTGCGGCAAAAGCAGTATGCCGTGGATATCGCCACGCACGATTGGATTCTCAGCCTCGACGCCGATGAGGAAGTCAGCCCGCCGCTGGCCGCGCTCATCGAGGCGATCAAACGCGACGATCCACGCTACGATGCGTACACCGTGCGGCGCAAAACGCTTTACCTGGGCAAGTGGATCGAACACAGCGGTTGGTATCCGGACACGCGCATTCGTTTGTTCGATCGTCGCCGGGCACATTGGGGCGGCTATGATCCGCACGACGAGGTCGTCTGCGACGGCACGGTCGGCGCGCTGGCGGGCGATTTGCGGCACTACAGTTACCGCGATATGACGCATCACCTGCGCACGATCAACAACTACACGTCGATCATGGCCGATCGTTTTTACGAAAAGGGAAAACGCGCGTCGGTGGCAGACCTCATCTTTCGTCCGCCTTACGCGTTCGTGAAAAAGTACTTTTTCCAACTCGGCCTGCTCGACGGTGCGCATGGACTGGTCGTCTGCCTCCTGAGCGCCTACTACGTCTTTTGCAAATACGCCAAGCTGTGGGAGAAGCAAAGGAACGCTTCGTAATGCGCGCGCTGATCGTACAAACGGCCTACCTGGGCGACGTCGTGCTGGCGCAACCGTTGTGGGCCAACCTCAAAGCGATGCGGCCCGACGCGACGATCGACGCGCTCGTGCAACCACAATGGGCGCCGCTGCTGGCCAGCGACGCGCATCTACGGCAAGTCATTTCCTTCGACAAACGCGGCGCGCATCGCGGCCTGGGCGGTCTACGACGGATGGCGGCGCGACTGCGCGCCGAAAAGTACGACCTCGCGCTGTGCCCGCATCCGAGTTTGCGTAGTGCGCTCTTGCTGCAATTGGCGCAGATTCCGCGCCGCATCGGCTTTGACGATTCGGCCGGCGCGGTTTTATTCACCGATAAAATCGTCCGCGATCGCAACGCACACGAGGTCGAGCGCGTATTGTCGCTGTTGAGCACGTTGGACGATCGCCCGCCCGCGCCGAGCCGTTTGCCGCGTCTCGCCGTCTCGCCGGAGGCCGACGAGCGCGTTGAAGCACTGTTGTGGGAAGCGGGACTGCACAACCGGAAATTTATTTGCGCCCATCCGGGTTCGGTGTGGGCGACCAAACGCTGGCCGGCAAAGCGTTTCGGCGAAGCGCTGTCGGTGCTGGCGCGCGACGGATACCAACCGGTGGTGCTGGGCGGCAAGGACGACATCGAGCTGGCCAACATCGTGCAGGACACCTGCGGCGAACTTCCGTTGAATCTAGCCGGGCGCTTGTCGCTGCCCGAACTCACCGCCCTGCTGGCGCATGCCGCAATGCTGCTGACCAACGACTCGGGGCCGATGCACATCGCCGGGGCGGTGAACACGCCGGTGGTGGCGATTTTCGGCAGCACCGTACCCGCGCTGGGTTACGGACCGATCGGTTCATCGGCGGTCGTCGTGGAAAAGGCCATGCCTTGCCGTCCCTGCGGACCGCACGGTTATCGCCGCTGTCCGCTGGACCATTTGCACTGCCTCAAGCACATCGACGCCGCCATGGTGGTCGAAGCCGCCCGTTCACTGCTCGCTTAAAAGGGAGGGCGGAGCCCACCCGGGCTCCGCATGGAGGGAACTTGCCGCGTTGGCGGCCTGGGGTCGAAGTTAGATATTGAGACCCACCACGAGCTTCGCTTTGATGCACAGATTGTCGCCTTCAACTTCGAGGGGGTTCTCACTGACGATCACGAAGTTCCGGTTCAGGCCCTTGCCGTTGATCAACGATTTGATCGCGCTTTTGATTTTATCCGCGCCACCTTCAACGAGGATTTCCAGGCCGGTGCGGCTCTCGCCGGGGGCGAGCATCGTTTCGGCGATCAAATCGTTTTCCGGATCGACTTCCTCGTTCGTGCTCAGGAACAGGCGCACCAAGGCATAGCCTTCACCGTGGTTGGTGATGGAGCCGGCCAGGGTGGCGTCCTGGATTTCGCGCAGGTTGTCTTTGTAGCTGGAGAGCGAACCGGCGGGCATTTCCTCGTTCATCCAGTAAACGGGCATGGCCCCCAGCTTCAACCAGTAGATAGCCACGCCGTTGTCGGTGTCGCCCTCAACCTGCACCACCGGGTTGAGCACGTAACGGGTGTCAAGCTGATGCAGCGCAGACTTGAGACGCTCATGGATCGTCTCGTAGCTCTGATCCATGTCTTCAAGACTGTGCAGGTAGAGTTCTTCTTTGCCGGCCAACGTTATCGAACCGATCTGGATCGGCTCGCCGTAATTATTCGGAATGATGGAGATGCGCACCAGCGCCGGATTGGAGTTCTTGTTGCGCAGTTCGCCTTCGAGATAGAAACGAACATCGTTGAGACCAAGCCGCGACACTTCGATGCGGTCGGCGAGCTTTTCCACATTGACTTCACCGGCCGGCTGCGTGCCATAACGCAACTCGAGGCTTTCAGCCACAACGACCGATTTCACATCGCGTTCTTTGGTATTATCGAGAACGGTACGTTCGATGGTGATCGTACGTTCGGTTGCTTCCTCGATCATATCTTCGATCTCGCCGCAACCACTGATCAGCATCGCGCCAAGAATGATCAGGCTTGAAAACATGAAACGCTTCATAACTAACTCCCTCCAAATCGCCGGCCGGTTGGTAGGGCGCTTCGGACATAGTTATGAAGCGTCCCGCCACATTCGGCAGCCGGGCTGTCTTCGTTGAAGACCCCTAGCTTTGCGTCCCCACCTCGCGATGGGTTTGCCCTTTCGAGCGACGGTGTAACATGCAAACTTTTTAAAGAACTTCTGAACCTTCTATTACTTATATCGGATCGCCACGGTGAATCCATTAGAAAAATTTCAACGACTAAGAAATAATTTTGTATTTAATTGATATTATTGAGTAATTTTTATTTTCACAACCAATCTCGCCTTTCTCTTGTCCATTTTGACGACTATGCCTACAATAAGGCGCTCATTTCACGAGGTTTGTACGTGCTCGCAACGGTGCGATCCATTCTGATCGTCAAGCTCGGTGCAGTCGGAGACTGCATCCATGCATTGGTACCACTGCGCGCCTTGCGCTTGGCGTTTCCGCAAGCCCGCATCGGCTGGCTGGTGGAGGGCAAAAGCAAAGAGGTGGTCATCGGGCATGAGGATCTGGATCTGGTTCACATCTGGGACCGCAAGCAATCCAGCCGTGACTTTTTAGCGGGACATCCCTTGCGTGCTTGGAGCGAGATTCGCCGTGTTATCAATGAGATGCGAGCCGCCGAATATGAAGTGGCGATCGATTTTCAAAACCTGTTCAAATCGGGCTTTTTCGCCTGGCAATCCGGCGCTGCAACGCGCATCGGCTTTTCTCGGCTACGTGAAGGGAATTTCCTGTTCACCAATCGCCGCGTGCCGGCCGGCAATGCCGTTGGGCACATGGTGCAACGCTATCTCAAGCTGTTGGAACCATTGGGAATTTCAAGCGAAAATACCCCCCTGGCCAAGCCGATTTTCATCCCCAACGAGAAAAAGACCATCGTCGACGAGTACTGGCGGAAATATATCGGGACAGCGAACGTTGTGGCCCTCAATCCAGCGGCAAGCCAGTCATACAAGCTCTGGCCGCCGGAAAGGTACGCGGCTGTTGCCGACCGACTCGCGCGGGAATACGGCATGCAACCGATAATCATCTGGGGTCCCGGCGAAGAGCGGCTGGCACACACTATTCTCGACCTGATGCAAACATCCGGCCTACCGGCGCCGCCCACGACGATCAAAGAGCTGGCCTATCTACTGTCGCGCTGTGCGATGTACGTGGGCAACGACACCGGGCCGATGCACCTGGCCGCCGCGATGGGTATCGCCGTGGTCGGCTTGTTCGGACCGACGGAGGAGCGGCGCGTCGGTCCATGGTCGGTGCGGGCGCGCGCGGTGACGCCGCCGGAGCCATTCAGCAAAAAGCGCCGCATGGACGCGATCACGGTCGAGCAGGTCGTGCATGCCGTCAGCGAATTGTTGGAGGGGTAAAAAGTGCATGCGTTGATTCTGCTGGCGCAGCATCATTGGACAGGCGCGGCCGAACCGACACTGCAGATCGCTCGCGGCCTGCGCGAACGCGGGCATCGGGTAACTTTCGTTTTCACCCGCCGCCCGGCAGGGCATCTGGCGCCGCATGTCGAAGCTGCGCAGGTCGGCGTCCTGCCCGCCGTATTGCTGCAGCGCAAGGGATTTCATCCGCTGAGCCTGTGGCGCGATCGGCGCTTGCTGCGCCGCTTCATACAAAACGAACAAGTCGACGTCCTTTTTTGTCATCAAAGCCACGATCATTGGCTGGCGTGGACGTTGCGCCGGCAGATGGACCGCCCGCCGGCGCTGGTGCGGCAACTGCACATGAGCAAACACCTGGTGCGGCGCAGCGACCTCGCATTCCTGTACCGGCGTAGCGACCGGTTGATCGTCCCCGGAGCGAGTTGGCAAAAACAGTTGATGGAAAATTTCACGTTGCCCGCCGAACGCATCGCCATCTTGCCCGCCGCAGTGGACACCGATGTTTTCCAGCCGGCACAGCCGGTGGAAGCGATCCGCCGGGAAATCGGCGCCGATCCGGATGCACCGCTGGTTTGCCTGGTCAGCCGCATCAAACCCGGGCGGGGGCATGACCTGGCGCTGGCGGCGATGGAGATCGTGCGGCAAAGCAAGCTGCACGCGCGCCTGCTATTCGTCGGGCGCGGCGAAGGCAAGGACGACTTGCAGGAACTCGTGCGGCAAAAACAAGCGGAAGCATGGACTCATTTTCTCGGCTATCGCCGCGACGATCTGCCGGCGATCTACGCGGCGTGCGGCGCGAGCCTCTTGTTAGGCGAAGGATCGGATGGGGCCTGACGCGCCGCGCTGGAAGCGACCGCTTGCGGCACGCCGGCGATCGCCCTGCCCGTCGGCGCACTGCCCGACGCGTTGGTTGACGGGCAAACCGGTTTTTTCACCGCCGCGCAACCGGCCGACATCGCCGCCAAGATCCTACGCGCGCTTGACGACACCATTCTGGCTGCATCCGCGCGGCAATATGCCGAGGAGAATTTTACGATCAAGCGACGCGTGGATCGCGCCGAAACGATACTGATCGAGGCAATGAAAGACCAATGACGCTGGACAAAGCCATTCGCTGGACTTTCTATGCGCTGGCGCTGTTTCTGCCGTTTTCCATCAGCGGCGCGCAGGCGGCTCTAGCGTTGTTGTGCCTGTTGTTGGTGGTGCGCGCCGGATTACGGCGGCAGATCCCCCACCCCGGCGAGCCGGTTGGATGGTTGATTGTCGCCCTGGTCGGCTGGGTTTTGCTGGCTGCGCCGTTTGCGCTGTATCCGGATCTGACCTGGCCGCGGCTGGCGAAATATTGGATCTGGTTGACCTACTTCGTCGCATTGGCCTCGTTCGGCGACTGGCCGACAGCCCGTCGCGCGGTGAGCCTTTTGGTTTTTGCCGCCGGCGCGACAGCGATTTACGGCATTGCGCAACATATATTCGGCGACGCCGTGCCGCGCTATTTCGTACCGCCGGTCACGCTGTGGCAGAAAACCGGCGGATACTACCACGCCGTCGGGATGTTCGATCATCACCTAACCTACGGCAACAACCTGATCATCATCATTTTATTGGGCATGGGGTTGTGGTTCGAAACGCAACCATGGCGGCAGCGCATCGTGCTGGGCATTGCGCTGTTACTGTGCACTTTCGGCCTGCTGTGGAGTTACGCCCGCAGCGCGTGGATCGGCCTGGTGGCCGGATTGATGATCTTCGCCGGGCTGAAGGGAAAACGGGCGTTGATCATCACGCTCGCGGTAATCAGCCTACTGGGCCTGGCGGCGGTCAAAACTAGTCCCACCCTCGCCGACCGCATCCAGCGTGCGTTCATTTCGGAGAAGAACCTGGAGCGCATTTACACCTGGAAGACCACCGTCGATATGATTGTCGATCATCCGGTGACCGGAATCGGGCCGGGGGCGTACCGCACGTTGACCGAACTGTATCGCCAGAATTACAACATCCACTGGACGGCGCGCAGCCACGCGCACAACAGCTATCTGCAGATCGCCGCCGAATCGGGTCTAGCGGCCGGATTGGCGTTTACCGCGCTGATCGTTACGCTTTTTGCGCTTGGCATCGCCCATCATCGTGATATAAGTTGCCATAACCCCGGGAAAAATCTTCTGGCCGGGGCCGTCGGCGCGTGCACGGCTTTTGCCGCAGCCAGCCTGTTGCAGCACAACGCCGGCGACGCGGAAGTGTGCATGGTCTTTTTATTCGCGGCGGCGTTGCTGGTCTTTTTAGTGAAATCCATTCCGAAGGAAAGCCATGACGCTCACTGAACGCAAACAGCGACTGATCGACACGCTGAAACGTTTTTCCACCGCGCGCATTATGGTGGTCGGCGACGTGATGGCCGATCATTACATTTGGGGCGAAGTGGAGCGCATCAGCCCCGAAGCGCCGGTGCCGGTGGTGCATGTGCGCCGCGAGGAAACGCTGTTGGGCGGCGCGGCCAACGTGGTGTCCAACCTGGCGGCGCTGGAAGCGCGCGTGGAATTGTGCAGCTTGGTCGGTCAAGACGCATACGGCGAGCTGATTCATGAAGAACTGCGCATGCTCAAGGCGCCGACCGAAGGTCTGATTGTCAGCAAAAAACGCAAAACCATTCTAAAGACGCGCGTCATCGCCCACGGGCAGCAGGTCGTGCGCGTCGATTGGGAAGACACCACACCGATCGGCGCCAAACTGACGCATCAATTGCTGGCGCACATCGTCTCGCGCGCCGATGATCTGGACGCGGTGATCATCAGCGATTACGGCAAGGGCGTGATCAACAAAGTCCTGCTTGACGGCCTGCGCATTTTGATGAAAACGCATAACATCATCATCGCGGTTGACCCGAAGATTCAAAACATGCGCCACTACCACGGCTTCACCACCATGACGCCCAACCATCACGAAAGCGGCCAAGCCTTAGGATTGAAGGTCAACAACGTGGACAAGGAAATCCGCAGCGCCGGGCGACAGATCCTGAAACGCTACCGTCTGCAGAGCCTGGTGATCACGCGCGGCGAAGAAGGCATGAGTCTGTTCGAGAACGGTGCGCACGTGGCGGATATTCCCACGGTGGCCAAAGAAGTCTATGATGTGACCGGCGCGGGCGACACGGTGATTTCCGCCCTGACCTGCGGCTTGGCGGTGGGCGCGTCGTTGCGCGACGCGGCGACGATCGCCAACTTCGCGGCCGGCATCGTCATCGCCGAGGTGGGCACGGCCAGCGCGCCGCGCACAAAAGTGATCGACGTCATTCGCCAAGCGAAGGATCTGAAATGAGTCGACCGCATGCTCCCGCTCCGGTGTTGCTGGTGATGGGCGTACTCCATCAACCGGATTTCGACCTTTTGCCGGTGACGCGCCGGTTGGAACGCAACTTCGGACCGATTCAGCAAATGACCGAGCCGATTCCTTTCCGTTTCACCGATTATTATGAAAAGGAAATGGGCGCCCAGTTGCAACGGCGGTTCATGATGTTCACGCAGTTGATCGACCCGGCGCGGCTGCCGAAGATCAAACTGGCGACCAACGTCATCGAATCGGATTTCGCCGGACCCAACGGCCGGCGCCGCCTCAATCTGGATCCGGGGTATCTCAACGCGGCGCACCTGATTCTGGCGACCGGGAAGAATTACACGCACCGTCCCTATCTGGGCCACGGCATCTTCGCCGATCTCACCCTGATGTGGCAGGACAAACGTTATCAAAATCTGCCTTGGACGTATCCGGATTACGCCGACGCGTCGACCCACGAAATTCTGACCGAATTTCGCCGATTCTATCTGGATGTCGTGCGCGAACAGAAAGGAGCGTTGGTCAGCCTATGATTCGCTCGATGACCGGTTTCGGCCGCGGCGAAGCGGCCACCGAAGAAATCCGCATTCAGGTCGACGTGCGCAGCGTCAACCATCGTTTTCTGGATCTGAACATCCGCCTGCCCAAAGCGCTCATGCCGTTGGAGGGCGAAATCCGCGAGATGCTCAAAAATACGTTCACGCGCGGACACCTTGACGCGATCGTCAATTTCCAACGTTTCGGCGCCAGCGTGGGCGAAGTGAACGTGAACCTCGGGCTGGCGCAAAGCTACCACCAAGCGCTGAGCGATCTGGCAGTGCATCTTGGTTTGCCCAACCAGGCGACCCTTGCAGAAATCGTCAACAAGCCCGGCGTGTTGGACATTGTGGAGACCGACGCCGATTTGGATACGGTCAAGCCGGTGGCGCTGACGGCGATCGAACAAGCGCTGGCCAAGATGCAGCAAATGCGCCTCAACGAGGGCGAGGCGTTGGCGGCCGATCTGCGCACGTTGATTCACGAGGTGCGCGAGCAAGTGCGGCAGTTGAACGTCGTCGTACCGCAAGTGCAGGCGGAGGCCAACGAGAAATTCCGTCAGAAAGCGGCGCAATGGGCCGGGGAAGTCGGTCTGGACGAGACCCGGCTACATCAGGAGGCCGCCTTCCTGCTGGCGAAAATGGACGTGCACGAGGAACTAAGCCGATTGCAGACTCACTTGGAACAAATGGAGAAGTACCTTGACACCGACGAGCCGGTCGGCAAGCGGTTGGATTTTTTAATGCAGGAATTGCATCGTGAAATCACGACGTGCGGCAATAAAGTGCAGGGCTTGGCGATCAGCGAAAAAATTGTCACCATCAAGGGGTTGGTGGAAAAACTGCGGGAGCAGATCCAGAATGTCGAGTGAGCATGGCGGCGGAAATATCTTCGTGATCACCGCCCCCAGCGGGAGCGGTAAAACTACCTTATGCCGCAATGTAATTAAACGGCTGCAGGGCGCCATCCGCTATAGCGTCAGCCACACGACGCGACCGCCACGCGGCAAGGAAAAAGACGGCGTGGACTATCATTTCGTCAGCGACGAGGATTTTCAACAGATGATCGCCGCCGACGAATTGGCCGAATGGGCCGCGATCCACGGTCATTCCTACGGCACGAGCAAGGCGGAAATCAACCGCGCCTACACCGAGCACGTCGATTTGTTCCTGGACATCGAGGGCCAGGGAGCGTTGCAGATCAAGCGGCTGTATCCGGAAGCCGTCATGATTTTCATCCTGCCACCGAATTGGGAATCGTTGCGCCAACGGTTGACGGAACGTAATACCGACAGTCCCGAGGAAATCGAACGGCGCCTGGCCAATGCACAACGCGAACTTCAGTTCACCGAATACTATGATTATGTTGTCGTCAATGACGATATGCAATTGGCGATACAGAGCCTGGAAGCCATTATACGAGCTCATCGCAACCGCCGGGAGAACCAGCTAGATGCAATCCGTCGACTTTCTCCTGCCTAAAAAAGTCCGCATCAACGATACGATCCGGGAAATGCGTTCCTACCTGGACAACCCGGATGTGGAGCTGATCCGCCGGGCCTACGTCTTTGCGATGAAGCACCACGAGGGGCAGTACCGCAAGTCGGGCGTGCCTTACGTCGAGCACCCGATCGCCGTCGCCTACATTTTATCCAAAATGAAAATGGACGAGATGACCATCGCCACCGGTCTGTTGCACGACACGGTGGAAGACTGCGACACGGTCGATTATCAAATGATCACCGAGTTGTTCGGGGCGGAAATCGGCGAGTTGGTCGATGGCGTCACCAAGATCGGCCTGATGAAATTCTCCAGCCTCGAGCACCGGCAGGCGGAAAATTTCAAGAAAATCCTAGTCGCCACCGCCAAGGACATCCGCGTCATTCTGGTCAAGCTGGCCGACCGCTTGCACAACATGCTGACGCTGGAGTTCGTCGCGCGGGAAAAGCGCGGCCGCATCGCCCGCGAGACAATGGAAATCTACGTGCCCCTCGCCCATCGCCTCGGCATGCAGTGGATCAAATCGGCGCTGGAGGACCTGGCGTTTCGCTATTTGAATTCCGAGGCGTATTACAACCTGGTGCTCAAGCTGTCGCACGGGCGCAAGGAGCGCGACAACTACATCCACGAAGTGAACCAAGTGCTGCGCGACATGCTGGCCGAGCACAACATCCAGGCCGAGTTGAGCGGCCGCGTGAAGAGCATCAATTCGATTCACCGCAAGATGCTGGCGCAAAATCTGGAATTCGAAGAGGTGATGGACATCATCGCCTTTCGCATCATTCTGTCGTCGGTGGCCGAGTGCTACGAGGTGTTGGGGCTGATCCACTCGTTGTGGAAACCAATCCCCGGCCGCTTCAAGGATTACATCGCGCTGCCTAAAGCCAATATGTACCAGAGTCTGCACACGACGGTCATCGGTCCCAAGGGCGAGCGGATGGAAGTGCAGATCCGCACCTTCGAGATGCACCGCGTCGCGCTGTACGGCATCGCCGCGCACTGGCGCTACAAGGAAGGCGGCACGGCAGACAAGGACGGGCAGAAGTTCGACTGGCTGCGACAGATCATCGAATGGCACCGCGAGACCGACGATCCGCGCACCTTTTTAGCCAGCTTGAAAACCGATTTATTCTCCGACGAAGTGTATGTGTTCACGCCGGCCGGCGACGTGCTCTCGTTTCCCAAAGGCGCCACGCCGATCGACTTCGCCTACCGCATCCACACGCAGGTCGGCCACACGTGCGTGGGCGCCAAGGCCAACGGCCGCATGGTGCCGCTCAAGTATCAACTGCAAAGCGGCGACCGGCTGGAGATCATCACCAAAAAGGACCAGCACCCCAACCGCGACTGGCTGCAAATCGTCAAGACGAGCACGGCAAAGCAGAAGATCCGTTCCTTCCTCAAAGAGGAAGAGCACGAGCGCTCGTTGTCGGCGGGACGGACGATTCTGGAAAAGGAACTGGCGCGTTACAAGATCAACCTCAACAAGCTGGAGAAGTCGGGCAAGCTGGAAGAGATCGCGCAAAAGTATCACTACAAGACGTCCGAAGCTTTGCTGGCGGGCATCGGTTACGGCAAGATGTCGTCCAAGTACGTGCTGCAGGAAGTGGTCGAGCCGGACAAGTTGGCCACCGGGCCGATCGAATCGCCGATCGATCGCCTGCTGCGCCCGCTCAAACGCAAGAAGCCGGGCGGCATCAAAATCCATGGCGTCGACGATGTTCTCTTTCGTATGGCCAAATGCTGCAATCCCGTGCCGGGCGAAGAGATCATCGGCTTCGTGACGCGCGGACGCGGCATCACGGTGCACGCGGCCGACTGCCCGCACGCGCTGGATCTGGACGAGGAACGCCGTGTCGACGTCGAGTGGGATGTCGGCACCGCCGGAGCGAAAGCCGTTTCCACGCACATCGACGCGATCGTGGTCGATCAAGCGGGCATCCTCGCCGAGATTACCCGCGTGATCGGCGAATTGGAAATCAACATTCACGAAATCCATTCCAAATCGCTGCCCGATTCCACCGTCAACCTGAAATTCATCGTGGAAATCACCCACATCGATCAACTGGCGAAGTTGATGGATTCGCTGCGCAAAATCAAAGGCGTGCTTTCCGTCCAACGCAGCAGCAATATTACTGCCTCATGAACCATGTGTAATTATGCAATGGACTTTTGCATCCAAGACCGTTAGCATATTGAGCTTATGCATACTTCCCTGGATAATAACGCTTCTTATTACAGGATTTTGGTGACGGACGGAGTGGTGGGATGTTGATTCTGGTGTTGGGCTGGGCGGTCGTCATCGGCCTATTGTATCGCCGCGAGGGAATGGACCATCCGCCATCCGCACGCTTGCGAATCGGTTTAATCATTGCATTATTGCTCACCACGTTGGCGACATTTTGCCGCTACATGTTTCCATTGGCAGGGTTTGTCGAGGCGTTTCCCATCGACGACAGTTACATCACGCTGACCGCCGCGCGCAACTTCGCCGCCATTAATGTCCTGGCGGTCAACCCGCAGCAACCGCTGTCGGCCGTCACCAGCCCGTTGCATGTGTTGTTGATCGGTTTGCTGGCGAAAGTGATGGCGGTGGAGATCGCCAATCGCCTGATCGGTTTGTTGGCTTACCTCGCGCTGTCGTGGGGTGTGTTCAACTGGTCGCAAAAGCTGGGCGCGTCATTGCCCGCTTCGTTGGCGACCGCAGTGGTGACCATCAGTTGCGGACCGCTTACCTTCGGCGCATTGAACGGCATGGAGACGACCTTTTTCGCCGCATTGTTGATCTGGATATTTTATTTTTATGAACGCGCCGCCGAACGCCCACGCTGGTTTTATCCACTCGGGTTGGCGATCGGCGCGGCGATCCTGACTCGGCCGGAAGGCTGGTTCGCCGCTTTGGCGATCTATGCCGTCGCCGGATGGCGCTGGTGGAATAACCGGAAG
>DAINPV010000029.1:0-20768 GCA_036743315.1 bacterium | reverse complement strand
TTCCTTGGTTGTGCCCCGCCTTTATAACGCGTTTCGGTTTGCGCCTCCAAGTGGGTTGGAGTAGAAATAGCGAGCAGCGACGGAGGGGTAAGAATGAAAGCGATTTCCCGCGTGTGCGTTTTTCTTTTGTTGATGGCGTTCGTTGCGATCGCTTGCGGCGACGACGACGACCCTTCGACAAGCTCAGGGCAGGCTGATGATGATGAAGACAGCGCCGACGACGATGCGACGGACGACGATTCGTCCGACGACGATGCGACAGACGACGACGACGATGACAATCCGCTGCTGCATCCGGAAGCGCCGGGACCGTTCACGGTGGGCAATCGCTCGTTCTTTTTCACCGACGAGTCGCGCGAACTGAGCTGCGGCGACGGGCCGCGCACGCTGCTGGTCGAGATCTGGTATCCGGCGGCCGACGACGCCGACCAGGGCGCGGAAAACACGATCGAGGATTTCTTCCTCGGGCGGCTGGACGAGGTGCTCGAGCTCATCGGCAATCAGGGCGAGATGGAAAATCTGCCCACCGGCTCGTACCGCGACGCCGCGTTGCATCCGCAGGCGCAGGCGCTGCCGGTGATCGTCTTTTCGCACGGTTTCATGAGCAACCGTTTTCAGAACTTCACCATGGCCGCGTACCTGGCGAGCCACGGCTACGTGATCGTCGCGCCGGACCACATCTGCAACGCGATGGTCACGCTCACGCCCGAGGCGGCGGTGGCCGGTTCGCCGCTGTCGATCTTCTCGACGATGCGCGAGCGCACGGGCGACGTCGATTTTCTGCTGGCGCTGCTGCGCGACGCTCCGCCGGAATTTCTGGCCGGCAAGCTGGACATGACGCGCACCGCGCTGTGGGGGCATTCGTGGGGCGGGCTGACGGTCTCCGAGTCGATCAAGGATCATCCGGAGGTCGGCGCGTTGCTGCAGATGGCCTCGTTCGGCACGCCGGTCGTGCCCGAGACGGTTGGTGCGGCGTCGATGTATTTCTGGGGCAAGCAGGAAAAGGTGATGCGCATGTTCACCGACTGGCACTACGCGTTCATGGACGCGATGCCGCCGCCGAAATTTTCGCTGGAATTTTTCGACACCGGCCACTTCGCCTTCAGCGACCTGTGCCGTTTCGTGCCGCCGATCGCCAATTTCGCCAACGGGTGCGGCACCGAGCGGCGCGTCGACGGGCAGGGCGAGTTCACCAACCCCGATCACGACGCGCTGCACGCGGTGCTCGACGCGTACGCGACCGCGTTCTTCGGCGCGGCGCTGTATGGGCTGCCGGAGCTGGCCGCCTACCTCAATGAAAATCACTGGCCGGAGATGATGGAGTACGCGGTTACTCCGCAGTGACCGGCAGCGTAAAGCCGTTGAGAATCCACTGCGCCGCCCGGCCCACCTTGGCGTACACCGAAGCATGATCGGCCGGCTCCGTGTGCAAAAACGGCTTGGCGCCGGCGGCCTGCAATTCGGCCAGTTGCGCTTGCGCCCGCTGGGGGCCGAAGCCCAAGTCGCGCGCGCCCACGAGCAGGAACACGGGCAGGCCGGCGTAAGCGGAGGGCGCGCCGGACAATCCCGCGCCGTGCAGCACGAGCCCGCCGACCGCGGCGCGTCGTTCGCGCGCCGCCAGAGCGGCGACGGCCGCGCCGCTGCTGTAGCCGATAACGACCGTGCGCGCGCGGTCGACGTTTTGCGCGCTCACCTTGTCGAATACGGACAGCAGAAACTCGCGATCGGTGGCGGCGTGCCAGGTGGAGATCCACGAGCCACCGCGGCGTTTGGGCGGGGCCTGCAACGCGACGACGCGGTAATCGCCGCGCAGCGCCTCGTGCCACAACCGGCCGTAGCTTTCCGCCTCGCCGCCCCAGCCGTGCAGGACGAAGGCCAGGGGCACGGCCGGCTTGTCATGACGGTAGGCTTCGAACACCAGGTAGCGCTGATCGGGGTTGAGCTGCACGACCGTCCACAGGCTGCCGGCGCGGGCCGGATCGGAGGCGCACCCGGCGACAGTCAACAGCAGGGCGACAAGCAGGAAAGCCGCACGTTTCATAGTTCCATTGTATCGACGCGACGGGGCATAAAAAAGCCCGCGCGTTCTACCGCCCGGGCTTTCGGATTGGTGGATGAACGAATTACAGATCTTGCTTGCGGCGGAACTCCAGCGACTTGGCCAGTTTAAAGAAGTCGCCTTCGATCGGCACGTAACGCAACTTGGTGCGGAAGGTCTGCGGATCGATCAACTGCTCGAAGTGCACCTGTTTGATCTCGAGGTTGTCGCCCACGCTGACCATGCTGCCGAAGAATTTATCCTTGATGAAGCGGAAGGCGCCGGCGCCCAACTGGCTGCCCAGGATGATGTCGAAAGCCGAGGGCTCGGCGCAGCGCGTGGTGTAGCCGATCGTCTCGGATTTCACGCGCAGCTTTTTACCGGTCTTCTTTTTGTAGAGTTCGCCCAGGAGCTTGGCCAGGCGCAGACCGAACAGGGCGTCGGAAAACTTGATATTCCCGTGTTCGTCCATCTGCATCATTTCGGCATCCTGCGGAATGAGGTCGACCAAGCCTTCGCTGACCAGGACGACGCCGTAGTTCTTGCCGTACCGTTCACGCTGCAGGACCAGTTCGAGCAGGTTGTCGGCCAGCTTTTCCATGGTAACGTCCTTGCCGACTTCCTCGGGGCCGATCATGCGCACGGCTTCGCCGGCGATGCCCGCGCCCAGGGTGTACCAGCCGGTTTTGCGGCCCATCAGCTCGAGCACCCACCACGAATCGGTCGTCTGCGCCTCGGCGTTATAAACCTTGACCGCCTGCCGCGCGTGCTCGATGGCGGTGAAGTAACCGAAGGTCCAGGGAATGCCGTAGTAGTCGTTGTCGATCGTCTTGGGCACGTGCACGACCGGCAGGCCCAGCAGGTGCAGGTAATAGGCGGTTTTCAGCGTGTCGTCGCCGCCGATGGACACCAGCGCCTGAATGCCCATGAACTCCAGCGCGTCCATCACGTTGTAGAGCTTGTGGGCGTGCGTTTCGTCCATCAGGTCGGACGGCTTTTTGATTTCCAGCGTTTTGGCGCCCTGGGTCACCTTGCTCGGATTGGCGCGCGAGGTTTTGATCACGATGCCGCCGAGCTGCCGGATCTTGGTCACGTCCTCGTAGCCCAGGCGTTTGAAATGCACGCCTTCGCGGAAGGCGCGGGGATTTTCATGGTCGAATTGCTCGAGGTATTCGTAGCCTTTGTAAAAGCCGATCACTTCCCAACCGTCGTTGAGGAAGGCGAGGGCGCAGGCGGAGATGACCGCGTTGCCGCCGGGAGCGGGGCCGCCGGAAAACAACATGCCGACGCGTTTCTGTTTGGTGCCGTGATATTTGCGGGCGGAGGCCAGCAGCGTGTCCACGTTTTTGATCGCATTTTCTTTTTCGGCGTAGGACGAGACGGCTTCGGAAGCCGGCGCGATGTTTTCTTCCGGGAGGTGGTTTTTCTTTGTCATCCTTGGGGTCCCTTCTTGCTGACGTCTGCGTGATTATCCGACTGTCGTGTTGATGAATAAAACCCGTATAAATTCATTAGAGTATCCAAGCCGCCTTGATTGTACGCAAAAGCGATGCCTCGTCAATCTCCTCGGCGAGGGATGAACAATTTCCCCGCGCTTTCGGTTAAAAGTTAAATCCTTTTAGGCATTCGGCCAGAGGGAAAAAGAATTATCCCCATTGCCATACGCGGGTACAAAAAAGGGGCTCCGCATCGCAGAGCCCCACCGAAACCGAGATCCTCTTCGGCCGACCAACCTGAGATCAGTAGCCGCAGCCGCCGAGGTCGTTGTCGTCGTCATGGGCGCGCTTGAGGCCGTCGCCGTTTTCTTCGCGTTCTTCAGAGGTCATTTCCTCTTCGCCGTCGCTCTGCTCTTCGTCCTCGTCGTCGTCATCATCGTCATCGTCGTCAGTGGCGTCGTCATCCAGGGTATCCTCGTCGTCGTCGACGGTCGAGTCGTCATCCGCTTCCTGGGCATAGGCCACCGCGCCGAAAGCCAACAGCAGAGCCAAAACCATAACCAACGTTGCGATCCGCATGGAAAATCTCCTCTAAGCAGAAAAAGATGTCATTCTTCGTTTTTGTATCTCAAGCCGTGTCATTATACCGATCGGCCCGTGCGAGTCAAACGGGTTTTCACGCGGGAAACGCCTTTAAAAATCCGCTTTCGATTCAAATGGATAGACGCGCCCGGCGGCGGCACATGCCGAGCGCGCGTCTTTTTCATTCTCCGGCAGGACGCACCTGGCGTCGCCCGAGCCGTTCCGCTCAGTCGTTCAGCAGTTGACTTCGTCTTCCCACGCGTGGGTGCAATCTTCCCACAGCGAGCAATCGGTGCCGGTGCATTCGAACAGGCGCTGCGTGGCGCCGGGCGCGCAGGTCTGTTCGATGTCCAACAGTTCCTGGCAGATTTCCTCCGCCGTGCCCGCGTCCATCTCGAAGCAGTCGATGTAGTAGGCGATGCAGGTGCCCAGCACGCTGCCGTCGGTGGAATTGAAATCGTCGTCGTCATCGTCCGCGTCGTCGTTGTCGTCGTTGTCGTCATCGTCGTCGTCATCGTCGCAGCCGAAAGCCAGAACCACGCTCGCGCTCAGCGCGGCAACCAGAAACAACCAAAACAGTGAACGCCGCATCTTGGCACCTCCACCAGAAATGTTTTGTTCAAGATAACAAATAAAGGTAGGGATGGAAAGCGCGGCTCAACGAAAAACGCCGTCATCCGCGAAGGACGACGGCGATCGGAGAGGGAGGGATTCGAACCCTCGGGACGGGATTAGCGCCCACACGATTTCCAGTCGTGCACCTTCGGCCTCTCGGTCACCTCTCCAAGCGGCCAAAAATGAAAAACGGAGAGAGAGGGATTCGAACCCCCGGTACCGCAAGCGGTACACCTGATTTCGAGTCAGGCGCCTTCGACCAACTCGGCCATCTCTCCAGAGCACGGTTACCCGGACCGTTTGGCCCGGAAAAATTCACTGAGCATCGACCCGCATGCCTCGGCCAGCACGCCGCCGGTCACCTGCACGCGATGATTGAGCCGGGCGTCGTCGACGAGGCGGTACAACGACTCGACCGCGCCGGCCTTGGGATCGCGCGCCCCGAACACGAGGCGGTCGATCCGCGCCAGGACCAGCGCTCCGGCGCACATCGCGCACGGTTCGAGCGTGACGTACAACGTGCAGCCGTTCAACCGCCAGCGTCCCAGCGTTTGCGCCGCCGCGCGCAACACGAGCATTTCGGCGTGCGCGGTGGGATCCGGGTCGATTTCGCGTCGGTTGTGCGCCGCGGCGAGCACTTCGTTTTCGTGCACGAGCACCGCGCCGATCGGCGTTTCCCCGATCTCGATCGCCTGCCGGGCCTGGGCCAAGGCCAGCTCCATGAACCGTGTGTCGTCTGATTGCATAAAGAACGAATACCTCGCTGCTTCGGCAAGACCGAAAGCTTATACCCAGCAAGCGGCGATCCGTCAAGCGGGAAAGACCGGGTACGTTACGCCGCCATGGGGAAAGACCAACACGTCGGCCCGGGGCGCCGCGGCGACGGCCGCGGCCAGGGCCCGGTCGAGATCGTGGTGAATTTCGAGAAACTTCATTTTTTCCGTGAACTCGCGGGGGATGGTCGGCGCGTAGAAGATGACGTTGTAGTTCTTGATCGTCTGCAGGGTGAAGTAGGTGATGAAATGATCGTCCTCCTGCATGCCGAAACGGAAGCGGCCGACCAGCGGCAGCAGGAAGCGCGCCAGCATCCGCATGCCCCGTTTGCCGAAACGCACCGGTTTTTCGCGCACGGTGACGTCGCCCAGTCCGTGTTCGCAAACGGCGAAACACAGCAGCGTGCCGCCTTTTTTCAGTGCCCGCACGGTGTTGGTCACCGCCTTGGCGCTTTGGCGGAAATCGTGGTTCATCGGATGGCTGCAGGTCAACACGACGTCGGCCCGGCCGGGCACCGGCGCGCCGTAAAGCTGCGAGACGACGGCCGCGCCGTGACGATACACGCTGAAGGGATTGCCGGCGAGGAGGCGGGCGAAGGTCAGGTCGGGACGCAGGACGGCGTTGACGAAAAACATCGGCGCTTTGATCATCGTCGCCGCTTCCTCGAGATCCGCGCGCATGGGATTGCGTGCGGGATCGAGCCCGACGCTGTTGAAGGTTTCCGGCCGCGTGTTCAGGGCGTGATTCTGCGCGATCGTCTTGCGGCCGGCGACGCCGGGCACCAGCAATTTCACGCCGCCGCCGAACGAGGCGATGATGTGCGGTTCGATCGCGCCCAGCCCGACGATCAAATCGGCTTCGGCGACCAGGCGGTTGACCCAGACTTCGGTTCGACGCGTGGTTTTGCCCAGTTGCACCAGGTGCGCGCCCGGCAGGGAATCGTGGTTGAGCCAGCGGTAGCGGGCGGCGACGGCCGGGCCGAGTTTGACGGAGGCTTCTTCGGCGGTCATCGCCCGGTGCACGCCCTGGGCGAAGAGGATGGCGATCGCCTCGTCGGGCACGCCGGCGTCGGTCAGTTGGGTCAGGACCGGCCCGATGAATTGCGCCACGGGCGTCGGACGGCTGATGTCGTCGACGACCACGATCACGCGCCGTTTGTCGCGGGCCAGGACGCGCAAGGGTTCGCTGTCGAGCGGTTGCGCGAGGGCGGCGGCGCAGGCAAGTTCGGGTTGTTCGATCGTTTCGCCGGCGGCGGGTTCGGCGACGGCCAGCACGTTCCAGCCCGGCGGGCAAGCGAAAGACAATTCTTCGCGGCCAAAGGGCAAATGTATCCGACCTGCAGACATGGATTCCCCTCCCGTTTCCATTTCTGCCAAGATGATTTTTTTATTTCATATACAGCTTGGCCAGGCGGTCGTGCTCTTTTTCGACCCACTCGTAAATCTGCTGCAGGCCTTCCTCGATGCCCACCCGGACTTCCCAACCCGCGTATGTTTTTGCGCTGGACGCGTCACTCAAGTACACCACGTGATCGGCCTTGCGCGGATCGTCCAGGATCGTCACCGGCACTTGCCGCCCGTAGCGTTTTTCGCACCAGGCGGTCATTTCGCGCAACGACATGGCGCGCTCCGGCCCGCCGCCGATGTTGAAGACCTTGCCGGCGCAACGGTCGATGTTTTGGATCTGCAGGTCGACCAGCCGCGCGATGTCGGGCATGAAGAGCATGTCGCGCACCTGCTTGCCGTTCCAACCGATGTAGGTCAGCGGCAAGCCGAAGTGGAAGGCGATCAGCCACCACGCCACCCAGCCCTGCGCCGATTTACCGAACTGGCCCGGGCCGGCCAGGCAACTGAAGCGGTTGACGACCGTGCGCACGCCGAAGGCGTCGAACCACTCCTGGCAGATCAGGTCGGCGCAGATTTTCGACAGGCCGTAAATCGAGTGCTGGCCGCCGTCGACATCGAACCGCTCGCTGATGCCCTTGGCGAACGAGAAGCCGCGCGCGGCGTAGCCGCTGTCGGCATTCCACTCCCAGCGCGTTTCCTTTTCGACGACGGGAATGGCGTTGACGCGGTCGCCGCTGTAAACCTTGTTGGTGCTCCAGAGAAAGAGAATCGACTCGTCGCGACGCGCTTTTTCCAACACGTTGAGCAGGCCGAAGGTGTTGTTGGACAGGTCGAACAGCGGGTTGGCGTAGCCGTCGATGGCGCTGGGCTGCGCGCTGGTTTCGCAAATGACGTCGTACTTGCCCAGCGGCGTCAGATCCTCCGGGTTGCGCACGTCGCCGTGCACGTAGCGGATGCCCAGGACCGTCAGGTCTTCGACGTTGAATTCGCTGCCGCGCCGGGCCAGGTTGTCCAGCACGGTGACTTCGTGTCCCTGCTCGTGGAAATAGCGGGCGAGGTTCGCGCCGACGAATCCACAACCGCCGGTGATCAGGATCTTCATCGCTCTCGGTTTGCCTCCGGATCAATTTATGGTACATCCTAACGCAAAGTGATTGTTTCGCAAATGGCCGGGAAGGCCTGCGGAAACAGAGAAAGTTCCTTTCCGTAATCAACGAATCGAATCGGCAAAGGAGCGACGATCGTGCAACTGCTGGAATTTTCCCAGTTCAAGATTTTCAATCATATCGACCGGGTGTGGGCCATCCTGCGCGGCGAATTGGCGCCGCCGGTGACGTTGGAGATCGACCCGACCAACGTCTGCAACCACAACTGCATCTGGTGCATCGATTCGCGTCATCGCGAAACGAACAAGTCGGTATTGCCGCGCGAACTCGCCTTGCAGGCGCTCAGCGACGCGCGGGCGATGGGCGTGCACAGCTTGGTGGTCAAGGGCGGCGGCGAGCCGCTGGTGTACCCGCACATCGTCGAGCTGTTGCAGCACGCCAAGGACATCGGGCTGGAGGTGGGGATCATCACCAACGGCGAACGGCTGCTGGAGCACCAGGACATCATCCGGCGCACCTGCTCGTGGGTGCGCGTGTCGCTGGACGCGGGCAGCGCCGAAACGCATAACAACGTGCACCGGCCGGCCAATCCGCTCGCCTACGAGCGCATCTGGCAGGGCATCGAGGCGTTGTCGGCCGATGTGCTGTGCGGTGTGATCTACATCATCCATCCCGAGACGTTTCACGAAATGCCCATCGCGGCCAAGCGGGCGCGCGCGACGGGCTGCCGCTACATCGGCTTCAAGCGCGTGGTGGCCGACAGCGAGCTGTTCGACACCGAAATGTACATGACCATCGACGCCAACTACGTTTTCGCCAAGCACAACTACGAAACGGAAAACTTCAGCGTGATGGGTTTTCGCATTTACAATTTCTCGAAAGGTCCCAAGGGGCGGCCTTACGAGCTGTGTCTGGGGCATCACCTGGTGGGCATTTTGTGCGCCAACGGCACGCTGTACGCCTGTTGCTCGACGCGGGGCATCGAGGAGTACGCGATCGGCAACATCCACGAGCAGCGCCTGCCGGACATCTGGCAGGGCGCGCGGCGGCGCGAGGTGCTGGCCAAGATCACGGCCGGCAAATGCAAGCACATCTGCCCGGGCCATACTTCCTATATGCGCTATGACCATTATAATGAGCTGTTCGCCTATCTGGCGCGCGGCCAAAAGCCGCACGGCAATTTCCTGTAAGCGCGCGAACCGCAAACGAAGGCGAGGTCCGCCATGCCGGCGCAGCCGCTGGTCGAGCAACTCCGGGATCTGATCACCGCGCTGACGGCCCACGGCATGGTGCGCGACGCGCTGGGCGTTGTCTTTTCGATCGCGATGCCGTTGCTGGTTTTCGCGGCGGCGCTGGGCCTGCGGCGGATCGGCGTTTCCCTGCGCGCGGCGCGTATGCTGGTGCGGCTGGCCGGCGGCGCCTGGATCTTCATTGCGTTTTATTGGATCTATTATTGGCCGGCGGGCTGGCTGCCGCCGATGGCCCTTTTGATCGCCAATCTTTATCTGCGCGGAAAAAAGTGGACGCGGCCGTTGCGCGAAAAGGACGAAGATCCGCCGCCGTTGTTCTTCGGTCATCAAGGTTCGCTGCTGGTGCTGATGCTGCTGTTTTGGTGGCCGGGGTATCAGTTCATGGTCATCGGCGGCGTCGCGGCGGCGACGCTCGGTCGCGAAACGGCGGCGATCGTCAACCGGCGGTGGGGCAAGCGGCGCTTCCGCTTCAAGGGCGGACGCGAGCACACCTTCGAGGAAGCCACGGCAATGGCCGGCGTGACGCTGACGGCGATTTTCCTGACCAACCTCTTCTACGCGCGCATCCCCGACGTGTGGTTCATTCCCTGGTGTCTGTTCGGCGCGTTGCTGGCCGCGGCGGTGGCGACGGTGACCGACATCTACGCGCGCCAGGAAGTCGCCGGCGCGCTCATGCCGGTGCTGACCAGCCTGACCTTGTACTTCTACACGATGGCCGGATTCCGCTAATTTTTATAGCGGCGTAGAACTTCCTTGTAGATCGTCATCGGGCGCGCCTCGAAGGGCAGCAGGGCGAGATCGCGCGCTTTGAGCGTGCGCAGGGCCAGCGGCGAGAGCACCCGCCCGTCGAACAACACCACGCGCGCCGACGATTTCTCGACGGCGGCGAGAATCTCGTTTTTGGTCGGGCGGCCCGTCTTGCTCAGATTCGCGAAACGATAGCCGCGATCGGCCAGGTGCGCGATCGGCTCGCCGCCGGGCACGGCGATGGTCAGCACGCAGTGATAATGCTCGGCGAGGTTGCGCGCCAGTTCCGTCAACCGCGCGCCCGGACGGCCGGCGAAGGAATCGGCGGCGGCCAGCAGCAGCACGTGGCGGGTGACGGCGGCGGTCGTCGGTTTCTGTTTGACGTGCGCGTTGATCGCCAGCACCTCGGGATGCCGCTTGAGCCAGCGCATGGCGTCGCGCACGTCGATCGGCTCGCCGGGTCGGTACAACTCGTCGTAGATGCGCTCCATGAATTCCAGGTCGGCCGCGACGTCCACGCTCAGCCGGTACTCGCCGCGCAGCAGCGGCGGCACGGGTTGATACAGCACGGCGAACTGCTTGGTATGGCGGCGGATGTAAATGGTCACGTGCTCGTGATCGCTTTTCTCATGGGTGAGGCGCGCGACCTTTTTCAACGCGGCGACGGTGGCGACCTCGTAGCCCTCGCAGGCGTGATGCACGCGCTCGTCGCAGATGGCGTAATCGGCGCGCTGGTCGATAACCGCGTCGATCATTTTGTCGATCAACTCCCAATCGATCAGCGCCGAGTCGCTGCAGATGCGCACGACCAGATCGAGCTTGAACGCGGCGGCGGCGTCGAGAAAGCGCTGCAGCACGTCGTTCTCGCTACCGGCGAAGGAATCGACGCCCGCCGCGGCGGCGAACTCGAGCAACCGGGCGTCGTCGGGCGCGGTGGAAGTGGCGACGATGATCTTGTTCAGACGCCGGCATCGGCGTAGTCGTTCGATGACGTGTCCCAGCAGCGGCCTGCCCGCCAGGGGCAGCAACACCTTGCCGGGTAGACGCGACGAACCCAACCGCGCCTGAATGATCGCGCCGACAACCGGGGCCTTTTTCACGCCCATCAAGGGAAAACCTCCTTTGCCAATCGGCTTGCTCTTGCCTTAACCGGTATGGTCCATTGTAATATCACTAACAACCGTCAGCACAACAGAGTGAAAACAATTTTGAACGAAAAAGCCAACGACAGACATTCCGTGGATTCGCCGCTGGTCCTGTTGCGGACGCATGCGGATCGGGCCACCGGCTTCGGCCACCTGATGCGCCTGCTGAGCATCGGCGACGCGCTGCGCGAGAGCGGCCTTCGCGTCAAGTTGTTGCTGCATGGCGACGAACCGGCGCAGTCGCTGGCGCGCCGGTACGAATTCGAGCCCGAACCGAGCGGCCCGGAGTTTTCCGTCGCCGAGGTGCGCCGGGACGACCGCCCGGCCGGCATCTTCCTCGATTCCTACCTGTATCGAAGCGATTACCCGGCCGCGTGGCGCGCCGCCGGCGTGGCGGTGGGGATCGTCGACGACATGGCCGATCGCGGGTTGCGCGCCGACCTGATGATCAACCCGAACGTGACGGCGGAGGATCATCGCGAGAGGTACCTGGCCGACGGCAACGAAAACCTGCTGCTCGGGATCGATTACATGCCGTTGCGCCGGGCGATCCGGCAGGAGCGTCAGAGCGAGCCGGATTCGTTTCCGCGCCTGCTGATCATTTTCGGCGCGTCGGACATCGGCCATAAAACGGCCTGGGTGGTCGACGCGTTGGCCGGCGTCGACGAACCCTATGCGGTGGACGTGGTCATCGGGCCGGAATCGCCGACGCTGGAGCTGATCAAGCAGGCGGCGGAAAAGGCGCGCAAGCGCGGGCGCGAGGTGCTCGTCCATCACGCGCCGTCGCAACTGCCGCAGTTGATGGTGCGCGCGACGCTGGCGATCAGCGCCGGCGGGGTGACGGCGAGCGAACTGGCCTACCTGGGTCGACCGGCGCTGCTGATTCCGACCGCCGAAAACCAGGTGGCCGCCGCGCAGCGATGGGCCGACCTGAACGTGCACCGGAGGCTCAAGCACACGGACGATCCGATCGAGTTGCGCGCCGAGTTGCACCTGCTGCTGGGCGCGCCGAACCTGCGGCTGGCGATGGGCGCGAACGGCAGGCATCTGGTCGACGGCCGGGGCGCGGAGCGCATCGCCAAGCTGGCCGACAATTGGTTGAGGAGACGGCAATGAACGAGGTGATCATCGGCGGCAAGACGATCGGTCCGGACCATCCGTGTTACGTGATCGCCGAAGCGGGCAGCAACCACAACCGCGATTGGAACATCGCGCTCAAGTTGATCGATGCGGCCGTTGCCGCGGGCGCCGACGCGGTCAAGTGGCAGACCTACAGCGCCGAATCGATGTACTCGAAGAAGGCGCCGAATTTCGCGCATCTCAAGGAAAACACCTGGGACCTGATCAAGCGCATCGAGATGCCGCGCGAATGGCACGCCGATCTGGCGCGCGAATGCCGTGATCGGGGCGTGCATTTTCTCTCCACGCCCTTCGACCTGGAGGCCGTCGCGCAGCTCGACAAGGTGGGCGCGCCCGCCTTCAAAATCGCCAGTTTCGAAATCACGCACCTGCCGCTGCTCAAGGCCTGCGCGCAGACCGGCAAGCCCGTCATCCTTTCGACGGGGATGGCCAACCTCGCCGACATCGAGCTGGCGCTGGAGACGATCGAGGCCGCCGGCGGGCGCGAGGTCGTGCTGCTGCATTGCGCGATCGGCTATCCGCCGCAGTTCGCGGACATCAACCTGCGCGCGATGGACACCATGCGTCAGGCGTTTGCCGTGCCGGTCGGCTACAGCGATCACACCATGGGGCTGGTCGCCGATGTCGCCGCCGTGGCGCGCGGCGCCTGCGTCATCGAAAAGCACTACACGCTTTCGCGCACGATGGCAGGGCCGGATCATCCTTTCGCGCTCGAGCCCGGCGAATTGCGGGCGATGATCGAAGCGGTCCGTCAGACCGAAGCGGCGCTGGGCTCGGCCGTCAAGCGGCACACGGCGAGCGAGGAGGAATTTCATCGCGGGGCGCGCCGCAGCCTGGTCGCGGCCTGCGCCATCGCCAAGGGCACGAGAATCGAGGAACGGATGCTCGCGGTGAAGCGGCCCGGTTGGGGCATTCACCCGCGGCACATTCCGCTGGTGGTGGGGCGCGAGGCGCGCATGGATATCGAGGCCGACGACATCCTGACGTGGGAGATGGTATGAATGCGACGTTTCTGACCGACCTGGAAACGCGGATGGACTCCGATCTCGGCCGCATGACCCTGACCGGCGAGACCGGGAATCGGCACGGCGCGTTTGCGGCCGTGGCCGACGGCGAGCAGGCGGTGGCCGAATTGCGGGCCGACGATCCGTCATTGGGCGCGACGCTGGCCGCGACGGGCGGTTTGGAAGCGCTCAACCTGTTGCACGTGCGGCGGGTGGTCGTGCGGGCGGAGAATCCGGCGATGGGTCAGGCGTTGACGCAAGCCGGTTACAACATGAAGGCCGATCACTACGAACTCCCGCTGCACCTGTCGTTCGTCGAACGCAACGTGCGCGTGGTGTTCGCCGGCGGCGTGGTCGGCTCGCGCGAACTGCTGCGGGCGATGATCCGCCGCGGCGCGCTGCCGGTGCTGGCCATTGGCTACGACGCCAGCCTGCGCGACCGCTCGGGCTACGCGGACCTGGGGCCGCTGTGCGACGACAACGCGATTCCGCTGCTGCGCACCAACAACATCAATCATCCCAAGGTCGTCGAAGCGGTGCGCAAAGCCGCGCCCGATTACTTGTGCGTGTTCGGCTTCAGCCAAATGGTCGGGCTCGAACTGCTGGGCCTGCCGCGCTTGGGCGCGCTGGGCATGCACCCGACGAAACTGCCCGAGGGGCGCGGACGCGCGCCGATTCCCTGGACGCTGATCAAAGGGCTCACGCGCAGCGCGGTGACGTTGTATTGGCTCAACGAGCGCGTGGACGCGGGCGAGTTGGCCGATCAGCGTCCGATGGCGATCACCAGGCACGACGACGCGGCGACGCTGTACGACAAGGTCGTCGCCGCGCAGATCGCCCAATTGGAGGAAACGCTGCCGCGCCTGATCGCCCGCACCGTGCCGCGCGTGCCGCAGGACGAGGCGGCGGCGAGCTCCTGGCCGCGCCGACGGCCCGAAGATGGCGTCATCGATTGGCGGCTGAGCGCGAGCGAATTGTACAACTGGGTGCGCGGTTTGACGCATCCGTACCCCGGCGCGTTCACGCTGCTCAAGGGCCGCCAGCTGCAGGTCTGGCGCGCCGAACTGGCGCAAGGCCTGAGCGCGGGCGGGGCCGAACCGGGGACGGTCGTCGGCGTGATGATTGCCACCGGCGAGCACGACGGTTCGTTGCTGATCGCCTGCGGCGACGGCGGGGTGCTGGCGCTGCGCCATGTGCAGTGGGAAGGCGAGGAAGCGGAATTCGGCGCGGCGCACCTGTGGGATTGGGGTTTGGTCGGCGCAGGCATGAGGTTGGGCATATGAGCCGTGAGCATTTCGACCGCGAGTTGCTGGCCCGCAACTGTGCGGCGCTGGCCGAAATCAATCCGGAGTTCGCCGCCCGCCTGGGCCGGCTCGAACCGTCCGCCGCCGTGTTCGCCCTGCCGACGCCGGACGGCGCGTGGACGATGACCGTCGGCGGGCGCCAGGTGCTTTCCAAATATGCGCCGGATCGCGATGTGCAGCGCCTGGTGCAGCCGGAACTGGAAAAATCCCCCAAGACGAAAATTCTGATCGTGCTCGGTTTCGAGGTCGGCGCGGTGGTCCGGGCGTTGCTGGCGGGCACGGAGGCGCAGTTGTTCGTCGTCGAGCCCGACGTCGGCGCGCTGGTTGCGGCCCTGGGCGCGGTGGATCTGACCGCGGTGTTGAACCAAAAGCGGCTGCACCTGGTCGAGGGGGTGGAGAAGCTGTACTTCCACCCCGATTACGCGTACGGCATGAAGCCCGATCTGGCGGTGCTTGCGCTGCCCGGCTATCGGCAGGCGTATGCCGCGGAGCTGGCGCGCCTGCACCAGCGGGTGACCGATCTCGTGCACAGCCAGGATGTGGTGGTCTACACCAATCTGGTGCAACAACGGCGCTGGTTTTCGCAGTTGTTCGACAATTTCCGCGACTACGTGTTTTTGCCGACCATCGCCCGGCTGCGCAACGCCTTCGCCGGCGTGCCGGCCGTGATCGTCGCCGCCGGGCCGAGCCTGGACAAGAACGTGCACTTGCTCAAGCAGTGGCAGGATCGCGGCGTGATCGTCTGCGTGGGCACAAGCTTGCGCAAGTGCGTTTCGATCGGCGTGACGCCGCCGATCACCATCGCGATCGAAGCGCAGGACATCATGCGGCAGTTCACGGACATCGCCGAGGTCGCCGACACCTATACTTTCTTTCAATTCAAATGTTTTGCCGAACTGTGGCGGCTGCCGGCGCTGGGCACTTTCACGTTCATCAGCAACCACCTCGACGCCAAGTGGCTGGTCGAGCGTCTGGGCCACGAGGACATTATGTTGGAGATCGGCGGCTCGGTGGCCACGGCGGCTTACAAGCTGGCGCTGTACCTGGGTTGCGATCCGGTGGTGTTCATCGGGCAGGACCTGGCCTTCGGCGAGGCCGGCCAGAGCCACGCGGACGGCATAGGCACCGGCGGCGTGGAGAACATCACGCAACAGAACATGACGCAAATGCTGACCAACAAGGAGTCGGAAGACAAGGGTCTGGTCGTCGTCGACGGTTATTACGGCAAGCCGGTGGTGACCAAGACCAACCTGCGCAATTACCTGATGTGGTTCGAGGAACAAATTCCGCAGGCGCTGCGCGAGGGCAAGCGGGTGATCAACGCGACCGAGGGCGGCGCGTGCATCCGGCCGGCGCAGCAGATGTCCTTCGCCGAGGCGACCGCAACATTTCTCGGCGAACCGCTGAACGTGCGCGCGCGCCTGGCGCAGTTCGATCAGCCGCCGGAACTCGATCTGGACCGTGTGGGACAGGAGATCGCTCATACGCTGCGACAGTTGCGCGAGATGATCGAATTGGCGCGCAGCGGGCGCGAGCGGGCGCATCAGGTGCAGCAATTGATGAGCAAAAAGCCGCTGCCGGTCGAGAAGATCAACAAACTGATCCATCACATCGACCGCGACGAAGCCAAACTCAAGGACGTGCTGATCACGCTCAACCCGCTGATTTCCTCGGTGGCCAATCAGGCGACGCTGATCGTGAAGACCTGTTTCGATTATTCGGGGCTGAGCCGCGAGGATACGGTGCGTCTGAACATGAAGCACACCGCGACGATGTACGCCGGGCTGCTGGAGGCGGCGGAGATCGTCGGCGAAAAGCTCGAGCGGTTGCAGCACACGATCAGGGAATTGTCCGATCCGGCCACGTTATAAATCAAGCTCCACCACCGTCACGCCGTCGCTGCCTTCGCCGCGCTTGCCCGGCCGCCACGTGTGCGCGTAGGGGCAGGCGGTCAGGTAGTCGCGCACCAGGCGTTTGAGCACGCCGGTGCCGTGGCCGTGGATGATGTACACCTGCCGCAGATGCTTGCGCAGCGCTTCGTCGAGAAACGACTCGGTCGCGGCGAGCGCCTCGTCGCCGGTCATGCCACGCAGGTCGATCTCGTTGGCGGCGGTGCGCGGATCGACGACCTCGTCGCCGGTCGCGGGCGCGGCCTTGAGCTCGTAGGACGGCGCGGGCGGCACCTTGCCGGCCAACGGTTGACGCCGGAAGCACTCGGCGGCGGGGAGGGTCATGCGCATGTCGCGCACTTGCAGGCGCACGCGGCCTTTGGCGTCGGGCAAGTCCAGAATCGTCGCCGGCGTGTTGAGGCGGCGCACGAACACCTCGTCGCCGACGGCGAACGTCGACCAGTCCGCGATTTCGTCGAGGAACTCGGGCAACGGCTGCTCGGCCGGCAGCGGCAGAACGGTCTCGGTCTGCTTGACGACCTTCTCCAATTGTTCGCGCGCGACTTCGGCTTCTTTAAAGGTCGGCTGCTCCTGCAACTGGCGGATGATGTTCTTGATCGTTACGCGCGCCATCTTCAGTTCTTCCTGCAATTTGGCGCGTTCGGTTTCGGCCATCTTGGTCTTTTTCGCGCGCAGGTCCTCGAGAATGGCGTGTTGCTTTTCTTTGTCCGCTTCGGCCTGTTGGCGGGCCGTTTCGGTCTTGCGGATGAGCGCCTCGAGTTTGGCGCGCTCGTTTTCCAACTGTTGGATGATTACGTCCAACTCGGTGTTTTGGCCGACGGCGAATTCGCGTGCGCGGGCGACGATCGCCGCGGGCAGGCCGAGGCGTTCGGCGGTGGCGAAGGCGCTGGAACGGCCGGGCGCGCCGGCGATCAGGTGGAAGGTCGGGGTCATCGATTCCGCGTCAAAGGTCATCGCGGCGTTGGCGAAGCCCTCGTGGGTCTGCGCCATGGCCATCAGCTCGACGAAGTGCGTGGTGATGACCGTGCGCGCGCGGTGATCGTCGAGGTATTCGAGCACCGCCTTGGCCAGCGCCGTGCCCTGCGCCGGGTCGGTGCCTTCGCCGATTTCGTCGATGAGCACCAGGCTGTTGGGCACCAGTTCGGTGACGATGTCCTTGAGGTTGAGCACATGGCTGGAAAAACTGGAGAGGTTTTTCTCCAGCGATTGCTCGTCGCCGATGACCGCGAAAAGACGCTTGAAGATCGGCAGGCGGCCGTCAGGCTTGCAGGGCAGATGCAGACCCGCGCGCAGCATCAACGCGCACAGGCCGAGGGTTTTGATGAACACCGTTTTGCCGCCGGTATTCGGTCCAGAAATAACCAGAGTGCGCACGTCGTCCAGGATCATGTCGTTGGGCACGACGACCTCGAGTTGTTCGACCAGCAACGGGTGGCGCACGCCTTCGAGGTGGATGGCGCCGGACTTGACCGGCTCGACCGGATGCGCATCGAGCAACTGCGCATAGCGGGCTTTGGCGAACACGACGTCCAGGTCGGCCAGTGCGACGACGGACTGCTCGAGCTCGTCGACCACCGCGCCGACCTTGTAGGTCAGTTCGAGCAGCACGCGGTAGATCTCGCGCTCGATTTCCAGTTCGGCGGTGCGTAGGCGGTTGTTGAGGCCGGTCACTTCGCGCGGTTCGATGAACAGCGACTGCCCGGTTTTGCTGATGTCGTGCACGATGCCTTCGACCGAGCCGCGCCGTTCGTGCTTGACCAACAACACGTAGCGGCCGGCGCGCAGGGTGAAGATGTTCTCCTGCAGCACGTCCTCGTAGCGCGGATCGCCCAGGATCGAATCGAGCACGGTGTGGATTTGCGCGTGCGCCACGCGGTAGCGTTCGCGCAGGCTGAGCAGGTCGTTGCTCGCGGTGTCGGCGACCGAACCGTCGGCGGCGATTTTGGCGAAGATCTCCTTTTCGAGCGAACCGTGATCGGGCAGCAGCGCGGCGCGCGCGGCCAGACGGGGCAGGCGCACGTTTTCTTTTTCCAGCGCGGCTTTGATGCGGCGGGCGGCGCGCATGAGGCCGGCGGCGATGCGCAGGTCCTGGCCGTCCAGGGTGGCGCCGACGCGGGCGCGCTTGGCGATCGGCCCGAGTTCGACGACGTCGGCGAATTCCACGTTCACGCCGCGTTCGAGCAATTCGCGCGCCTCGCCGACTTCGGCGACGACCTGTTTGATCGTTTCGGGATGGTCGTAAAACGGCAGTTCGCGGCACAGGGCGCGCCCCGGCTCGCTGTTGGCCAGTTCGGCCAGGCGGGCGGCAACGCGCGGCCATTCCAGCAGCGCGGCGGCTTTATCGAGGGAATATCCGGGCATGACTCAGTGATTCTCCTTGCTCGCCAGGGCCGGGGCCATGCCCAGCACGCGGATGGTGGCGTTGGAGCGCAGCAGGCCGCCGCCGACGCCTTCGAACCAGCCGAGGATCTGATAGGCGTTGGGTTCGAAGGTCAGCATGCAGACCGCCACCGGCGTATCGACGGGGATGGCGCGGATCTGCGGAACGGCGCGCGTGCCGCACACCAGCGCGCCGGGGCCGGCGGGCACCAGCGATAAACAGGGCAGCGCGCCGACGCGTTCGCGCGCATCGACGAAGGCCAGCGCCTTGATCGCCTTGATCGTCGAGAGCTTGCGGGCGATCTGTTGCGGCAGCAGGTCGGCGTAGCTTTCGCCCTTGGGAATGCCCAGGGCGCGCACGAGGCCGTATTCGCCGGCCAGCGCCAGGCGGCCCATCGTCCCCTGATGCACGATTTGTTGGTGTTCCAGCCGCAGCCAGCGACCGACTTTCTCGCCGCGCTTGCCCTCTTCGTAGCCGTCGACGTGCATCGCCAACGACCACCAGCGCATGGTCTGGTCGATCACCAGCAAGGCGACGTGCGGGTTGTGCGCGATGTTGACGCGCGGTTGATCGGGCAAAATGGCCGCGATGCGCACCAGACGATCGCCGGCGGCGACGGCCGAGAGCGCCGGCACGAGGTTCGGGCGTCCGTCCTCGCCGAGGGTGGCGAGAAAACGCGCCGAGTTATTGCCGTGCAGCGCCTCGGCCAGACGGCCGTCGATGGCGTCGGGGGTGGCGGACATCGATGCTCCGGTTCGCAAAATTTCGGCCCGAGTGTAACGCGCCGGACACAAGATGCAAGGCGGTCGCCTACAGCGCGTAAGCGTACCCGTCGGCTTCGGCGACGATGCGCATGTGTCCGACCGGCAGCGTTTCGGCGCATTCGCCCATGAGGGAGGTCATGATGAAGCCGAGCATGAAGTCGGCGATGTTGCCTTCGTCCAGGCAACCGGAAAGGACGGTAGCGCGTTCGTAATTGCAGTCGTCGTCGGGGGTGTAGCCGCTAAACACGGCGAAAATGGAAAAGCAATCCTCCGTGCCGGCGATGAAGGCGGCCGTGTCGTCGCTCTCGTCGATGTCTACACTTTCGTAGGCGACGGTGATTTCGCCCTCGTCGGTCTGGCCGCTGAAGGCGTAAACGTACGCGGCGAGATAGCCTTCGAGTCCCAGGTCGTCGTACCGGATCGCCAACGAGTCGGCCAGGAAGGAACCGGCAAAGCTCGGCGGTTCGTCGCCGAGATGCAGGTCCAGGCCGGCATCGACCAGGGCCTGGAGGTCTTCCGCCGAGAAGATGTCGTTGACGCCTTCGGGCGCGTCGTCGATGAATCCGTCGCCGTCCTCGTCGACGATGGTCGTCGAGCCGCCGACCGCCGCCGCCAGCGGCGTTTCCTCGTCGCCGCAGGCCGCGACGAGCAGCAGCAGGGCGAGCAACAGGGCGATTCGGGTACGCATCATTCGGCGTCCTCCGTCATTGTTCCGCCCGCTACGATAACGCGACGGGCGGCGCCGAGGCAACAGAAAGGTCTTGGCTCGTTCGCAGCGAGCCAAAAGGATTCCCGGCCGGAATTGACACTGGCGACGCATCGTATAATAAAGAAGGACTTATCAGAAAGAAGGCGTGGTATTTCTTGCGAGGGCGATCGATGAAACGCATACTCCGGTTTGTCGCGGTCGGCGTGCTGTTGCTGTGTCTGGCGCAGGCGGACGCCAATCAGCGGCTCAAGGATGCGATCAAGATGCTCACGCCCGAGACGATCGCGCGGCTGGAGACGGGGGAGGTGGTGGTCGTCAACCAGGCGTATACCGACGAACAGGGCAACAGCCAGGGGCAGGGCGTGGCGATGATTTTGGTCAACAAGCCGCGCAACGAAGCCTGGCGGCACATCACCGATTACTCCGCCTGGCCGCAGTTCATGCCCAAGGTCGCCAAAGCCGTCGTTTACTCGCACGACGGCGATCAATACGGCGTGGAATTCACGCTTAAAATTATG
>DAINPV010000028.1:0-20813 GCA_036743315.1 bacterium | reverse complement strand
GTCGATCCTCTCCACCGGCGTGGGCGCGGTGTTCGGCCACGCGCATCAAAATCGACGGCCTGTTGCAGCAGGTGAACGCGGGCATCACCAAGGACAACGTCAACGAGGTGATCATCCGCCTCAAGGTCATGTCGCGGCTGGACATCGCCGAACGCCGCGCGCCGCAGGACGGGCGCATCCTACTGACGGTCGAACAGGGCGGCAAGCAACAGGACGTGGCGTTCCGCCTCTCGCTGATTCCGGGCCTGGACGGCGAGGACGCGGTGCTGCGCGTGCTGGACAAATCGATGGCGCCGATCGACCTGGAGTTGCTGGGCTTCACCTCGCGCGATCTGGAGACGTTCAAACGGCTGATCGCCAACCCGCACGGCATGGTACTCAACAGCGGCCCGACCGGTTCGGGCAAGACCACGACGCTCTACGCGAGTCTCAAGTACATCAACAACCCGACGATCAAGATTCTCTCGGCGGAAGACCCGATCGAGTACGACCTCGAGGGCGTCTGCCAGAAGCAGATTCACGCCAAGCTGGGCTTCGCCGATCTGGCGCGCGCCTTTTTGCGCCACGACCCCGACGTGCTGCTGATCGGCGAGATCCGCGACGCCGAAACCGCCGACGTGGCCGCCAAGGCTTCGCAAACCGGTCACCTGGTGCTCTCGACCGTGCACACCAACGACGCCGTGCACGCCGTGCCGCGCCTGGTGAGCCTCGGGCTGACGCACGAGGAAATCGCGCAGGTGCTGCTGGGGGTGCTCAGCCAGCGCCTGGTGCGCCGCGTGTGCCGGGGTTGCGGCGAGCCGTACCTGCCCGACCGCAAACTGCGCGAGCCCTTCGGCGAAACGATCAAGGGTTTCGAGTTCGTGCGCGGGGCCGGCTGCAAGCGTTGCAGCAACACGGGCTACCGCGGTCGCGTCGGCCTGTTCGAGCTGCTGGTCGTCGACGCCGACCTGCAACTGGCCATTCAGCACGAACGGCCGGTCAACGAACTCAACGACCTGGCCGTCGCCCACGGCATGCGCCCGCTGGTCTGGGACGGCCTGCTCAAGGTCGAGCACAAGATCACCACCATCGAGGAACTGCACCGCGTGATCCCGCTGCGGCAGATCGTTTCCAACACACACTACGTCCGCCCGGCGGATGCCGAATAAACCATGGACCTGAGCGGCAAACGAGTGCTGCTGACCACCTCGCACTGGAGCATCGGCTCGGGCGGCAGCGTGCAGATGCTGCTGCTGGCCCGCGCGTTGCGCGCGGCGGGCGCGCACGTCGAGGCGCTGTTCAAATACCGCGCCGGGCAGACCGTCGACAACAGCAACCTGCGCCCGTTGGTCGAACTGGGCGTGCCGCTGCACTTCCTGCGCACCAACCGTTGGTACTCGCCGCGGCAGATTTACCGCCTGCGCCGGATTCTGCGCCAAGGCCGGTTCGACATCGTGCACACGCACAAGGGCGGCGATCTGTCGCTGGCGCTGCTGGCGGGCGTCGGCCTGCGTGTCCCGTGCTTAATCAACACGCGCGGGGTGAATTTCCCGCTGGGCCTGAATCGCGGCAAATACAACCTGCGGCGGCTGGACCGCGTGATCGTGGTCAGCGAAGACAGCAAGCGGGCGATGGTCGAATGCGGCGTGCGGGCGGAGAAGATCCGCGTGATTTACGGCGGCGTGGACGCCGAGCGCTTCCGCCCCCGGCCCGATCTGCGCGGCGACGTGCGCGCCGAACTGGGCCTGCCCACCGACGCGGTGGTCAGCCTGGTCGTCGCCAACCTCGTGCGGCAGAAGGGTCATGGCGATTATCTGGAAGCGGCGGCCGCCTTGCGCGCAGCGCAGCCGCGGTTGCATCATGTGTTTGCCGGTTCGGGCGACGCGACGCCCTGGCGCGAAACGGCCGAGCGGCTGGGCGTGGCCGACCGCGTGGTCTTCGCCGGGTTCCGCCGCGACATGGAGCGCGTATACGCCGCGGCCGATCTGTCGGTGATGCCCGGTTTCGCGGGCGAAGGCGTGTCCGGCGTGCTGCGCGAGGCGCTGGCCTGCGGCGTACCGGTGATCACCACCGCCGTAGGCGGCAACGCCGAGTTGATCGCCGACGGCGTCACGGGATTGGTCGTGCCGGTGCGCGCGCCGCAGGCGCTGGCCGAGGCGATCGGGCGGCTGGCCGCCGATGCCGAGTTGCGCCGCCGTTTGGCCGAAGCCGGGCGCGAGCAGGTGCTGGCGCGTTATTCGGCGCAGGCGCGGGCCGAGACCATTTTCGCGCTGTACGCCGAGGTGTTCGCCGCCAAGGGACTACCCTTTTAGCGGACGGAAAAAAATGCTGCGCTGCCTTTTCGTCATCGTCGTGCTTTCGTGCGTCGCGTTCAGCGCGGTCGCGTGCGGCGATCCGTCGGAAAAGGGCAAGCTCGACAACAGCGACTATTCGCCCGGCGGCGGCGACGACGATGACGGCGGCGGGCCCGGCGGCATTCCCGGCGAATGCACGACGCTCTCCGAAACAGTCGGCAACTGGCTGGCGCTGGACGCGGTGGACGGTCCTTTCGACGACGTGCAGGCGGGCGACACCTTCGTCGCTGCGGGCCGCTATCGGCTGGTATCGCCGAACGAGGTCTACGTGACCGGCACGATCTGCGGCACGGTGTGCGAGGAAACCAAAGTCACGCCGCCGCTGCCGGTCGGCGTCGGCGAGTTTCGCTCCGAATTCACCGCGCTCGCCGTGCCCGATCCCGCGGCGGCGCGCAACTGCTTCAACCTGACGATGCTCACGCCCGACGGCCAGGTGATCCTGCGCTGCTCGTACCGCCTTTGATCGATCGCGCAAGTAAGATATTCTCGGACGATCCATGAAGACGAATTCGACCATCGTATGTCGCGGCTCGTTCGCCGAATGCTTCGACGCCTTCGTCGCGGCGGTGGCCGAGGAGCGCAAGCACGACACGCTGCGGCCGATCGTCGCGGTCGTCGGCTCGAGCCCGGTGCGCCACGATCTGCAACGGCAACTGGTGGCGAAGCTGGGCGGCGCGCTCAACGTGCGTCTGTACACGCCGGATCATCTGGCCGAAGAGCTGGCGGCGGTCCCGATGGCCGCGCGGGGAAAACGTCCGGCGACGGCGCTGTACCGGCAGGCGCTCATCGCGCGCTTGCTGCGCGACGGCAAGGGCGGCGCATATTTCGACGCGGTGGCCGCTTATGCGGGCGCGGCGCGTACGTTGTTGGAAACCTTCACCGACCTGGAGGAAGCCGGCTGGGATCGTTGGCCCACCGGGGCGCCGCGTACGAAAAAACTGGGCGCGATCGCCGAGCTGTTCGACGCCTACCGCCGCGAGTTGTCCGCCGCGCGCTACACGGTGCAGGACGCCTATCGGCTTGCCGCCGAACATGCGCACTCTTTCGTCGACGTGCTGGGCGCGCCGGCGCTGCACGTGGTCGGGCTGTACGACGCGAACTTCCTCCAACGCGAGTTGCTGGCGCGCTTGGGCGGGCACGTCGACGTGCGCCTGTATCTGCCCGCGGTGCTGCAACCCGCGCGTCTGCCCTGGGGGGAATGGCTCGCCGAACCGCCGACGCGCGCGACGGCGTGGCGCATCGAATCGTGCCCCGACGAAGCGGCCGAAGCGCGGGAGATCGTCCGGCTGGCCAAGCGGCTGCGGCGCGAAGGGACGCCTTACCACCGCATGGGCGTGCTGCTGCGCCACGTCGACGCCTACGCCGATCTGCTGGCCGACGTGTGCCGCGAAGCACAGACGCCCTACCGATTGGAGACGGGTTGCACGCCGACCGACTCGCCCGCCCTGCGTTCGTTGTTGCGCCTGACCGCGTTGATTGAAAGCCGGCGCGGGCGCGGCGAACTGCTCGCGTTCCTCGGCGCAACGCCGTTGCCGGCGCATTACCCCGATTATCAAAAAGCCGCCGCGACGCAACGGCGGTGGGACGCGCTCAGCCGCCGTGCGCGTTTGCGTCAATATGGCGACTGGTCCGAGCGGTTGCGGCAACTCGCCGACGATCAAAAGGCAAGCGCGGAGGACCGCGCCGGAGCCGTGCACTTGCTGACGGCGGGCGAAGCGCTGGTCGGGTATCTGGAGCGCATCGAGCGCGCGCCGTCCTATCGCCGGGCGGTTGCCGCGCTACGCGAAGGGGCGCGGCATTTCATCGCCCCGGACGAGTGCGCCGAGCGCGCGCTGGAAACGCTGAGCGAGGCGGCGGCGCTCGACGAGGCGGGGCTGCCCTACGCGGCGGCGACGGCCAAGGCGCATTTCGCGCAACTGCTGCGCGAGGTCCGCGACGACGAACGCGGCGCCGACGACGGCCTGCACGTGATCGGCATGTCCGCCGCGCGCGGATTGACCTTCGATGTCGTGTTCGTGCCGGGCTGCGCGGAAAAATCGATTCCGGCGAACGCTCCGCCCGACCCGGTGCTGTTGGATCGCGAACGCCGCCTGCTGGAGGAAGCGACCGGTACGACGCAACGTCTGCCGCTGCGCACCGATCGCGCCGACGACGAATTGCGCCTGTTCGACCTCGCCTGCCGCGCGGCGCGCGACAAGTTGATTCTCACCTACCCGCGCACGGAATCCGGCGGCCGCACGCGTCTGCCCAGTCACCTGCTGCTGGAAGCGGCATCGCGGCAAGGCGGCAAACACATCGCGTATCAAGATTTCGAAACGCTCGACCTCGTGCACGTGCACCCGGCCGGGCGCTATGCACCGGAGGATCCGGCCGCGGCGCTGAACGCCGACGAACGGCGCCTGGCCCTGATGCGGCGCCTGGAGCGACTCGATCCGGCCGCGCCGATTCTGTTTTTGCGCCGAACGTCGCCGCGCATGGCCGCCGCCTGGCGCAAGCAGGTCGCGCGCTGGGTCGAGCGCGAGGTCGGCGGCTACGAGGGACTGTGCGCGTCGCCGGCCGCGTTGGCCGCGCTGACGGAGCGTTTCGCACGCGAGGGCGCCTGGAAGGTCACCGACCTGGAGGATTACGTCAAATGCCCGCGCCGCTATCTGCTTGGGCGGCTGCTGGCGCTGACGACGCCGGAAGACCCGGAGGAAGTGCTCGCGCTGGGGCCCGACAAACGCGGGCAATTGGTGCACCGCGTGCTGGAACAAATCGAAGATTTCAGCCGCGCGGACTTGGACGCGTGGGTCGCCGCGCGGGTCGACGTTTTGTATGCGGACAACCAGAAGGACAACCGCACCGGCGGCGGCGCGCTGGACGAGGTCGAGCGCGAGCGGCTGACCCAGTGGGTGCGGGCGATGATCGCCTTCGGACGCGCGCAAAGCGCCGCCTATACGTGGATCGACTCGGAGCTGAAGCTCGACCGTCAACCGGTGACGCTCGACGAGAGCGGCCGCACCGAGCGCCTGACCGGGCGGCTGGACCGCATCGACGAGGACGCGGCCGGGCAGCGGATCGTCGATTACAAAACCGGCAAGGCGTACGATCCGCTGACCGGCAAGAAATTGAACGCCGAGGATTGGAACCACGGCGCGACGCTGCAACTGCCGCTGTACCTGCTGGCCTACGCCGCGCAGCATCCGCAGCGCGCCGCGACCCTCACCGCCGCCTACTGGTATCTGAAGGACAAGGACGGTGCCCTCGCGCCCACGCCGCTGACGTTCAACAGCGGCTTTGTCGGCGAGAAGGAAACCATGTTGCGCGCCATTCTGGCCGAGGTCGTCGACGGCCTGCGCGGCGGCCGGTTCGTGCCGCGGCCCGACGTGGCCGGCAAGGACCAAAGCGGCTACTGCGACCATTGCGATTACAAACGCCTGTGCGATCCGCTCGGCCGCCGGGTGGGCGCGGCGAAGGATCGCGCCGGCGCGCATTGCCCGTGGCTGGACAAGGTGGGGCGCATCGATGAATAAACCGCCCCTCGCCGATCATGCCGCCCGCACGCACGCGCTGACGTGCCGCGGCGAAAATCTGTGGATCGAGGCCGGCGCGGGCACGGGCAAAACCACCTTGCTGGTCGGGCGCATCCTCGGCCTGCTGACCGACGAAGCGCAACCCACGCCGCTGGCGCGCCTCGCGGCGATCACCTTCACCGAAAAGGCCGCCGGCGAACTCAAGGTCAAGCTGCGCGAGAAAATCGAGGAGAAGCTGGCCGCCGGCGATGCGCACGCCGAGGCGCTCAAGCAAGCGTTGCGCGATCTGGAAACGGCGGCGATCGGCACGTTGCACTCGTTCGCCCGCGCGTTGCTCACCGAGCGGCCCTTGGAGGCGGGCATCGATCCGCGCGCGGAGATGCTCGACGAAGCGGCCAACGAGCGGTTGCTGATCGAGGTGTACGACCGGTGGTTCGACGAGCAGGTCGCCGCGCCGCCGCCGGTCTTCCGCTGGTACCTGGCGCAAAAGGAGTACTACCGGCGCCGCGACGATCACGACTGGCTGTGGAAGCTGGCGCGGGCCGTGTGCGCCAACGCCGACATCTTGCTGGAGCGGCCGGCGCAGCGCGAGTTCGATGCGGAAAAGGAATTCGCGCGTCTGCGCGAGCAATCCGAGGAACTGGCCGCGCACACGCGGGCCAATTGTCGGGCGCAGGACGACAAGGGATATCAGGATGCGATGTCTTTTGTCGGTATTGTGCGCGCGTTGTCGTCCAACAGCGAGATAGCGCTGGAGCAGTTGCGCGCGGCGCCGAAGTTGAAAAGCAACACCGGCCAGGCGGGCAATTGGCAGCCCGGCGAAAGCGACGTCAACAAAAAGCTACGATCCGACATGGGCAAGCTCGTCGAGGACATAAAACGCCTTGGTAACGCAAAATACGTGTGGGAGTTGTTCGAGCTGGCGCAAGCCTTCGGGCGCCGTTTCGCCGCCGAGAAGAAAAAGCGCGGCGTGCTTTCGTTTGCCGATTTGCTGACCGGCGCGATTGCGCTGCTGCGCGAACACAAACACGTGCGCGAGTATTTCCAAAAAAAGTGGGACTTCCTGCTGATCGACGAGTTCCAGGACACCGATCCGCTGCAGGTCGAGATCGCCTATTTTTTAAGCGAGGACGGCGCGCAAGCCGATCGTCTCGCCGACGTCGTGCTCCAGCCGGGCAAGCTGGCGGTGGTCGGTGACCCGAAGCAGTCGATCTACCGTTTCCGCCGCGCGGACATCGAGGTTTACGAAAACACCAAACGTTCGCTGCTGGGCGACAACGATTTAAAACACATCACCGTCAACTGGCGTTGCGTGCCGGAGATTTTGGAGACAGTCAATCGCATCTTTGCGCCGTTAATGCAGTTCGATCAGGACATGCCGGCCAGCCCCGCATATGAAAACCTTGTCGCCGGCCGCGAGTCGAGGCAAACGGGCGTCACGCTGCTGACCGCCGATCGCACGACTGACAGCGCCGGGCAGGCGCGTGCATGGGAATACGCGGCGATCGCCGAGTGGATTTCCCGCGCGGTAAGCGAGCGCCGGCACACCTTCGACGCCGACGCGAAAACCATGCGGCCCTTGCGCTACCGCGACGTCGCGCTGCTGGTACGCAGCCGTGCGCACTTCACCGAACTGGAAGACGCGTTGCGCCGCGCCGGTCTGCCCTATCGCCTGGAAGGCGGCAAGGTCTACTACACGCGGCCGGAAGTGACCGCGATCATCAGCGCGTTGCGCGCGATCGAGGACCCGGACGACTGCCTGGCGCTGGCGCAACTGTTGACCTCGGACCTGGTCGGCTTCAGCGACGAAGCGCTGCTGCTGTACGTGCTGGGCGGGGAAAACCGAACGCTGTCGTACGCGGCGATGCCGCCCGCGGCGCTCGACGGCGTGCCGGCGGCGTTGCGCGCGTTGCACGAACAGCGCAACCGCCGCGGCTGTCTGGCCACCGTGCGCGCCCTGTATGCGTTGCTGGACGCGCTGCCGATCGCGCGGGCCCTGCCGCGCGGCGAAGTCGCCGCGGCCAATCTGCACAAGGTGCTGGAAACGGCGCGGGCGGCCGATCGCGCGCAGTTGACCTTCGGCGAATTCGCGCGCGAGCTGGCGGCGGCGATGGACGAGGAGCGGGAGGAGACCGACAACGAGATCGCCGAAGAGGCCGACGACGTCGTGCAGGTGCTCACGATTCACCAGGCAAAAGGCCTGGCGTGGCCGGCGGTGATCGTGCCGGACCTGGCCGCGGAGCACAAAGGCGGCCTGGGCAGTCCGGCGTATCGCTTCGAGCGGTTGTCGCAACGGCTGAGCCTCAAGCTCAAGGACGGTTATGAAACCGAAGCATACGCGGAGATGAGCGAGCGCGAAAAACTGTTCGATCGCGCCGAACGCGTGCGGCTGTTGTACGTCGCCATGACGCGCGCGCGCGACTACCTGGTGCTGCCGTTGTTCGGCAAGGTCGCGAAGACCGGCAAAGGCTACAGCAAGCAGAAGGGCTTTCTGGAGTTTCTGGTCGCAGCGGGGATGATCGACGACGCGCTGAACATTCTCGATCCGCTGGGCGGCGTCGTGGAAACGGCAAACGCCGACGCCCTGCCCGCGGGGGATCGACCGCAGTGGGAGTTGCCGCAGCGCGTGCAGGAAGAAGCGATCGACGAAACGACCAAAGCGGCGATCGACGCGGCGCTGGCCGCCGACGTCGCGCCCGTGGACGACGCGGCCGGCGAACCGCGGCGGCGCCTGCGGTCGCCCAGCACGCTCGACGAACAAACGACTTTCGGCTCGCGCGCGGACGGCCGCCTGTTGGGCACGGCGTTTCACGTGCTGCTGCAGCGGCTCGCTTTGTTCGATCCCACCACGTGGGACGACGCGCTGGCCGGCGTCGTAGCGCAACATGAACTCAACGACGAGCAGCGCGCTTTGCTGCGGCGGTGGCTGAACAACTTTTCCCGGATGGACGTGTTCGCGCGGTTGCGGCCCGGCAAGGTGTGGCGCGAGACGCCGTTTTTATGGACCGACGATCATGGCGACGCGTACAGCGGCGCGATCGACCTGCTGGCCGACGACGGCGACGGCTGGCTGATTCTCGATTACAAAACGCACGCAGTCGCCGCGGCGCATCTCGACGAACTGCTGCCGCACTTTCGCCGCCAGGGGGAAATCTACCGCGACGCCGTGCGCGCGCTGACCGGCGACGGGCGGCCGGTGCGGATGATTTTCTGTTTCGTGGAAACGGGAGAGAGCCGGGAGCTTTAAGCCGCGCCCATCGCCGCGGTCGCGGCCGTCGCCGTCATGGGCGGCGCGCCGGCCAGCGAGAGATAGCGTTGCGTGCGCCCGTGCTGCGGATCCTGCGCCAGCACGCCCTTCCACAACGACTTGGCGTGATCGACCTTGCCGGCCTGGTAGTAGGTCAGGCCCAGTTCAGCGCGGCCTTCGAGGTACTTGGGATTGAGCGCCACGGCGGTTTCCAACTCGCGCAGCGCATCGGCTTCGCGGCGCAGGCGGCGATAGACGACGCCCAGTTTCAGGCGCAGGTCCGGCCAGCCGGGGCGCAGCTTGCAGGCGTGCTCGTACTCGACACGCGCGTGCTCGTACAAGTGCAGCGAATAGTACAGGTCGCCGCATTCCATGTGACGCGTGGCCAGGCGGCCCATGTTCAGCGCGCCGGGGTTGGCGGCCATGCCGTTGAGCTTGCTCAACAGCTTTTCGGCGTGCTGGTAATAGCCCAGGTCGTTGAGCAGCACGAGCAGATTGACGCGCGCTTCGAGGTAATCGGGGTTGAGCTTGAGCGCCTCGGCGAACAGCTTGATCGCATCGGTGAAGCGGCCCTTTTGGTGATAGATCGCGCCCAGCTTGCCGTAGAGGTCGGGGAAGCGGCGATGCGTCTTGAGCACTTGAGTGAAACAGGTCTCCGCGGTGGCGTAGTCGCGGCGGGCGAAGGCCGCATTGCCTTGATCGAGCAATTGTCTGGTCTGATCCTTCATTGCTGATCTCCCTCGGCCGGCGACGCCTTGGTCGGCGTCGGCGTTTCTTGTTTCTTGGCCGGAGCGCTGTCGAGCCCCTGATACAGCAGCCACTTGGCGAACGGGCCCCACCCGTGCTTCTTGAGCAGGAAATGATCGGCGCCGTTGATCGTCTGCGAGGTGCCGCGCTGGTCGGTGAGCACCATGCGGTATTCCTGCACGACGCGCGCGGTGTCGCCGTCGAATTGCACGTTGCGCGCAAAGGATTGGTAGTTGATCGCCGCCCAGAAGGCGAAGCGTTTGGTCATCATCGCGCGGATGTCGTTGGCCGGATCGGCCTTGACGTAGTCGGGCGAGAACAGCGCCAGATAAGCCTCGAGGTCCTTGTTGTTGAGATGGGCCTCGCGGGCGTCGAGCGTAGCGACGACGCCGTCGTAATCGTCCGCGCAACCGGACGCGAGCAGCGCCGCGACGATCGCGACGAACAGCCGAAGGCTATTTAAGTTCAGCCTCCAAATCCTTGGCCTTGCCGGCATACTTTCCCTCGGGGAATTTGTTCAACAATTGACGCACGTAGCGCCGCGCCTCCTCGTCCTCGTCGAGGTTGTGGAGGCAACGGGCGGCGTTGTAGAGCGCTTCTTCGTAATATTCGGTGTCCGAGAACAGGCGGATGATCCGCTCCCAGCGCTTGAAGGAGGCGTAGTACTCCTTGTCGCGCCAGTAGTGGCGAGCCACATAGCGTTCGCGTTTGGCCAGATCGCGCCGCACTTCGTCGAGCTTGGCCTGCGCTTCGGCGAGGTACTCGCTGTCGGGATAGCGGCTGACCACGCGTGCGAAGTTCTGCTCGGCGCGCGCGGTGAACGACTGGTCGCGATCGATGGCCAGCTTCTCCTTGTAGTTGCACATGCCCAGGCGGAAATAAACGTGGTCGATGTTCTCGTGATTCGGATGCCGCTGGGCGAAGGCTTCGTAGGCCGCTTCGGCCTCGACCCACCGGCGCTTGTTGAAGTTCGCGTCGGCGATGCGCAACTCGGCGTTGGTGACGTACATCGAAAACGGATACAGGTCGATCAGCGCCTCGTAGGCGTCGATCGCGTCCTGGTAATCCTTCTTTTCGAATTCCGCCTGACCGTACTCATAAATCTCCTGGGCGGACATTTCTTCAAACTTCGGTCCGCAGGATCCCACCAGAAGCGCGCAGATACAAATCAGGCAATAACCTGATAATACATAGAAAAATCGGCTTGGCCGCAACATTAAGGAACCCCCGAGTTTCGTTTATGTTATAATGGGTTAGCTCAACATATGTCAAGCAATACTTTCAATTAATCCTCTAATTTCACCCGATTGCAGAACAACCGTTCGAATGCGGAACGTCCGCGGCGAAAGCATTTTGAGGGGGGTAGTTTGGCAGATTTCCGGCGTAAAACAAGGGGAGAAAAGCGGCTGGATATCCAGAGGTTAGCGGCGAAGGGCCTTAGCTACGGGACGATAACGGGCGATTGCATTTTCGCGCTAAATCGCGTTCAATTGTCGGGTTACGCTTGTATATCGGCTCAAGCTATCGGGAAAATGGGATGCAAATACAGCGCCTGTTGATTATCGTACTGTTGCTCATGACATTGGATCTGACGGCCTGCGAACGGGTTGCGCCACAGGCGGAACCGGTAAAAGCCGAGCAGAATTTCGTTCAGCTCAATTTGTTGAACAACACGGACAACGTTTCGTTGGTCAGCGCGTTGATGCGCAACAACCAGCGGCATCTGCTCAAGTTGATCACCATCGGCAACGAAACCACCGAGGGCGTGAGCGCGCCGGTGCCTTCGGCGATCACGATCCGCTGCCGTGTCCCCGCGCGCACGGACCTGCATTTCTCCCACGCGTTGCAGAGATACAATCCCAACATTTCGAACGTGAAGATCGCTTTCGTGGTTTACGCGGCGACGACCGACGAAAACGTGCGGACGATTTACCGGCGCACGCTGGAAAGTCAAGCCGACGACGGCAACCAATGGACGCATGCGCGCGTGCCGCTGGACGCTTTTGCCGGGCAGGTGGTCGATTTGATCTTCCAGGTTTTGCCGGAGCCGGAATCGTTCGGCGCGCGGCCGGCGCCCTTCGAGGGTCTGCCGGTGTGGGGCGGCATCCGGTTGTTGGCGCAACCGGACGCCGAAGCGGCGGCGAAACCGAATTTCCTGTGGATCGTCATCGACGCGCTACGGGCCGACCACGTGGGCGCCTACGGTTATGCGCGGCCGACCACGCCGAATATCGACGCGCTGGCCGCGCAGGGAACGGTGTACGAGAAGGCCTTCAGCCACTCGCCGTGGACGCGGGCGTCGGTAGCGTCGATGTTGTTGTCGAACTATCCGCACGAGATCTGCCCGACCGACTGCGAAGGCGCCGATTTTCGGATCCCGGTGCAATTGCCGACGCTGCCGGGCGTGATGCACGAGGCGGGCTATCGCACGCTGGCCCTGATCAACAATCCCAACCTCAACCCGTCGTTCAGCTTCGGTCGCGGTTTCGACCAGTTGCATGAAATCGTCGACCCCGATTTTACCGACGCGCTCGGCCGATGGCTGGACGTAAAAACCAAAGGGGTGCCGTTTTTCGCCTACCTGCACTTATTCGGCGTGCATATGCCTTACGTCTACCAGGAACAATACTTCGCCCCGTTCGTCGATGCGGCCGCGGCGAAAACGGTCATCGACCTCTACGATCGCAATTACATGGAACAGCATCCGCCGCAGGGACAGGACCTGCTGAATCTGATCGGCAGCTATGACGGTCAGTTGGCGAGTATCGACGCGCTGGTCGGTCGGGTGTGGGAGGAACTGCGCGCGCGGAATTTGGACAAAAACACGTACCTGATCATCACCTCGGATCACGGCGAGGAGTTCGGCGATCACGGCGGCTTCGAACACGGGCACACGCTGTACGACGAATTGCTGCACGTGCCGCTGATTCTCGTTTCGCCTAATGAAAAACAAGCGCGCCGCGACCAGCGGCTCGTGAGCCTGATGGACGTGGCGCCGACCGTATTGGAACTGGCGGGCATCGCGGCGCCGCAGCCGTTTCTCGGCCGGTCGCTGCTGGCGGCCGACGACGGAGCGGAACGCATCGTACTCAGCGAGAACCTCCTGTACGGCAGTCCGGCGACCTCATTGCGCAGCCAAAGTCTGAAGTACGTCTTTGCGCACCTGAACAAGGAGGAGAAGGTCTACGATCTGTTGACCGATCCGGGCGAAACCAAGAACCTCGTCGCCGATCCGAAGATTCTGGAAGCGGGACGCGACCTGTACGCCGCGTTCGACGCGCAGATGAATAAAAAACAAAACCGCCGATTCATCAACCTGATCTGTCTGTCGAAAACGCCGCGCAACTGGGAAATCGCTTATCGCGCCGACCGCGAGTTCGCTCCGGTCGTTTCCTCGGCCGCGCGTTCGTTCCAATGGCGCCGCCCCAAGGCCATGCAACCGGGCCGACTGTCCTTCACCACCGAGGAGAAAACGCCTTTCCACCTCGCCTTTCCGCTGCAGGGATTGATGAACCTGCGCGGATTGGACATCCGCATCGAAGGTCAGCGCCTCACCGCGCAACAGTTGGTCGTGCCGCCGGAGGCGGCCGGCTTCACGCCCACCGACCTGTTCAACGAATTGCTGGCGCCCGACACCTTGCGCCTCTTGCAGGCGACGCGCACACCGGCGCTGCCCAAGCCCCTACCGGAAGCGGCATTGGTGCTCTGGGTCGAATCGGCGATCACTTCGCGCGGCGCCAAGCAGGTAGAAGAACTGCGCGAGCGCCTGCGTTCGATCGGCTATTTGCAGTAAACGTTATCTTTCCAGACGCGCGATCGCCGCGAGCAGAATCCTACCCGCCGCGGCCATGTGCTCTTCGCGCAGCAGATCGGGCGTGTCGCCGGCGGTGTGCACCTTGCGCGAATAATCGCCGTGGAACATCAAGGTCACCGCGCTCAGGCCCGCTTCGAGCAGCGGGATGTGATCGGCTTCGCCGCCGATGATCCGGCTGAGCGTCTTGGCCGCGAGGCCCCCGTCGGCCGCCGCCGCTTGCGCCAGTTCGACGGCCCGCGCGGCCGCCTCGGTTCGGTTGCCGGTCGGTCCGGCGCCGGTGGCCAGCCACAACTTGCTCGCGCCGCCCACGCCCTCGAGATTGAGGAAGGTCGCGTTCTTCCACTCCGGATCGGCCGCCATGTCCCGTGCCAGCGCAAGGCCGCCGGCCAGGCCGAGTTCCTCGGCCCCGGTGAAGACCAGGCGCACGGCCACACCCCGGGGCGGCTCGGCCGACAGGGCGCGCGCGGTTTCGAGCATCACCGCGCAACTGCCCGCATCGTCGGTTGCGCCGGGCGAACGGTTCTCGACGGTGAGGGTCAGCAGAATAATGCCGCCGGCGAGCGCGGCCAGCCAGACGATGGTCCACAGCCAGCCGCCCGCGGCGAGCCAGCCGGGCCAAAGGACGGCGGGCAGCAACGCGACGGGCAGTACGAACACGCCCAGGGCGAACAACAGCGAACAGAGGATGCGCACGACGATGGACATGTTCTGGCTTTTCGTGTCGGTGTGCGCGGAAAGGACCAGCCGGTGTTTGATCTCGCCCGCGTAGGGCAGGTCGGCCACGAGGTTCGCGCTGCACAGACACGTTCGGGCATCGCGGATCAACGCCGTGTGCCGGGGGTATTCGTCGCTGCGCTCTTCGAGCATGTGCGCCGCCGCGCGGCGATAGGTCGCCCACAACCGGCGGGCGATCAGCGGCAGGGCGAGGCCGGCCAGCGCACCCAGGCGCGGCCAGGCAAACAACATGAGCGCTTGGACGATCAACAGCGCGACGCCCACGCCGATCATGTTCTTGAGGATGCCGAAGGCGAGCCCCGGGTAGAACGAGAACGGACGTTCCTCGACGGTCAGGTCGATATCCGACAGTTTGTTGGCAATCAGCTCGCGACCGCGCACTTCGTCGGGCGTGCCGACCAGGCGTGGAAAGGAAAGCTCGCGACCGTCGGCCACGGCGCGGGCGGCGTCGAATGGGCGCATCATCTCCCCCAGGCGGTTAATGGCGCGATTGTAAAGGCCCGGCGGCGCGAGGGCAAACCACGGTTCAATTTGACATTTCCGGTCGGGTCGCTACTATAAAATTAACTTATCGCAACCAAATACGAGGACGAAAATGAGCATCGTTACTTTGCTGATCGGCGTGGGCATCACTTTGTTCGGCTTGTCCACGCTTTACCTGCGTCTGACCAATCCGGAACATTTCGCCAAGCTGGCGGCGATGCGCCAGATGTGGGGTCACGCGCTGGGCACGGCGATGCACTGGTTTTTCTACACCATCGTGCAACTGGTGTTGGGACCGACCTTGATCTTCCTGGGCGCCAAAGGCCACTCCATATTCTAAAAATTTGCGAAATTCAAATGATTATTTGCCGATCGGGTGCTGTTTGTGGTATAAGCTGGAGTTTCGGCACGAGAGTGCAAGCCCACCGGTGACAAACAGTGTGAGCTTGAACCTTTTCGCAGTAACAGTTTGGAGTTTTACCATGAAAGCACGGACAATCGTCATGCTCTGCTTGATCGCGATCCTCGCGCTGCCGGCCTTGGCGTCGGCCGAGTGGGTGGTCGAAACGGTCTTTTCGCAGGGCGATCAGGGACAGTACGCTTCGATCGCTTTGGACAGCGAAGGCATCCCGCACGCGGCCTGGTTCGACGCTTCGAACGCTTGGCTCAAGTACGCCTATCGCGACTTCGACGGCTGGCACGTTTCGACGGTGGACACCGGCGACGCGGGCCGCTATGCGTCGATCGCCATCAATCCGGTGACCGACCTGCCGGCCATCGCCTACGAAGACGACGGCGACTGCAAATACGCCTCCTACAGCGAAGAAGAAGACGGCTGGAACATCGAAGTCGTCGCTTATGACGAAGACGATAACGAGGGCGTCTGGGCCGACCTGGCGTTCAAATCCGACGGCACGCCCTACATTACCTACAATTACGACAACGGCGCGTTCCACACCATCGGCATCAACGTGGTTTGGAAAACCCTCGAAGGGTGGAGCGGTCACCGGCTGGATTCGTACACCTGGCCGATGCCGACCGGCACCTATTCGGCGATCGCCATGTCCACGGCCGACTACCCGCAGATCGCCTACCGCGACGAATTCACCGCCTTCGAACACCAGAAGTTCGGTTGGCAGGACGGCAGCGGCTGGCACACCGAAGACGCGATCACGCTGGACCACACCGGCGAATACGCGGACATCGCGGTGGACAACGGCGACAACATCTACATCAGCAGCTTCGATTACACGACCCTGGGCGACAACTGCGCTTGTCTGATCGCCAAGGTCGGCGGCTCCTGGGACAAGGAAGAAATCGACTGCGGCGGCGACTACGACGACTTCGGCAAATGGACCTCGATCGCCATCGACTCGGCCGGCTATCCGCACCTGACCTATCATGGCGACAGCGACCTGCGCTACGCCGTGCTGACGCCGGACAAAGGCTGGGATATCGCGATCTTGGACGAAGTCGGCATGACCGGCAAATGGACCGGCCTGGCGTTGGACGAAATGGACAGCCCGCACATCATTTACTACAACGAAACGAACAAAGACGTGCTGTACATGTTCGATCTGTCGGCGCCGACGGTTTCGGGCATCGCGCCCAGCGAAGGCCCGAACACGGGCGTGCTCAGCAACGTGGTCGTCACCGGCTATTCGTTCCAAGGCAACTCGACGGTGAAACTGATCAACGACCTGACCGACGAGGAGATCAGCGGCGCGAACGTGACGATCGGCTCGATCAGCCAGCTCACGGCTGACTTCGACCTGACCGGCGCGACTCCCGGCCTGTGGGACGTGCAAGTGACCAACTCGGCGGGCGCGGGTACACTGACCGAAGGCTTCGAAGTGACCACGCTGCCGGTCGAACTGACCGCCATCGACCCGGAGGAAGGATCCAACGACAACCCGGCGTTCACCATGACGCTGACCGGCAATTACTTCACGCCGGATGCGACCGTATCGCTGTTGGGCGCGGGCGAAGACGAGATCATCGCCGACGCGGTGACCTTCAATTCGCTCACCGAGATCGAAGCGACCTTCGACCTGGAAGACGCGGCCATCGGCGCCTATGACGTCCAAGTGGAAACCGACTTCGGGACCGATACGCTTGCGGCAGCCTTTGAGATCGTTTGCGGCGAACCGATCGCCGACTTCTCCGGCCTGCCCCGCACCGGTCCCGCGCCGCTGGCGGTGCAGTTCAGCGACGAATCGGCCGACTGGGACGATTGCGAAATCGTCTCCTGGGAATGGGATTTCGGCGACGGTGAAACCTCCACGGACGCCAACCCGACGCACGAATACCAGGCAGAAGGCAAGTACACGGTCGCCCTGACGGTCACCTCGGCCGGCGGCGACAACGAAAAAGTGAAGTTCAACTACATCACCGTCAACAACGCGGTGGACGACGACACGACCGACGACGACGTGGTCGATGACGACACCGCCGACGATGACGAAGCCGACGATGATGAAGCCGACGATGACGAAGCCGACGACGACGACTTGCTGCCCGGCGACGACGACACCGCCGACGCCCGCGAAGGCGACGATGACGACGACGACGGCTGCGGCTGCTAAACACGACGCCGAGCGAGAAATTCTTCTATAATTTCCCGCTGTTGGCCGATAACAATCGCCGACCGCCCTCCACTTCGGTGGGGGGCGGTTTTTTTTGTATAAACGTACCGGGCAATTGCCCTGGCCGACCGGATGGTGGTAAAGTAAAGGCGGTTTTCGGTGGATACCGAACGGAGAGTTTTGGCAATTTCACGAGCAATTGCGCGCGGGGCGCGGTTGCGCGGAGGACATTATGAATAAACGATTCGCACTCATTCTGATTGCACTGGCGCTGTTGCTGACCACGGCCGCCTGGTCCTGGGATCTGCGCCTATCGCCCGCGATGCGGCCGATCGCGCCGGCGCCGACCAAGGTGGTGCCGCAGATCGACGTTGTTTATACCGACACGGCGCCGACGATTGACGGCGACATCGACCTGACCGGCGAATGGGCCGACGCCGAGGTGGTGCACGTCACGGGCACGCGCGATATGGACGTCTATTTTCTGGCCGATGAAAATTACCTGTATCTAGGGTACGATCTGCTGGACAACTCCGACCTGGTCAACGGCGACGCGTCGGTCTTTTTGTTCGACAACAACAACGACGACGCCTGGCCCGACGATTGCCCCGGCACCACCGAAGGCATTTACGCGGCTGGGTATTTCGACGGATCGATGAACGAGTACTACACCACGGTGTACAATGACGGCGGCACGCCCAACGCCTGCCAACCCAACAATCCGACCGAGTATGTGCAGGCGGCGATCGGCATGTCGTCCAAGGGCAACGTCCAGATCGAAATGCGCATGGACTTCACCGCCGGCCAGCTTTACGGTGCGCCCGAGGAAACCATCGGCATCGCCCTGGGCGAAGTGAACAACGACACGAACGACTATTTCTGGCCCGCGGGCGTCGGCCCGTCCAACATGGACCCGGGATTGTTCGCCGACATGACCTATCCGTCGTTCACCCCCATGGACGACGATACCGGTCCCGACGATGACGACACCGGCCCCGACGATGACGACACCGGTCCCGACGATGACGACACCGGTCCCGACGATGACGACACCAACCCGGATGACGACACCGACGACGACGACACCGACGACGACGACACCGACGACGACGATACCGACGACGATGATGACGACAACGACGATTACATTCCGCCGATCGATGACGACGATGATGATGATGACGATAACGGCTCCGGCGGCGACGACAACTTGTCGGGCTCGCGCGGCAGCGACGATTCGGGCGGCGGCTGCGCCTGACGCCAAACAATCCTTTCGACGGGAGGGTGTTTTTTACCCTCCCTCTTCATTTTAAAGAGCATTCGACGGCATGGATCGCATCGCTTGACAGCGGTGGCCCGGCGGCTTTATCGTTGTCGGGCTTATATTTTTATCCTGGGGTTCTCGCGGGGGGATTCGATTTGCGTACTTGTCTATTAATATTGTTGCCGGCGATACTGCTGTTGGCCGCTCTGCCCGGCCAGGCCGATGCGCCGCGCACCATCAATCATCCCAACACGATCTGGCGTTACACGAACTTGCCGCCCGACGGCCGCGAAGCGCGGTTGGTCGAGGAGAGCAAGGCCGATGCCGGCCAACGCGCGGCGGCTCGTCAGGCGTTCGGCAAGCAGGAGCTGATCAACATGGTTTCCGACGTCGCGCTGCGCCATGGCGTCGAGCCGGAATTGCTGTGCGCGATCGCTTGGACCGAATCGCGCTTCAATCCCTATGTGGTCAGCGCCAAAGGGGCCGAAGGATTGATGCAGCTTATGCCGGCCACGGCGCGCAAATTCGGCGTAACCGACGCGAAAAACCCCATCGACAATGCCGAGGGCGGCGCGCGCTACCTGCGCTGGTTGCTCGCGGAGTACGATGACGACCTGGTGCTGGCGCTGGCCGCTTACAACGCGGGCTCCGGCGCGGTGAAAAAGGGCGGCACAGTGCCTCCTTTTTCGCAAACACGGAACTTTGTCACCTCCGTATTAACCATGCGCGACCACTTTCGGAATCGATAAGATGAAGAAAAGCGATTTTTTGAATGCTCCGAACCTGATTTCCCTGTTCCGCCTGAGCATCGCCCCGATCATCCTCGTGCTGCTGTACATGGAAAAGTATTTGAATCCGCAGGGCGATACCCTCGTGTACTGTTTCATCGCCGGCGTGGCGTTTCTCCTGGCGGCGATTTCCGACATTTTCGACGGCTATCTCGCCCGCAAATACAACATGATCACCGACATCGGCAAATTTCTGGATCCGTTGGCCGACAAGGTGATGGTCGCCACGCCGTTGATTTTGCTGGTCGGTCTCGATCGCGTGCCGGCCTGGATGGCGCTGGTGATCATCCTGCGCGAAATGATCATCACCGGACTGCGCGGACTGGCGCAGCAACGCGGTACAGTGATCGCCGCGAGCAAACTGGGTAAGATGAAAACCGTGCTGCAGGTGACCGCGCTGGTCGCCCTGCTCATTCACTATCCGCTGAACATCGGCGCGCTGTGGGGAGGGGAATTCATCCTGTCCGCGCACAAATTCGGCGTCGTTTTTCTTTATATCGCCGTGTTTTACACACTTTACAGCGGCTACGATTATTTACGAAATTTTATCCGCTCGGAAGTGGACAATAACGCGGAAAAAAGCGAGTAACCTATTGATATTGCTGACTATATGAAGTTTTCAGCACAGCGGGATTTTTCACATCGTCGGCAGCGAAAACAGGGTAAATTCTCATTTGTTGTGAAAGCCTTACCGAAAAAAGCGAAAGAAGATTCTTGACTTTTAGCGACTAAACAGATATCCAATGGTCAATCGGGTTAAAGTTTCACCGTTATATTGGTGCTAAGTGCTTCGGAGGAGTAGATGGGCCGTAAGAGCTTAGCGGGCTTTGTTCTGTTTGCGTTTTTGATAATGGCGGGTACAGCCGCTGCCGCCGAAAAAGTCGAAAACGTATTTATCACCGGTGTCGACGTCGGATACTTCGGCTACACCGGCTGGATGGGCGACAACTTTGATGCCGGTCTGGGCTTCGCAGCCTTCTTCGGCTACGGCATCACCGACAACTTCGCCATCGAATTGGACTGGATCCCCCAGATTCAGTCGTCCTACTCGGGAAGCGATCCTTACTACAAGGACGTCTTCGAGGAGGCCTACTGGGGCGGTCTGGCGATGGAAGGCGACAAGTTCGGCGGGTTCGGTCTATCGGGTAAATTGTACCCGCGCGGCCGTTTCCGGGATGCCGACTTCGTGCATCTGCAGCCGTTCCTCTCGATGGGCATGGGTTTGATGCCGCTCTTGTAGGTCCAGATAAACGGCATCAAACCCATGCCCATCGAGAGGAACGGCTGCAGATGCACGAAGTCGGC
>DAINPV010000027.1:0-20854 GCA_036743315.1 bacterium | reverse complement strand
CCTACCAGCGCTTCCTGCTGCCGGCCTTCCCCTTCACGCTGCTGGCCACCTGGTATTTGTGGACGCAACATCGCAAAGCCAAGACCGAGGAGGAAGCCGAGGAAATCGCCGTGCAAGAAGGCGAGGAAGAAGAACCGCGCGAGCGCAAAAGCCATCCGCTGCTGTGGTCGGTGATTGTCGTGATTCTGCTCAATTTCTGGGGTGGATTTTTCCTCTTGCAGGGCAAGGCGCACAAGGTCATTCAGAGCGTCGTGCCCGAGTTTGCGGCGACCGGCAAACAGATCGCCCGCGTCATGCCGGCCAAAACGTCCATCGCAACAATCCCCATCGGCGCGTTCGGCTTTTTCAGTGAGCGTAAAATCATCGACATCGCCGGGTTGACCGACAAGCACACCGCGCACCTGGACATCGAAACCGGCGAACGCAATGTGGGGCACGAAAAATTCGATTACGATTATGTCTTCCAGAAAAAGCCGCACGTGATCATGCAACTGCCCGCGCTGTTCCCCAACACCAAAGAAGGATTGCTGGAGTGGATGGGCAAAACTTCGCTCAATCCCATTCAGTACAACATCTACGATTACGACCAACTGAAGAACGATTACTACCTGGCCTGGCTGCCGGTGAAAAAGAAGCTCGTCAAGGTCCGCGGCAAAGCCAAACCCGAGGTGGTTATGCAGGGCGCGTTCGGCTACGTGCGCAAGGATAAGCTCGGTAAAAAGGGGTACAAAGTCTGGGAAGCGCTGCCCGCCGCCGAGGCTTACCGGCCGTTCCGCGAAGTGCCCGAGATGGCAAAGAACAATCCGCTGCTCGACAAGAACCTGGGCGTTTGGTCGTTCAAGGGCGGCGAGAAAACCGGCAAAAAGAAGCTTGCGCCGGGTGAACAGCCGCCGTCCGCCGGACAGACCACGCCGGAAATGCCGACCGAGCCGATCGAGGTGCTGCCGGGTGGAGCCGCTCCGCCTACCGATGCGGCGCCCGCCGAAGCGGCGCCCGTCGAGCCGGTTCCGGCGACGGAATAAAAACGCTGATTCAACACCCTGGGCGCGCCGCGCCGCGCCCTTGTTATTTTTCAACCGCGTAAACAAGCGGCTGCGCATGCGGCGTGCGATTGATCCTCTTTGAATCAGACCCGATTTTCCGCCGCGTACCTTGACAGCGAAAGGGCCGGCTCAGTAGACTGCCGTACACCTTGGGAGGGCGTCGGCGCGGCGTTTTTTCGTCGCGGCGTTGATCCTTTCCTTTCGCTTTATGGCGACCGCCGGAGGTCACGATGCACTGGCAAAAATGGGTGATCCTGCTCGGCTGCCTGGCGTTGGTTTCCGCCTTCTTTATCGCTTGCGAGGAAGAAGAGGAAGATGAGCCCACCGTTCAGGAGTGGATCCAGCGCGGCAAGGAATTGCTCGGCGAAAACAACGGCACCGGCGCCTACCTCGCCTTTCAGGAAGCGTTGGAACTGGAAAGCGGCAACCTGGAAGCCAAGTATGGCGTGGTGCTCGCCGATGTGCTGCAGTTTTCCGACACGCTCGACCTCGTGCTGACCATGTTCGAGCCGGCGACCGAGGATATCCCCGCCGCCGAACTCACCGCCGCATGCGACAAGCTCAACGAATGCGGCGTGCTCGATCCCATCAACGCGCCGTACGATGAGTGCCTTTCCTCGGGAGCCTTCGGCCTGGAACAAGCGACGCGCGACTGCGTGATCGCCGCACCCGATTGCGACGTGATGATGAAGCGTTGCGACATCATCTACTTTCCGCCGTCGCAGGAACTGTGCGCTGCGGCCTGCGAAAAATTCAAAGACTGCGGCATGCTCGGCGGTACGCACTGGACCGTTGACGATTGCCTCGCCGCCTGCCCGCAAATCTACGTCACCGGCGAACTGGAGTGCTTCCGCACCTTCGACGATTGCGCCTACGCGCGCGAGACATGCTTCCCCTTCTACGGCGAAACGATCCAGACGCTGCTGGGCGATTTCTGGTCGGAAGTCAGCATCGAGATGGGCAACAACATCGCTGAACTGCTGGCGCGCGAAGACGACTTCCAGTTCGCGATCGACAAATTCCAGTTCACCTTCTTCGACCTGTTTTTCCGCCCCGATCTGGCGGGCGTGCACGATGCGACCGAGGTGTATTTCTTCTCGTCGATCTACGCGGGCATGGAGTCGCTGTTCAACCTGCTGCTCGGGCTGGACGTGAACTTCAACATGCTGCTGCTGGAGAACATCGATTGGCCGTGGATGGCGGACATCGACCTGGAAAGCTTCTCGATGGAAGACGTGCTGTTGATTTTGCAGAACATCGACGACGTCGCCGCTTTGCTCGAACTGATGCTCAACGACCCGGTGTATCCGACCTTCCTCACGTTGCGCGAAGAAGACGGCGTCGACCGCATCAACAATTCCGGCGAATATCTCGGGTGGGTGTTCGGCAACCTCGTCGAAATGATCGAGCGCACGGCCGAGGAAACCGAAGATCAGACCGACGATCCGATACACTACGTCGACGGCAACGGCAACGGCGTGTGGGATGCCAACGAACTGTTCGTTATCCCCGGCGTCGTGGAAATGGACTACGACCTGGCCTGGGCCGTACACGACATCTTGCTGGCGCTCAAGGTCGATTTCGTAGACGGTTATCCGTTCCACTTCGACGCGCTTGAGCCGCTGTTCGCCTATTACAACCTCGATTTCATCAACGTGCTGCTCGAATTGTTCGATCTGCAGGGCGTGGAAAGCATCGACCTGGGCGAATGGTTCCGCCATCCCGACCCGGCCGGTCTGCGCCCGGCGCTCTTCGACTTGCTTGAGCTCATCGAGCAATACAACGACATGACCGGCCAATGACCGGAGAGGAACGCATGAAACTTCGCCTCTTGCCGCTGAGCTTGTTGTTGCTGTTGCTCGCTTCGCTGAGCGCCTGCTCTTACGACATGGAAATTCGCGGCGTCCAAATGCAGCCCTACGTTCCCGCTCCGCTTCCGCAGCTGTTCGACGAAGCGATGGCTACCCCGCGCCACGACGGCGTGCTCTTGGCCGGCGCGCAGATGCTGGATATCACCCCCTACGACCGCAAGGCGTGGCTGGCCGGCTTCGGACCGGGTCGTAAAAGCCGCGGCGTGCTCGATCCGGTATACGCGCACATTCTCTACCTCAATGACGGCCGCAACGCGACGGTGCTCATTGCCCTGGACATCGTCGGGATCATGAATCCCGATGTGAACCGCCTGCGTTCGCTGATCACCGCGAAGTATCCGCACAACATCCAGGTGATCGCCACGCATAATCACCAGGGCCCCGACACCATCGGCTATTGGGGACCGGGCCTGCTGATTCCGGTCGATCGCGGCGTGGATCAGGATTGGTTCGACAAGACGATGCAGGCGATCGCGCTGAGCGTGAACGACGCGATCCGCACCGCGCAGCCCGCGCGCCTGGCCTTCGGCGACGCGATGGTCGACCCGCGATGGTCCTCCAATTTATGGTTCGATCACGACCAGGGCCCCAAGGACGATCAACTGGGCGTGCTGCGGGTCGAGACCTTCGACGGCAAGGCGTTGGCCACGGTGATCAACTGGGCCTGTCACGCCGAAAGTCTGCTGCACAACAACAAAATAAGCGCCGACTTCCCCGGCCGCTTCTACAAACACTGCGCGGCCAAGGGCGGCGGCGTGGGCATCTTTCTGGCCAACGCCTCGGGCGGCATGGTCACCGCTTACCCCTGTCGCTGGGAGCAGCGCAAACATTACGACCTTGAAAAGCGTATCGCCTGGGCCGACCAACTCGGCGAGTATTTGTACGACACGGCCGCGGCCTCCGTGCGCGACGTCCCGCGCGTGAGCGGCGCGAAAATCAACCTGAAGCATTCGTCGCTGGCCGTGCCGATGCGCAATCCGTTGTTTCGCGTCGCGGCGGACAACGGCATCATCCGCACCGACGATCGCGGCCACGACCGCAAGCAATTCAACACCGAGCTCAACGTGCTCGACCTGGGCCCGTGCACTTTCGCCTTCGTGCCGGGCGAGCCGTTCCCCAGCCTCGGTAAAATTCTGAAAGATGCGATGCCCCGGTCCAAACCGCCGTTCGTGGTCACGCTGGCCAACGACGAACTGGCGTATATGATGACCGAAGAGGAATGGAACGACAGCCATTACCGCTACGAACGCTCCATGAGTTGCGGTCGCGAAGCGGGACCGCTGGTCACCGAGGCGCTGGTGGCGCTGATCAAGAAAGGGCGCTAAGTGAATCGCTGCACACATCTTTGCCTCGCCTTGTTCTTGCTCGTTTGCCTGCTGACCGTGTCCGTCGCGGCTTTCGGCCAGGAGGTGCAGGAGCAACCGCCGGCCGACCCGATTCCCGGTCGCGCTTTCCTCGATTTCTTCGACGATTCGCTGCAAACCACCGCGCAGATCGCCGCGACGAACGATCCGCTGTTGTGGGGCACGCTGCCCACGCGGCTGCCGCGCGGCACGGCGATGTTCCAGGCCATCTACCGCCATCGGCGCATCGATTCGTACTACCAGGAAGACGGCGACATCGAAGACAAATGGCTCCAGGTCGAATATCCCGATCCGTATAAGGAAGGCGAGCGCCTCTTCAAAATGGACGCGGAATTCCAGGGCAAAATCCAGAATCTCGATTTGCTGTTCGCCTATGGTCTCTCCGAAAACTGGATGCTCTACACGATCTTCCCCTTGCAGCGCGAGGAAACCTGGCTGCACGTTACCTTCCGCCCCGGCACGATCTCGGCCCTGGGCGTGCGCACCGCCGACGATTTCTACCGCCTGATGGAAAAGCTCGGTCAGCCGCGGCCGGTCACCCGCTGGCGCTCCAAGGCGTGGCAGCTGGGCGACATGTCCGGCGGCGTGTCATGGCAGTATTTCCACCATCGGCTCGCGCGCCTGTCGCTGACCGGCGAAGCGATCTTTCCCACCGGCCGGCTCGCCGACGCCAACCGCGCGTTGATTTACGGTCTGGGTCCGCAAATCGATTCGGGCGGCGGCAGCTTCGCCTTGGCGATCAATCATCGCATGGAAGCGAGCATGCCCGGCCACGAATGGCTCAACCTGCACCTGGACGGGCGCTACCGTTACGGCTTTTCCGGCAAACGCCGCGTGCCGCGCTTCCTGCCGCCGACCGCCGACACGATGCAGGAGTGGGAACAGTTCGGCCTCGACGAAGCGTTTTTCCCCGGTGAATTCGACGATGATTTCTACACCGTCACGCCCGGCTCGCAGGTCGAGGCGCTGGGCGGCGTCGGCTTCGTGTTTCACTATTTCGCCGTCGGACTGGGTTATCGCCTGTCATGGAAGCAGGAACCGGAACTGGAAGCCGAACGGACCATGCTCGATCTGTTGAACGCCACCAACGCCTACCAAGCGGAAATCGCGCACGGGCTGTCCCTGGAAGTCGGCGCGCCGTTGTACGACGTTTATGTTCCCGGCGTGCTGAGCCTGGGGTATGTGCATCCGACCGGCGGGAAAAACGCCTTCGTGGCCGAGGATCACTTTACGCTGCAGTTGCAGATGCTCGCGCCGTTCTGATTAGGCGGGGAAATTTTCCAAGCGCACGTTTTTTTCCAACGCGAGCAGCGCTTCGCGGCGCTGCCGGTACTCGTCTTCGAGCAGGCCGTACGCATGGTGGTCGACCCACCGTCCCTCCAACTGCAGGTCGTGCCGCAGTGTGCCCTCGCGAACGAAGCCGAGACGTTCGATTACCTTTTGTGAGGCGCTGTTGGTCACCGCGTGCCGAACGAAAACTCGATGCAACCGTAGATCCTCGAAGGCCAGGCGCAGCAGCCGTGCGCCGGCCGCCGTGGCCAAGCCCCGCCCGACCGCTTTGCTCCACACCCAGTAACCCAACTCCGCCGCGCGCGTATGCGGCAGCAGGTGATGCAGCCCGACCGTGCCCAGGTTGCGGTCATCGCCGGGCAGCGTCACCACGTAAACACAGTCCGTGCCCTCTCTCATCGCCCGGCTCATGCGCTGGAAAAAATCGTCCATGTTGCGGGTTCGCCGGGTTTCCTCGGCCCAGAACATATACTTTTTCAAATCCTCGAAGCTGTCCTCGAACGCACGCCACAACGGTTCGCGATAACGTTCCTCCAGCAAACGCAGCAGCAGCGGACCGCACGGCAACTCACGCGGAAACTTTTCCACGATCACGTCCATCGCTCAAATCCTTCTCAGTTCTTGGCCGCCAGTCGCCACGAATGCAACGTGCCCAGTACCGCCGAGCATAAACCCAGCACGCCGATCGGCCAGAAGCCGAACATGTCCACCGCCAACCCCAGCAGCGGTGCGGCGACCATCGTGAACACCGATTGCGCCTGCGACTCGATCGACAACACCGTCGCCTGCCGTTCGGGAGGTGTCACCGCATCGAAACGGCTCATCAAAATCGGCCGCCAGATGTTCTGCAATATTTCCAGGGCCACGAAAGCGATGATCGCCACCGTGTACCATTTCATAAGCAACAAACCCAGCAACACCGCGTAGGTCGCCACATACATTTCCCAGGAACGGCGCGCGCCGGCCCGATCCGACCCGGCCCAATCCTGCACCCGGTGCGCCTGCCGCGAGGCGATTGTCGAAGCCACATGAATCGCCAGGTACGCGGCGGAGATCAAAATTGCGGTGCGTTTCTCACTCGCCAACCCGATAAACAACGGCAGCGCCAACGCCGCCTGTTTGAGCATCGGCTGCAGGTAATCCTTCACCGTGTCGTGCAGGCCTTCGAAGCCCATCGACTCGACGAACAAGCCGCGCAATCCCTTGGTCGTCACCGCCAGCTTCATCGACGCGCCCAACTCGCGAAACATGCGACCCAAGGTCAGCCGGTCGCCCCGGTTGACGATCTGTTCGTCCAGCGACCGCGGATAGGTCGCCAGGTTGATCAGCCCGATGATGTAAGGCGGCAGGCAAAGCCAGAAAATATAAGAATAGCTGCCCGAAAAAAACACCAGCGCGCCGGCGATGACCACCGACACCGCCGAACCGGCCTTCGACCATGAACGCGTATAGCCGTACACCCTCGTTTTTTCGGCGATGCGCCCCTGGTCGCGCAGCCAGGTGAAGATCATCGCCTTGTGCGTGCCGGTGCGGAACGCCTCGCCGACGGCAAAAAAGAACATCGCGGGAAACAACATCCAATAGGCCGGCGCCAGCGCGAAAAGGACGAAACTGACGATGTACGACGCCCACCCCAGCAGCATCGAACGCCGTCGCCCCCACAGATCGGCGATCACGCCGGTGGGGATTTCCATCAGGTTGATGCACACCGAGCGAAAACCGATCAGCACGCCGATCAGGGTAAAAGCCAGCGGTTGATGGTGCAGCTTGTCGAGCAGAAACAGCACGAGGAACGGTTCGAAGTAGCGCTGGTTTTTCAGAAAACCGTACAGGGAAAAGCGCGCGAGCATATCGATGTACTCCCGATTGTGCAAACGCCGGCGGACACCTGATGATTTTCTGCTATAATCCGCCCCGCAACGGACGACCCGGAAACGATGGACCAAAACACATGATCGGTCAACTTGCCGCGATCCTGATTCTCAAGTTCGGCGTGCGTCTACCGCGCGTGCTGGGCATGCTGCCGGCGCGCTATTACATCAGCGAGGCGGTGCGCTGCCTGCGCCGCGACGACCTGGACGTCGCGATGATGTGTTACCGCACGGCTCGCGCCAAAGCGCCGCATGTCGAGGAAGCCAAGGTATTGCACGAGGTGCTCACGCTCGAAATGCGTCACCGCCGCCAAGCGCTGACCAAACGCCGCGAGGTGCTCCAGCGCACGCTCCGCGCCACCAAACAAAACGAGGATCGCCTCGGCGCGCACCTGACCAACGAGTTCTGCGCCGAAGAACTGGCTGCGACCGAGCGCGCGCTGACGATCATCGAAGCTTTCGCGGGCGAACTGGCCGGCGAGGTCCCGTCGGAGCTGAAAGAAGGGCGCGCGATCAACTAGCTGCGCGGGGTCAGCCACTTCAGCCAGAAGCGTTTGCCCGGCAGCGGCAGCGTGTCGATCAGCTCGGCATGCTCGCGACGGAAAGGCCGCAGGACGATCAGCAACAGCGCGAACACCGCGCCGCCCGCGACGATCAGCAGCGGCAGCCGCAACAGATCGTGCCACGCGATGATGTTCCCCAACCACCACACGACCGCACCCATCACCAGGCTCGCCGCCAGCACCTTGCCCAGAAACGCGACCGGGTAATCCGGACGCAGCGCGCGATGGACGATCATCCATTCGTACACGATGCCCGCGACGACCGCGATCGTCGTGGCGATCGCCGCTCCGGCCGCGCCCCACAGCGGAATGAAGGCCAGGTCCAGCGCGAGGTTGATCGCGCCGAACAGCAGACGCGCCTTGACCAGCGCCTTCTCCTTGTTCAGCGCCTGCAGGTAGTTCGCGGTGATCCCGCCCATCTTGGAAATGCTGAGTCCGATAAAGAGAATGAGCATCGGCACGATCGCGCCCTCGCCCGTTGCACCGTACATCAGGCGCAACAGATCGCCGCCCAGCAGCAGGCCGCCGACAAGAATCGGGAAGATGAACAGGTACATGTACTCCATGAACACGGCAAAGATGCGCTTGAGCTTCGTTTCGTCGCCGCTCGCGGCCACCTCGCTGACCATCGCCAGGGTGAAGCCTTCGCTGAACGCGGCAGAGAAAAACGACACGGCGAAAAACGCGAAGTTGTAGCCGATCACGTACCAGGTGACCTGAACCAGTTCGTCGCGCAAGGCGCCCAGCAACAGCACGTCCATGCCCTTTTCGAAGACGAAGTGCAACACGCCGTACAGGTACAGCAGCCCCGAAAACGCAAACAACCGCCGCACCGTCACCGGCGCTCCGGTTAAGGTCGCTTCCACGGTCGGCGCGGGCGTTGCGCGCAACCGCTGCGCGAAAAACACTAGCGTCGCGCCGTAGAGGACGATCTGGCAGATCAGCACGCCCGGTACGCCGCCGCCGGCGAGGATCGTCACCGCCGCCGCCCCGACATAGATCGCCGTCAGCGCCACTTGCAACAGGTTGATGAACCGCTGCTCGTAACGCGCCACCAGCACACGCGACAGCAGATTCTGCAGGCCCAGACCGACGACCATCAATCCGACCACTCGCACCAGCACCGCTTCGTCCGGCGCATGCAGAATCAACCGGGCGATCGGTTCGGCCGCCAGGAACAGAATCGCCGCCGCCGCCAACGAGACGATCAGCCGGATCGCCCCCGCCTGTCCGACCAGCCGCCGCTCGGCCGCCGGCCCGCCGCGCGCCACCGCCTCGGGCAGAAAGCGCAGCAGCGTGTTTTCCAAGCCGAGCGAAGCGAAAAGCACCACCATTGCGTTGAGGTTGAGCAATCCGGCCAGCGCGCCGTATTCCTCGCCGCCCAACAGGCGCACCAGAACGATCGATTCGGCGTACTTCACCACCATCAGGGCCACTTTGCCCACGAGGTTCCAGTACATGGCGCCGGCGGCGCGCTCGCCCAAATGAGCCACTATCGCTCCTTCGCTCGGTGTAAGTCGCGTGTCAGTCTACAGCTTTTTCACAGTGGGGAAAAAGGGGAAAAGCGCCCGGCTGCACGCCGGTCGCGGGAGATCATTCACGTCGAGCGACTATTCGCCGGCGTCTGCGGACGGGCCTTTCCAGAAGTCGACCTCGACCATCGCCTGCATGCCCTTGTAGGTCGCTACAACCACCGCGTAGCCGTTCACGTCGCCCGGCGTCAGCGAAGTCGCCGCATACCCGTCGATGTCCGTGGTCAATTCCGCGGCCCCCAGGGTGCCCATGGTCGAACTCAACAGCACTGCTGCGCCCTCGACGCCGCCGCCGTCCGGCCCGATCACCGAAAGCATCAGCGTCACCGTGCCCCCGGCCGTGATGTTGATGTTGTCCGGCGACGCCACCACGGTCAGCGAATAGCCGTTTTCGTTGGTCGCCGCGTCCATGTCCGTGGTCATGAACTCATCGCCGCAGCCGACAACCAGCATCAGAGCGGCCAACACACCCAAAATCCACAGCCTACGCATGGGATCCTCCCAAAAATGGCAATACGGTTACGGAAATGAGCAAAGGCAATGCCAATCATCGCCCTCTTCGGAAATTATCGATTTATCTATTTGATATATAAGGATATTTCATAATTCAGCCCATCGACCGTCACGGCCACAAAGCATAAAAATGGCGGCAAATCATGCCCAGTCGGGGGCAAGATCGACCGCCACTTCACGCTATTTCGTAAGGTGACACAACAGGCACTGCGACTTGTTCTGCCAGGTTTTACCGTGCTTTCCCTGGTGACAGTTCAGGCAATTGCTGGTCGGCGAGTGCCCGCCGAGGTTCGACGGCGCGCTCGTGCCGCTGCCCTGAGCATGACATTCCAGGCATTGCGCCGGGGAAGTATAGGCGTCGTCGTGCGGTTCGGCCGGCGAGTTGGCGAAACCGCCGTTGTGACATAAGTAGCAATCCCAACTCGCTTCGTGATCGCCCGGGTAATCCGGACCGGCCGTGGTGTCGTCGTCGCCGGTATCGTCATCGTCGTCGACATCGTCATCGCCGGTATCGTCATCGTCATCGACATCATCGTCGCCGGTATCATCATCATTGTCATCATCGTCGATGGTGTCGTCATCGATTGGATCGTCGACATCGTCGTCCGTCACATCATCGTCTGCAACGTCATTATCGTCATCGTCATCGTCGTCGCACGCCAGCTGCGCCTGCACGGAAAAAGCGGCCAACAGCAGCAACAGCAAAATGAGCTTTTTGGCATTTTTCAATTTTTCGGCCTCCAACAGTGGAAGAAACCACTTTTCTTCGCGGATCACCATAAGTGAACTTCCGTTTCCGAACAAGCACAGCCCAAAAAAATTCTTCAAGTAACGTTCCCTTGATTGACGCCTCGGGTGTTCCCGGCTAAGATTCGTTTTCGTTTGATTATGGGAGGATGCCATGCGCACCGACAAACATCGTTTTCTTTTGGTTTTCACGGCGGTTGTTCTGGTTTCGCTGCTGTTTGTCGCCGGTTGCGGCAAGCGTAAAAGCGCCGCGAACAACCCTACGCCGTTGCCGATCAATTTCGAACAGGCCGAACAGGTGCACCAACAGCATGAAGCGCGCCCGCAGGCGGAACAGCCGGCGATCATGCGCAGCATGGCCGCGCAGAGCAACCAGGAATGCCGCACCGTCTGCAAACAGACCTGCCTGCGCGGTCGCCAGTGCAACATTCCCGGCTTCGCCGACGTGCGCCGCTGCGCGAAATTCTGCCTGACGGCATGCAACAATAAAATGATCCCCGAAAATTTCGCCCAATGCATGTCCTCGGATTCCCAATGCGGCGAAGTGGCCAAATGCCTAAAGGATCTCCGCGAAAACCTCAAGAACAAGCGCCAGGAAAAGCTCCAGGAAAATCAGCAAGAGCAACCCGAGCCGGAACCGCCGGCGCCGGACATGCAATAAACGCCGCACGCGACTACCGTAAAAATCTTTCGCTTGACGTCGCTCGGCCGGTCCGGATAATCAAAGGCATCTGTCGATTACGGGAGCCGGATCAGTGACGGGACGTCAATTGAGTCTACGCAATTTTTTATTGATTCTCGCGGCAATTACGGTCGGCACGATCGTTCTATTGTTGGGCGCCGGCTTCGTGTACGCCTTGATCGCTCCGGCGGAGGGCAAGGCGCCGCTGATTCGCCTGCCCGATCCGGCGGTATCGGTTAAACTGCCGCGCGATCTGGCCGCTCATCAGGATTACCTCACCGAATGGTGGACGATCTACGCCAATGTGATCGACGACGCCGACCATGCCTACGGCATCACCATGCATATCTGCAAACGCTTTCCTTTGTTGCGCAAGCTCGACAGCATGGTGTGGCACACGGCCCTCCCCCAGCCGGAGTTTATCGGCTATTACGCCCTGGCCAACATTGTTGAACGGAAAATGATTACCGACGAGCGCAACGGCATGGCCGACAACGATTACCGCGCGAACGAGGAAACGCTGGAGATCAACCTGACCGACTGGCGGATCCTGCAAACGGCCACCGGCTTGTCGTTGCGCATGCAGGGAAACAACGCTTTGATTCACCTCAACCTGGTCGGCGATAATCCGCCGGTGCGCCAGGGGCAGGAGGGTTATGCTTGGCGCGGCGAAGATCTGCCGCCGGCCTACGTGCTCAGTTGGCCGCGCCTGACGGTGGAAGGATCGTTGATTTTCAACGCCGCGGTGCATCCGGTAACCGGGCAGGCGTGGTTGGAGCGCGAATACACCAGCTACCTTCCCTCATCCCGGATGAGCAGTTGGGATCGACTCGTGTTGATGCTGGACAATCATCACGATCTCATTTTATGGGATGCGCGTTGCGGCGGCGAACGACGCTGCGCGTCGATTCCCGCCACGCTGATTTCGCCGGACGGTCTCGCCACGCAGATTCCGGCCGACCAGGTGCAGGTCAATCCGAGCGAGTCGTGGACCAGCCAGGAAACCGGAGTCAAATACAACATCGAATGGCAAATTAAACTCGAGGCTTACGATGCGGCGATGATTGTGACCGCGCAACTGCCCGACGGCGAATTGAGTTATGCCCAAGGCGGAGTGCATGTGTGGGCCTCGCCGGTGCACGTGGCCGGTCGCTGGGGCGCCCAGGCGGTGCAAGGCGAAGGATACGGCGAGATCAGCGGCCTGGTCGAGCCTCTCGAACGTCGTTACTGAACAAGGAGAATCTTGTGCGGCATTTTGACCTCGACGACATTTATGCAATCGGTCCACTGACCGAGCGCCTCAAGGAAATCGCGGTGACGAACATTCGCCATACGGTTGGTGAAAACGCGAAAATCGATCTGGAAGACAAAACGCTCGAAACGTTGCAACATGGCCGCCAGACGATTCTCCGCCGAAAAATGTTGTGGATCGCCGCGCGCGACGAATCCGCGTTGCAGGTCGAGATGCTGCTCAGCCGCTTTCTCAATCCCAATGAGGCCTCGGTTAATAATACGTTGCGCCTAACTGTTAAACCCGTCTCGCGCCTGGCGATGATCGCACGCGTGCTGTTGGTCTCCCTTCTACCGTTGGCCGGCCTGGTCGGCGGCCTGTTTTTATGGCGGTTGTTACAGTACGACACCGGCATGACCGCCGCGCCCTGGGCGATCGTCGGCGCAGTTCTGGGCGCGGTCGTTGCGGTCGCCGCCCTGCCGTTTTGGACCCATCGTCTGGGCGCGTTGCTCGAAGGTCGCCAGGCGATCAACGCCCGCGCCAACCGGCAACGACTGAATGAAGACCTGGCGTATGAAATCGAAGTTTTGATCGGCGAACATGCAACCGCCGCCCCGGGCGAAACCCGCGAGGAACTTCCCGCCGAGCCCGCTGCTCTGGCCAGGTATACGCATGCATTATTAACCTATCCGGACGCTGCGATCACCGTTTACGGCCTGCACGACCAAGCGCATCGGGCGACGATTGCCGACGCGTTTGCCCAGTGCTTCAACGACGCCGCCGGTTACCAAGCCTACCAACGGGCGCTGACCGAATGCAATGAATAGCGACAATGTTCACCGGTCGGATCCGATCGGCGATTCACTTCTCGGTATTTCACGACAAAAAGAGTGAAAAGTATTCAATTGATTGGCGAAATGTGCCGAACTGTATAACGACGGGATTAAAAAATAGGTTTATCTCCTATTTGAACGGTTGCGGTAGATTGATAAAGTAACGTATACTGACAATTTAAGACCGGTGCGGACCACGAATCATCTCGTGAGTATATGCAGGTATGGCGGTTAATTGTCCATTTTGTCGATATCCGAACTTCGCCGACGCAAAAAAATGCCGGCGTTGCGGCAAAGAACTGCCCCATGTCTGCCCCGAATGCCAGCACCCCCTGCCGCTGGACGCGAAATTCTGCTCAAAGTGCGGTTTCATCTTCGAGCAGCAAAAGGTCGACGTCACCGCCTACAAAACCAAAAGCCTGCGTTCGCGCACCTTCGAGGAAGAGCGCGACCAAATGTTCCGTGAAGAACGCGGCGAACAAAGCGTCGGCTTCAAACCCAAGGTGCATCGCCTGAAAAAGTGCCCCGAATGCTGGCACAACATCAGCGAGGAAGCGACCTTCTGCACTTACTGTGGCACGCAATTCACCGAGGAACTGATCAAGGAGGCTCCCCCCACCCCCAGCGTCAGCGTGCGTCAGCCGGGCGCGAAAAAGGCTCAACCGGCCGCCAAACCGGCAGTCGCCGCCAAATCGACCGGCGCACCGAGCGCCGCCGCCAAACCGGCCGCCGCTTCGGGCTCCGAAAAAAAGCCCACGGAATCCCCGGTTGCCAAACCAACCGGCGCTCCGGCTGCGGCCAAATCTAAGCCGGCCAAGGTGGAAGAAAAACCTAAGTCCAAAAAACCGCCGGCGCCCGTCGCCAAACCGCCGTTGCCGGGCGACATCAAGCTCAAACCGCCGAAGACGGCGGAACTGGGCATCAAAATGATCAAAGTGCCCGCCGGCACCTTTTCCCTCCCCTCGCACAACGGCAAAGCGATCGCCTCCAAAGGCTTTTACCTGTCCCAAGCGCCGATCACCTGCGCGCAATATCGAAAATTTTGTCAAGCGACGGGGTACCCCACGCCGATCGACTGGATCGACGAAGCGCCTCTTCCCGACAAGGAAGAACATCCGGTGATCATGATCTCGATCAAGGATGCGCTCGCCTTCTGTCAATGGGCGGGATTGCGTTTGCCCACGACCATCGAGTGGGCGGTCGCTTTTTGCGGACAGGAACCGCACCGGTATCCGTGGGGCGACGATCCGCAACAAGTGCCCGTCAACGTTGAAGAGGCTCATCACCCGACGACCGAACCGGTGATGGGCAAGACCGACGACGCCGGGCCTTATGGGCATCGCGATCTGGTCGGCAACATCCGCCAGTGGGTGTTCGATCCGCCGGCCAAAGGCGGCATCCTCACGCCGGAAAAAATCGCCGAAGGCAAATTCGGCTTCGCCGGCGCGAGTTGGCTCGATCCGATCTGGCTCGCCGAATACGGGCGGGTCGATTACATCAAGGACCTGGATTTCCGTGGTTATCATATCGGGCTGCGCGTCGCGCTCGATTGATCGATCATTGCACTCAAGATTTTTCTTTCATCATCGTCACGGGAGGGATCATGCAGCGCATGTATATTCTTTTGCTTGCCATGGCAATCGTCGGCCTGATCGCCTGGGCGGCCGCCGCCGAGAATTTCACCTACCAAACGGTGCTTGACGAACCGGGCATCGACAACGCCACGCTGGCCCGGCTGATCGCCGATGGGCAGATCATGATCGTGCGTGAAAATCCCAACGGCCGGTTGAAAAATATCACCAGCGGCATCCTGATCAACCGCCCGCTGCAAACCGTGTACAACACGGTCAGCGACTACGGCAATTATGCGAAGTTCATGCCCAGCACCGACGAATGCGTCGTCGTCGCCGACAACGGCAACATCAAAGACGTCCGTTACAAAATCAACTTCAAGTTCCTCATCTTCAAATTCACCGCCGTGTACACCCTGCGCACATTCCTCAAACCACCTAACGAAATCACGTGGAAATTGGTGTCATCGGAAAAAAATAAAATCAAGCAGTCGGTGGGCTCGTGGCGCCTGCTTCCGGTCAACGGCGGCAAGCAGACCGCCGCCTTCTACTCGATCTATTCGGATATTTCCAATGTCGTGCCCGGCCTGGGTTCGTTCATCAATCGCGAGCCGAGCATGGAAGTGGCGATCAACGCCAGCACTTGCCTCTTGGTGCTCAAAGCGGTAAAACACCGCAGCGAAAATCCCGCATGGCAACAGCCGAAATAAAGAGGTCACGATGAGGAAAGAAGATGTGGTGATCGTTGGCGCCGGCCCGGCCGGCCTGACCGCGGCCATCTACGCGGCGCGCTCGGGGCTGAACGTTCTGGTTTTCGAAAAGCTCCAGCCCGGCGGCATGATGGCGACCACCGACTTGATCGAAAATTATCCCGGTTACGAAGAAGGCGTGAACGGGACCGAACTGGCCATGAAAATGCACCACCAGGCTGAGCGTTTCGGCGCGCGCTTCGATTACGGCGAAGTGCACAAGCTGGTCGTCGACGGCGACGCGAAAATCCTGCACACCGACAACGGCGAAGTGCAGGCGCGCACGATCATCGCCGCTTCGGGCACCGACCATCGCCTACTGGGCATCCCCGGCGAGCACGAGTACTTCGGCCGCGGCGTGTCGATTTGCGGCACCTGCGATGGCCCGCTGTATCGCGGCAAGGTCGCCGGCGTGGTCGGCGGCGGCAACAGCGCGGCGCAGGAAGCGATGTTCGTCGCCCGTTTCGCCGACAAGGTTTACGTCTTCCACCGGCGCGACCAACTGCGCGCCGATAAAATCCTCGCCGATCGCCTGATCGCCACGCCCAATGTCGAAGTGGTGTGGGACACGATCGTCAAGCGGATCGTCGGCGACGACCTGGGCGTCAAAGCGCTCGAAGTGCACAACAAGAAAACCGGCGAGGACGCAACCTTCAACGTCGACGGTTTCTTCGTCTTCATCGGTCTGGTGCCCAACAACCACTGGATCAAAGACGCGGTCGCCTGCGCCGAGGACGGCTTCCTCCTTACCGACGAATGCCTGCAAACCAACATTCCGGGCGTGTTCGCGGCCGGCGATTTGCGCCACAAGGAATTCCGACAGATCGCCACGGCGGTCAGCGACGGCGCGATGGCCGCGCGCGGCGTGGAATTGTACCTGCACGATTAGCGAATAATTATTCGATAAGCGCTGATAATCCCGGCGGCAGGCTTGGCCAGTTCGCCGGGATTTCGTTTGTCGTGAAGAAAAGCGCGCATGGCCAATGCGCGACGGATGGCGGTTGCGCCGCGACGCTCAAGCGCGTTATTGATTCGCCCATCACCTGCAGCAGGCTGATTTCGTCGGGATCGTCCACCGCCCATAACGCGCAAACGACGCCCGTTTCATCGCACCCTTCCCACCAAGGCGCGCCGGCCATGGTTTCGCCGAAACAGGCGTCCAGATTCCAGAGCAACTCGGTCTGCACGGTGGGCAACGCGTCGTTCGCCGTGGGAGCGTCCGCGACGATCCGCCATTGCAACGCGGCGTCGCTTGTGTCCAGCGCGATAAGCAAGGCGAGGTCGGCGCCTCGACGCCATAAAAAGAACGCCGGCGACTTGATCGGCCGCCGGCGTTCCGGTTCCTTGTTTTTCATCGGCGTGGCCGCAAACGGCGGATGCGTCAATCGAATGCGCAACGGATGCAGCCTCGCCATGCTTCGCTCTCGGCGCCTCAGGCCAGGGCGTCGGTGTCGACCGGATGATCGACGCGGGCTACGGCCGCTTCGCGATAACCGATCGCCAGCGCTTTGACGTTCAATTCCTCGGTGCCCGCCGGCACGCGGGCGGCGACCGCCTTCTCCAACGCCGCGCGCGACACGCAATCGGTCAGGCCGGCGATGGCGCCCAGCGCCACGATGTTGGCGACGTACACCTTGCCCAACTCGGTGCGTGCCAGGTTGGTAAAGGCGATGCGGAACGTTTCGTACTCGTTGCCTTCCGGCGGATTGGGGCACAGATCGCGGTCGAGGATCAAAATACCGCCCTTTTTCAGATCGACGATATACTTGTCCAGCGATTTCTGGTTGAGCGACAGCAGGATGTCGATTTCCTCGCACTTGGGAAAGTCGATATCATCTTCGCTGATGATCACCTCGCTCTTCGAAGCGCCGCCGCGTGCTTCCGGGCCGTAGCTTTGCGTGTTCACCGCGTTCTTGTTGTCGTACAGAATCGCCGCTTCGGCCAGAATGATCCCGGCCAGCACCAAGCCTTGTCCGCCGCTGCCCGCCAATCGCATTTCCAGTTTTTTTCCGTTTGACATGACTGCTTACTCCTCGCCCATGGCGCGCTGGGCAACCTGGTGCAGTTCGTCGATGAACTCCTGCCGCGTGGTTTCGCTGAAGATGCCGATGGGAATTTTCTCCTTCGCTTCCTCCAGCGGCAGTTTGTCGAGCGCATCGATCATCACGCAGTTGTCTTTCCATAATTTCATCATCTGCACCGGACCGCGCATTTTGTTACGACGACCGTAAGCCGTCGGGCAGTCTTCGAGCACCTCGACCACCGAAAAACCCTTGTGCGCTATCGCTTTGGTGATGATCTTGTCCAGCAGCTTGACGTGGTAGGTCGAAGCCCGGGCGACAAACGTGGCGCCGGCGCCCTGCGCCAGTTTCACGAAGTCGAAGTTCATGCTTAAATTGCCCCAGGGCGCGGTCGAGGCTAGTGAGCCGAAGGGCGTGGTCGGGCTGACTTGGCCGCCGGTCATGCCGTAAATCGAGTTGTTGAACAAGATCAGCGTCATGTCGATGTTGCGGCGGCACGTGTGAATGAAATGATTGCCGCCGATCGCCACCGCGTCGCCATCGCCCGACGTGACGATCACGTGCAGGTGCGGCTTGATCACCTTGATGCCCGTGGCGAACGACAACGCCCGCCCGTGCGTGGTGTGCAGCGTGTTGAAATCGGCGTAGCCCGGCAGGCGGCTGGCGCAGCCGATGCCGCTGACGAGCATCACGTCGTCTTTGTCGATATCCAAACCGTGAATCGACCGCAGCAACGACTTGAAGATGATGCCGTGGCCGCACCCGGGACACCAGATGTGCGGCAGGCGGTCGACGCGCAAATACCGGTCATAATCGAATGCCATCTCAATTCTCCCTCAGCGCGCGAATGATCTGGCGCGGCGTGATCATTTCCGAATCGATCCGCTGCAGACCCTCGACCTCGCAGAACTTGCCGGCGACGCGTTCGACCTCCAACAACACCTGGCCGTTGTTCATTTCGGGCACCAGCATTTTCTTCACGTGCGCGCGTTTGGCGATTTTTGTCAGGGCGCGTTCGGGGAACGGCCAAATCGTCTTGAGGCGGAACAGACCGACCTTGCGATCGCGGGCCCGCAATCGCTTGACCGCGGCCCGCGCACTGCGCGCGGTGCAGCCGAAGGCGACGACCACTTCCTCGGCGTCGTCCATGAACAGCTCTTCCCACTTGACGATGTCGTTGTACGCGCGGCTGATCTTGCGCAGCAGCCGACGCATTTCGGCGTCGATTTCCGCCGGTTCGTTGGTCGGAAAACCCGTGCGGTCGTGGAACAGGCCGGTCACGTGGAACCGATACCCCTCGCCGTAGGGCGCCATGGTCGGCACGTCCTGCGTGCCGCCCTGGTAGGGATAATATTTTTCGGGAATGCGCCGCGGTTTGCGGCGGTTGTAGATCGAAACCGTGCCCGGCTTGGGCAAGAACATCCGCTCGCGCATGTGGCCGATCACCTCGTCGGTCAGCAGGATCACCGGCGTGCGGTAACGCTCGGCAAGGTTGAACGCGCGAATGGTTTCCCAGAACGCATCCTCGACGCCGTCGGGATACAGCACGATCACCGGGTGATCGCCGTGGGTGCCCCAACGCGCCTGCATGATGTCGCCCTGCATCGGCCCGGTGGGAATGCCGGTGCTCGGGCCGCCGCGTTGCACGTTGACCACCACGCACGGAATTTCCGCGATGCAGCCGTAGCCGATGTTCTCCTGCTTCAGGCTGAAGCCCGGGCCCGACGTGGCCGTCATCGCTTTGGCCCCGGCCAGGCTCGCGCCCAGCGTCGCGGCCATCGAGGCGATTTCGTCTTCCAACTGCAAAAAGAAGCCGCCGACCTGCGGCAGGCGTTTGCTGAGCACTTCGGCGATTTCGGTCGAGGGCGTGATCGGATAGCCGGCGAAAAACCGGCAACCCGCATACAACGCCGCTTCGGCGACCGCCTCGTTGCCGCTCATCAGGCGCAATCCGGATTTAAATTTCGGTCCCGACATCGCTTATTCCTCCGCCGGATAGACGGCGATGGCGAAATCGGGGCAACGCAGTTCGCAGAACATGCACTCGATGCATTCATCGAGCGCAATGATCACGGCTTTCGCGCCTTTCATCGCCAACACGTTTTTCGGACAAAACTCGACACAGATGCCGCACCCTTTGCAAAAAGCGGTATTGATCTTGATTTGCGGCGGTCCTTTGACCTTTTTTCCCTTTTTCTTGGGCGCCTCTTTCGTCGTTTCAGAATTCATAAAATCCCTCGAAGCAAAATTCCTGAAGCATTGTTTCGGCGAGCCGGCCCGCTGCCGGCTGTTGATGCGCCGGTGGTTCCCGAAAAGCCAAGAGCGTGTGCGGGAAGGAGATGGAACGGAAAGACACTTCCGGCCCGGGGACGTTTGACGAATAACGGACATGCGAATTTGCAGGCTGGAGGATCAAGACGATCTCCGCTTTATCCCCGGTAATTACTGAGCGCATTTTACGCAGGCTAAAAGGCTTTGCAAGCCCCATCTCGCCACTTGGTTGACAGCGATTGTTTATCGGATGTAGTTTGCAGATCACCGATTTGCCGGAGGGATTTTGCGCGCAACCATTCTGCTGCTGCTCGCTGTTACGATCGCGGCGCTGGCCGTGGCGGTGATCGCCTGTTCCGGGGACGACGATGACGACGAAGACCAGGTCGATTGCCGCACGCCATTGACCGTCTTCTACAACGAGTGCGGCTTCGCGATCACATTCAATGATGTCGACACGGTTTCGTTCGACGAAGCCTTGGCTTCCTGCGTCTTCGGCTCGGGAAAAATGTGGAACATGTTCATCCACTGCTACCGCACCGGCTATCTGGACAACGACGACGATTGCGCCGCCTGGGCCGCGTGTCTGCCCGATCACGGCTTTGCCGTCGGCGACGATGACGACGACACCACCGACGACGACACGACCGATGACGACGACACCACCGACGACGACACGATCGACGACGACACGATCGACGA
>DAINPV010000026.1:0-20992 GCA_036743315.1 bacterium | reverse complement strand
CGTGTCGGTCAGCCCGACCAGATCCAACACGTAGCGGTGCGTAAAGTAGCCCATCGCGCCGATGGGCAGCGTGGCGACCGTCGCGTCGGGCGGCAGCGTTTCGTCCAGCAGCGCGCCGACCCTCTTCCAGTCGCGCGTGTTCTGCACGATGTACGCGTGCACCGAGCCCTGCGGCGGGAAAAACGCGACGTAGTACACCGTCTGCACGATCACGAAGATGAGCGCCGCTTTGAGCAGCTTCACGCTCGGCGAATCCGGCGCCTCGTCGGGCGGCGCGGTGCGCCGGCGGTTGATCGTCACGCCCACGCCGTACCACCAGGCGAGCAGCACCATCGGCGCGAAAGCCGACAGCAAAAAGCGGTGATAGGGGAAGAAGTCCGCACCCACCAGCAGCACGTAACCGGCCGACGTGGCGATCATCCCCGCCATCAACTTCACCCAGCGCGGCGCGGGACGCGTTTTGCGCGCGATGAAAAAGGCGATCGCGCCCAGCAGCGGCACGACCATGCCGAAGAACCAGCGGAACAGGTAGCGCACGCCGGTCTTGGTCAGCGTCAGGCTGGTTTTGGTCACCTTCGCGTAAAAGGTGTTGGGCAGCGGATAGCCGAAGTACGACCAGCGCCACAGCCAGTAGCCGCCGAACAGCCCCAGCACCAGCGCGCAAAAGACGAACGCCTTGCCCCAGGCGAACTTGCGCGGACCCGCGATCCACGTGCTGATCGCCAGCGGCACCGCGACCAGAATGCCGTCGGGCCGCAGCAGCCCGGCCGCGACGACCAGCAGCGCGCTCGCCCACGGCCACGAGCCCTTCTCGCGTTCGACCAGGTGCATCTTCGCCGCCGCCAGCCAGGCGAGGGCGACCAGCGGCATCTCCATCCCCGAGAAGGTCCAGGCCAGCGCCGTGTTGCCGATCAAAATGAAGCCGACGGCGAAGCGGCCGGTCATGCCCACCGGGCCGCCGTCGCGCCGCCGGATGAACGTCCAGGCGATCAGCGTCAGGCCGGCCCAGGCGAGGATGTTTAAGAACACCGCGACCAGATCCAGGCGGGGCGTCAGCCGCGCGAAGGGCGCCAGCAGCGCCATGTGCAAAAAGGCGGTGCAGCCCTCGACGCGCTCGCCGGCGTTGAAGACGATGCCCTCGCCGGCGGCGAGGTTGCGCGCGTAGGTGTAGGTGATCCAGGCGTCGTCGACGATGCCGAACGACGACAGCGCCAGGCGGCCGAGCTTGATTTTCCCCGTCTCCAGCGGCGGCAGACGGTCGTCGAGGCGCCCGGTGAACAAAAAGAACTGCCACCACGCCACGAGAATCAGCGTGAAGAGCAGGTAGAGTTTCAGGTTCCGGCGCATCCGAACTCCTTGGCGGAGTATTTGGTGCGCGGTCCGTGGATGGACCGCCATTTTCCGCTAGGCGGAAAATGAATGAAAAACGCCAAATTATAGGCGGGCGCGCGCATGCTGTCCACGCGCAAAACGCTGTGGTACAATCCGCCCGGGTTCCGCGCCGAGGAAGGGAGAACGAGCGCCCATGCATCGAATCGTTTTATCGTTGTTGACCGTGTTGCTGCTGCTGTCGGCCTGCGCGAGCCGGCAAAGCCCGCTGGCCACCAACGCGCGCGACCTGCGGTCGCTGGCCGGCGTGTGGGAAGAGGAATGGCCCGGTCAGCAGGAAAAAGATCGTTACCGCATCGAGATCGTCGACGAGCGCGCGCGCATCACGCCGCTGACCCGCCAAGAGAAGCAGCGCGTGCGCGACGTGTACTTCCAGCACAAGCGGCTGACCTTCTACCTCGAACTCGACGGTTCGCCGGTCTATTACGACCTGGTGCTGGCCGACGAGGGCGTGCTGGCCGGGCGCGTCAAAGGCGGCAAGGAAAATTACGACGAGCCGGTGCGCTGGTACCGCGTGGAGTAAAGCGTCCGCCATGTTTCGCCGCATCGTTTTATTCATCGCCGGCGCGTTGCTGTGTACTTTGACCGCCTGCGCGTCCGTGCCCGCGCCGCCGCCGGTCGTCGAGGTTCCGGCCGAAACGCCCGCGCCGCCGCCGTCGCCGGAAGTGCTGCGCTGGGCCGGCGATTGGGTCGAGCATTGGCCGGGCGCGCCGGGCGAGGACCGTTACCGCATCACGCTGACCGACCTGGGCCGCACGCTCAATCTCGAGCCGTTGACGCGCACCGACCGGCAGGTTTTCGGCAACTTCCAGTGGGACGGCGCGACGCTGGGTTTTGTTCTCTACCTCGACAACAGCCCGCTGCATTACCGGCTGGAGATGGACGAGGCCGGCGATTTGCTGCGCGGCATCGTGCAGATGCCCGACGGCGCGATGAAGCGCTGCGAATGGCGTCGGCGCGGCTCGCCGCGACCCGAACCGGTCGTCTGGGAACCGGCCCCGCCGCCGCTCGAAGACACCGACGTCTGGTTCGGTCTGTGGGAAGAATCGTGGCCCGGCCGGCGCGAACGCGACCGTTATCGCATCGTCGCCGAGGACGACGGCCTGATCGTGCGCCCGCAAACCGACCGGCGTTTCCAAACCGTCAGCAACCTGCAATTGCGCGACGGCGTGCTCACCTTCCGGCTGCAATTCGGCGGCAACGAGGTCGTCTATCGCTTGACCGTCCGCGACGCCGACACCCTCTGCGGTACGGCGCGGATGAAAAGCGGCAAGGAGGTCGACATTCTCTGGACCTTCCTCGAGCCGTAGTTGCCAGCGCCCGCCGCCGTCTGCTACGTTTGATCGACACCGAAAAGCCATGAGGCGAAATGAAAACGATTTCGTGCCTGTTGCTGCTGTCGTTGCTTTGCCTGCCGGGTGCGGCGTGTAAATCCGTGATCGTCGTCGAGGCGCCGGTCGCCCCCGTCGACGCCGCGCCTGTCGCGCCCGCTGCCGCCGATCCCTGGCTCGGCGAGTGGGTGGAGTTCTGGCCGGCGGAAACCGACCCCGACATTTATTGCCTCGATCTGGACGAGGGCAACCTTCGTCTTACGGCGCGCACGCACGTCAAAGCGCAACGCCTCGAACGCGTGCGCCGCGAGGGCAACGAGCTGTCGTTCGTCGCCTACGTGACCACCGCCGCCGGCTCAGTCAAGGAGTTGCGCTATCGCCTGACCGTTGAGGACAACGGCGAGGTGGCCTTCGGCACGGTGGAATTCCTCGACGGCAGCAAGAAGGAAGTGCAGTGGCATAAAAAGCGGCAGCGGCTCGACGGCGACGCGCTGCTGCAGCCGCAATACGACATGCGTACCAAGGACTGGGTCGGCGAATGGACCGAGGATTGGCCGGGCAGCGCGACGCACGATCGCTATCGTATCGCGGAAAGCGACGACGAACTGAAGCTGCTGCCGCTGTCCAATGCGGGCAAACAGTCGGTGGAAAACGCGACCTTCGGCGCCAACCGTCTGCGTTTCACGCTGCATTTCGGCGAGATGACCTACGACTATCTGCTGGTGCCCGTCAGCGCCGGGGTGCTCAACGGCCGCGTGCAGTTGCGCGGGCCGGCCACCGACGGGCAACCGCAGGTCGAGTTCGTGCAGTGGCGCAAGGTCGAGCCGTGACGATGGTCGAGGCGATTTGTCCGCCGGCCGGCAAGCGGTTACAATGGCGGGAAAGAAAACCGGGAAGGTGGATTTCATGAAACGATTTGCCTTGATCGCTGTCGCGGTGCTGTTGGTTGCCGGTCTGGCCGGCTGCGCCTCGCTGGGCAAGCCCGTTGCGCCCGCCGGTCTGAAGCTCGACGCTTGGGTCGGCCAGTGGGTCGAATACTGGCCCGAGGGAGACGATCACGATATCTATTCGGTGGTCGTCGCCGACGACGGCCGGACGTTGCATGTGACGCCGATCACCAACGCCGGGCGGCAGGAACTCTCCCAGATCGAGTGGGACGGCCGCACGCTGAAATTCACCTTGCGTTATGACAATAAAATCTGGGCGTACAACCTGACCATGTCCGACGACGGCACGATGCTCTACGGCATGGTGCGCCGCGAGGACGGCGACGTGCGCACGCTCAAGTGGGTCAAGGAAGGCAACGAGCCCTGGCCGCCACGCGATCAACTGTCGATCGACTACGAACTCAAGCCCAAGGAGTGGGTCGGCGACTGGCTCGAAATGTGGCCCGACTCCGCCGACCAGGATCAATACCGCCTGGCCGTGCTGCCCGGTCGCGACACGCCGGTGTTGATGGCCGTCACCCGCCCGGAGAAACAGGCGCTCAAATCCGTAAAGTGGGACGGCCACCGGCTGACCTTCATCCTCGATCTGGACTACAACCTCATCCATTACGAGTTGGTCGCGCAAAATAAAAACCTGCTGATCGGCGTGGCCACCAGCCCCGAGGGCAAGGTGAAGAACATCACCTGGCGGCGTGTCGAGGGCGTCAAGTCGGCGAAGTTCGAGCTGGCTGCCTGGGCCGGCCGCTGGGAGGAAACCTGGCCCAACCGCTCGCCCAACGACCAGTATCAGTTGAATCTGGTCGGCGAGAACGGCATCGACATCCTGCCGTTGTCCAACGCCGAAAAACAGACGATCGAAGCGGTCGAATTCACCGCCGAATCGTTGCGTTTCAAGCTGACCTTCAACGACAACCCGATTCTCTACACGCTGCTGCCCGAGGACGCCGACACCCTGCGCGGCACGGTCGAGCTCAACACCGGCCGCATCCGCACCATCACCTGGAAACGCACCGCCGGCGGCAACGGCAAGCTTGCCCTGCTGACGCGGTAGAAGGTGGCCGCGCTTCACGCGGCGGTAAGGAGTTCTGGACCCCGGATCAAGTCCGGGGCGACAAAGAGGCTTTCTCCGTCATTCCGGGCGAAGACCCGGAATCCAGAACTGAAAAAATTTTCCTGACCTTCTTAAAAAGAGTGTTCGCCGGATCTAAACCGCCGTAAAAATTAATTCGCTCCGCCGTCTTTTCCGCGCGGCGCGGATCGTGTAAAACATGCACGCCATGACGTTGCTAGCCGCCGAGAATCTGAGTTTGAACTTCGGTCCCAAGACCATTCTGTCCGGGGCCGGGTTCATGATCAATTGGAGCGAGCGCGTGGGCGTGATCGGGCCCAACGGCACGGGCAAATCCACGCTGTTTCGCGTGTTGATCGGCAAACAACTCCTCGACGACGGCCGGCTGCATTTCGCGCGCGGCGTGCGCCTGGGTTATCTGCCGCAGGACGTGCTGGAGATCGGCGGCGGCACGGTGCTGTCGACGGTGCTCGCGGCGGTGCCGGGCAAGACCGACATCGAACGCCGCTTGCGCGATGCCGAAGAGGCGCTCAAGGTCTCGCACGACGGCGACGAGCAGATGGAACTCGCGCAGCAGATCGCCGACCTGCACGAACGCATCGAGCGTTTCGAAACCGAATATTCGCCGCACGAGGCCGAGCGCATTCTCATGGGCCTGGGCTTTCGCACCCGTGATTTTATGCGGCCGCTCACCGAATTTTCCGGCGGTTGGAAAACGCGCGCGGCGTTGGCCGGGTTGCTCTTCAAGCGCCCCGACCTGCTGCTGCTCGACGAGCCGACCAACCACCTGGACGTGCCCAGCATGGTCTGGCTCGACGAATTTCTGCGCGGCTTCACCAACGCGATCATGCTCATCAGCCACGACCGCACCTTCATCAACCGGCAGGTCGACCGCGTGTTGAGCTTCGAGGTCGAAGGGTTGCGCGCCTACAGCGGCAACTACGACGAATACCTGCGCCTGCGCCGGCAGGAGCAGGAAGTGCTGCGCGCCGCCAAGCGCAACCAGGACGCGGAAATCCGTCAGGCCGAGGCGTTCATCCGCCGCTTCCGCGCCAAGAACACCAAGGCCAAGCAGGTGCAAAGCCGCATCAAAAAAATCGAGAAGATGGAGCGCATCGAGATCGACCAGGAGCGCGCGTCGCTCGGTTTCACCTTCCCGCCCTGCGAGCGCATCGGCAAGCTGGCGATCACGCTCGAGGGCGTCAGCAAGTCCTTCGGCGATTTGCATCTGTATAAAAACTTCTCGGCCGTCGTGCCGCGCGGCGACCGCATCGCGATCATCGGCCGCAACGGCGCGGGAAAAACGACGCTGCTGCGCATGATGGCCAAAGAGTTGGACGTCGACGCGGGCACGGTCGAATTGGGCAGCAACGTCGAGCTGGCCTATTACGCGCAGCATCACACCGAGAAGCTCGATCCCACACGGTCGATCCTCGACGAGGTGTGGCGCATCGTGCCCTCGATGAGCCAGACCCGCGTGCGCAACATCTGCGGCGCGTTCCTGTTTTCCGGCGACGAGGTCGACAAGCGCGTGGGTGTGCTGTCGGGCGGTGAGAAGGCGCGCGTGGCGCTGGCGCGGCTGCTGGTCAAGCCGGGCAACGTGCTGCTGATGGACGAGCCGACCAACCACCTCGACCTGCTGTCGGCCGAGGCGCTGGCCGAGGCGCTGGAAACCTACGACGGCACGCTGGTGTTCGTCAGCCACAACCGCGCGTTCATCAACCGGCTGGCGACGAAGATCTGGAACATCGAAAACGGCGCGCTGGAGGAGTATCCGGGCAACCTCGAGGATTACCAATATCACCTCAAGCAGGTCGCCAAGGAGCGCGCCGAGCCGGCCCCCGCCGCGCCCGATCAAACCGCGCGTCCGACAGCGGCCGCGCCGGAAGAGAAGGCCCCGGTGATCGACTACGAGGAGCGCAAGCGCCTCAACCGGCAGCGGCAGAAGCTCGAGCGGCAGATCAAGGAAACGCGGGACCGCATCGCCGCGCTGGAAGAGAAAGTCGCCGCCTACGAACAAGAGACCACAGCCATGGAGGCGCAATTGGCCGATCCGACGACCTACGACGACGCCGAGCGCTACAACAAGCTGCTGGACGATTACAATAAGGTTAAACAACGCGCCGACCGCACCACCGTCGAGTGGGAAAAGGTGTTAACCGAACTCGAAAAGCTGGAGCGCGAGTTAGGCAAGCTGCCGACAGTGTAATCAATCCCCGAAAAACATGGCGGCTCACGCGATGTACAGCTTGCGTCTGTGGTGCAGGCTGAATTATTATAGCATCACGTATTAATATTGAACGACGACGGATCTTCAAGCCCGCAGGGCGCAGGTCAGTAGCGAAGGGCCCTTAGCCCTGGTATCAGATGGAGCAAATCCAAGCCAACCCCTGAAAGGGGTGCAGGTAAGATTCCTCCGCCCCTGCGGGGCTTGTCGGCTCCGGGTGTCCCAATTTGGATGTCAGGAAAAATATATATTATATCATATATGTATATATGAAAGGCTTTCAATCCCCGAAAAACATGGCGGCGCGGATGCGGCGCAGGTTCGCGCCCGGATACTTACCCGTCGCTTTAACCTTGGTCAGCATGTCTTCCGCTTCGGCTTTGGTCGCGCCCGCGTACACGGCCAGGAAATTGTAGTCGCGGTTGGCGCCGGGGTAGTACACGGCCCCGTTGATCGAGCAGCCGTGGCGCGAGGCGAACACCTTGTTGGCCGGGAACAGCTTCTGCGCCGCGAGGCGCTGCCGTTCGTCGAAGTACCCGCTGCAGCGTTTGTCGCCGTGCGGACCGTCGTCGGGCTCGGCCTTCACGCTTTGCAGCATCACCGCGTAAAACGGCTTGGATTGATATTCCTTCATCCACTCCATTTGTTTGGGCACGCGGAAGGTCATTTCCCATGGATCGAATTTCAGCGATTCGGGATCGGGGCACGGCTTTTGCGGATCGCCGCAGACATCGCCGGTGGAAGCAAGGGCCGCCGTTGCCAGCGCCGACATCGCCAGCACCAGCACAACAAACCAGTTGGAGTGCAGCGTCTTCATGAAATCGATCTCTCCAATTCGTTGAATAGAGTTATCCTATAAAGATAATCTTTGATCGTCCACCCGGCCGGCGCGAACCGGAGTTATTCCGGTCATCGCGGACACTCAGGCGCCGGATCCATACGTATTAAGGTCGACATATTGTTTTTAACGCCGTGCTACACTAAGCAAGCAGTACACAATTTTTTCGTAAGTGAGTAATCGAATGGAAATGATCGGCACGCCGCATGAAACCATCGTGCATGCCACGACGATCGCCTGGGGTGAGATGGGCGCCGGTCCGCCGTTGGTGCTGTTGCACGGACTGTTCGACTCCCACCGCACCTGGCGCCGGGTGGCGCACCTGCTCGCTCCGCACTTTCGCGTGTTGATGCCCGATTTGCCCGGCAACGGCTATTCGGGGCGGCCCGATGCCCCCTACACGCTCTCGTGGAACGCGCAGGTGGTTGCCGAGTGGATGGCGGCCGTCGGGGTGGAAAAGGCCCACTTGTGCGGACATTCCTACGGCGGCGGCGTGGCCCAATGGATGGTGCTTGAACAGCGCGCCCGCATCGACCGTCTGGCGCTGGTTTCCGCCGGCGGGCTCGGACGGCAGGTGGCGTTGGGCATGCGCTTCGCCGCTTTCCCGGTTTTGGGGCGGATGATCACGCCTTATGCCCTTCGTTATGGCATGCCCCGCGTGTTGAAGCACCTTTCGCGGACCTTCGGGCACATGGAGCCGGAGGAGCAACAACGCTTCATCGAATTAAGCCGCCTTCCCGGAACCGATCGGGCGTTCCTGCGCACCCTGTTCGGGGTGGTCAATTTTTTCGGCCAGCACGTTCAGACCAGGCAGCGGGCGGGCGAGGTCGACGACATGCCGCCGGTCGCGCTGTTCTGGGGAAAACAAGACCCGATCATCCCGCTCCGGCACGGCCGGGACGCCCTGGCGCAATCGGAGAACGTTACGCTGACGATTTATGAACACTGCGGCCATTATCCGCATCTCGAAAGCCCCGAAGCCTTCGCGCGCGATTTATCCGACTTTCTGCGCGATCCCAACCGCCGGCCCGCGCGTTTTCTCCGCAACCTCTAGCCGCTGCTTAAAATAAAACCGGGGGCCGCTCGACCCCCGGTTTTCTTTTCCTTGTTGGCGGTGCTAGATCTGCAGCGCTTTTTCGAGGTACTTGGCGGTGTTGGGATTCTCTTTTTTAAAACTCTCCCACTCGTCCTTGGTGATCATCGCCGGTTCCTTGCCGGTTTCGCGCTGGATGGTTTCGTAGGCCGCTTCGATCAGATCGCGGTTGACCATGGTCAAGCCGAGCACTGCGCCGGCGATCTCGCAGACGCCGTTGATGAAATCGATGCCGAACACCGCCTGGATGCCGTGCTCGACCAGCACGCCGCCCAAAAAGCCAAGCGATCCGCCGACCGCCGATTTTGTCGCTCGCTTCATGCAAACCTCCTTGGCGGCCGCGTACATTGGGCCGCACAAGCATTATCGCAAACCCACCATAACCACGCAAGCGAGGAAGGTGAAGCGGGAGAAACCTTTGGAATTACAGATGGTTGAGGCTGCACTCGTCGGCGACGGCCGCGAGGCATCCCTCTTCCAGTTCGCTGCCCGAGTAGTCGTGGCGATAGTCGAGAATGCACTGGGCCACCTGGCGGTCGGCGAGGGTGCCCTTGAAGCAATACTCGCAGGCGCGCTGAATCGCCGAGCCGTCCTCGTAGTCGTCGCACTCGTCGGGGTCGGTCAGGTTGTCGCAGGCGGTCGGATGGCAGTTCACCTTGCCACTGCCGCCGTCGTCGTTGTCGTCGTCGTCATCGTCGTCGCCCATGTCCATCCAACAGGCGGTCGCCAATACGGTCAGGGCCGACAGGAAAAACAATACCGCGAGTCGTTTCATCGCCTCGTCTCCTACCAACTGAAGCGGTAGCCCACGAACAGGACGTTCGAGGGCGTGATGCCGTTTTCGATTTTCGTCAGGTGCAGTTGTTCCTCGAGCACGATCGTCCCCGACTTCAGGTGGATCCACACGCCGGCCACGCCGCGTGCGCCCAGGCCGATGCCGCGCACGTCGTCGTCGTCGATGTCCAGGTTCGTTTCGTCCTCGTGGATGGTGAAGTCGTAGTAGTTCAGCCCGAGCCCGCCGCCGCCGTAGGGCGTCGCTTCGGGCCACAGCTTGAGCGTACCGATCGCGCCGACATAAAGCGGCAGCCAGTGGCCTTCCAGGTCCGGATCGCCGCCGAAGGCCCGGTTCGCGTACAGGTACGCGTAGCCGAGCGACGCGGTCAGGTAGACGTCGTTTTTGTTGTCGCGCACCACGCGGCCCCACAGGTCGATTTCCAGCGCCGGGGTCAGCACGTCGAAGAACGGCGCGGCCAGACCGACCTTGGGCGTCACGGCGTATTTCGGGCCCGGCCGGGGCACGCCGCGCACGCGGTCCTTCTTCGCCTTCTTTTTGGACGACGATTTTTTCGTGGTCGACATTTTCGTCGCGCTTTGCGTTTCCTGTTTTTTCGACGACGGCGTCTGCGTCGCGGCCTGCGGCCAGTTCACGCGGTTCAGATGGCGCGAGGCCACCCAGCCCCGGCGGCCGTCGTCGGTTTGCACCTGATACCAACCGGCCTGCGAGCCGACGATCGTCACGACGTCGCCTTTGTTGAGCGTGAAGATGACCGCGTACTCGGTGCCGGGACCGCGCCGCACGTTCAGTTCGTCGGCGCGTACCTGCGCCTCGCCGCCGTCGGCCCGCGCGGTCGTTGCGGGCAGCGATGCCAACACGAAGGCCAGCGTCAACAACGCGAGAAAGAAGCGGAGTCTGCGGACCAACAAGGATTTCTCCTGATTCCGGTTTGTTGAACGTTTTAACCCGTCCGCCCCGCTCGTTCAAGGCGGGGACGGTTGCTTGATGCAAAAGGATGCTTATCGTTAACCTCACGCGGGCGGTGGAGTCCGCGAGCAAGGAGCGACTGGATGTCCGGCGCGATAAAACTACTGCTGATCCTGACCGGGATCCTCATCGGCAGCGCCTTTGTCTTAATCAACTTTTCGCCCGCCGGCGGAGGGAGCGAGGGCATGAGCGGAACGAACAAACTGTCGCCCGCGGAAGAACGGGTGATCGTCCACAAGGGCACCGAAGCGCCGTTCACCGGCGAGTACGTCAATCACCACGAAGAGGGCACCTACACCTGCAAGCGCTGCGGCGCGCCGCTGTTTCCCTCGACGGCCAAGTTCGATTCGCGCACCGGCTGGCCCAGCTTCGACGAAGCGCTGCCCGGCGCGATCAAGGAAGTGCCCGAGAAAAACGATTCGCGCACCGAGATCGTCTGCGCCAATTGCGGCGCGCACTTGGGGCACGTGTTCAAGGGCGAGGGCTTCACCGACAAAAACACGCGCCACTGCGTGAACAGCGTTTCGCTGTGTTTCGTCGCGGCGGGCGACGAGGCGCCGGCGACCCCCGACGCCGCGCCGGCCCCGGCCACGGCCTATTTCGCCGGCGGCTGCTTCTGGGGCGTCGAATATTACCTGCAGCAGCAACCGGGCGTGAGCGCGGTGGTTTCGGGCTACATGGGCGGCGCAAAGGACAATCCGTCCTACAAGGAAGTCTGCCGCGGCGACACCGGCCACGCCGAGACGGTCCGCGTGACCTACGATCCGAGCCTCGTGTCCTACGAAGAACTGGCCAAACTTTTCTTCGAGATCCACGACCCCACCCAGGTCAACCGCCAGGGGCCCGACGTCGGCCCGCAGTACCGTTCGGCGATCTTCTACAACAACGACGAGGAAAAACGCATCGCCGCCAAACTCATCGGCCAATTGCAGGCGAAAGGCTTGCGCGTCGCCACCCAACTGGTCCGCGCCGGAACCTTCTGGGAAGCCGAAGACTACCACCAGGACTACTACTTCAAGACGGGCAAGACGCCCTACTGCCACGCGCGCGTGCAGCGGTTCGAGTAGATTTAAACAATGTCGGGAAGGATATCGGCTGGTCCTGGATGCCCGCCTGCGCGGGCATGACAACTTTTCGGTGGCACTGATACACGAGTGAGCGAAGCGAACGAGTTTATCAGTGTTCATGGAAAACACTGATAAGCCTCACTTCGTTTGGCGTATCAGTGCCACCGAGAAAAATCATGGGTCCAGGGCTTCGCCCTGGCGCAAAGCGCGGCCTTCTTTTTAGGAAAAGGTTAGGAAGAGTATTTGCCGGTCCTGGATGCCCGCCTGCGCGGGCATGACAACTTTTCGGTGGCACTGATACACGAGTGAGCGAAGCGAACGAGTTTATCAGTGTTCATGGAAAACACTGATAAGCCTCACTTCGTTTGGCGTATCAGTGCCACCGAGAAAAATCATGGGAACAGGGCTTTGCCCTGGCGGCCGAGGCGTCACACAATGAAGCAAACATTGGTCCAGGAATTATTCCTGGTTATTCCAGGCTATTCCTGCTCGTCGATGACGCCGAAGTAGCGGCCCATCCAGTAGGCGTGCAGGTAGTCGGTGCCGCCGCCGTGCGACCACTCGGTGGCCGAACTCTGGAAATCCAGAGGGTTGCAGACGAAGTAGTTGATCGACCCGCTCTTCTCGAACCACGGCTGCATATACAGGCCCTGGTGCCGGCCGCCCTGGAAGTAGTCGAGCTTCCAGAACAGGCTCGGCAGCGGCGAGGCGCACCACCGCGGATCGATGCGTTGGTCGATGTCCAGGTTCTGCTTCGGGTACGGAAATTCCCGCAGACCCCAGATCGCCTCGTCGAGCACGTAGTCCAGGTCGGCGGGCGGGTTGGAGAACGAATACGACGCGATCGGCCACAAAATCTGCTTGGACATCGCATTGAGCCGCATGCCGTTGGCCCAACCTTCCTTGAGCAGGAATTGCACGCCGTTATCGCCGGTTTCCTTGGCCAGGAAATAAAGCACCAGTTGGCCGATGGTGTCCAGGTGCTGACCCGACCAGTCCGACACGCCGTACAGATAGAACATGCCGCCGCCCGCGAAGGTGTAGGCCTGCAGCAAGATGTTGTACAGCTCCTGATAGCGCTCGCGGTAGCTCTCGTCGCCGGTGGTCATCCACGCCAGCCAGGTCGCTTTGATTTCGTTGAACTCGCCGTCCAGCGCGATCGACGCGTGATCGGCCAGGCGCGCGGTGCGTTCGGCGATCTTGGCGCGGTACGTGTCGTAAGCCGCGTCCTCGGGCAGATAAATCCACGACAGCGTGTAGGCGTAATACAGACCCTGGATCATGTCGTTGTTGCCGCAGCACATCCAGTCGTAATCCTCGTAGGGCGGATCGGCGTGGATCCACTCCTTGGACCCGTCGGCCACGTGCGGCCGCACCGCGCGCGCAAAGGACGTGTCGTCCTGCACGATGTCGTGGGCGAAGAACTGCGCGTCGAGAATCCGCAGCCAGTTGGCCAGCGCCTCGGGCTCGCCGGTCGTCAGGTAGCGGAACACTTGCGAACCCAGGTAGCAGCCGTTCCACAGCAGCGCGTCGTAGGACGCGTCCTTCTCCAGCGGGTCCGAACCGATCAGCGTCTGGCCGACGAAGCCCGTTTCGTTCAAAAACACGTCGGGAAATTCCGCGTCGAACCATTCGGCCTTTTGCGCCAGCGTCGGCGCGTAGGCCCGCGCGCGCAGCATCGCCTCGGCCATGCTGATTTCGTCGAGCCACTTGTCGGCAACGCGCAACGCGTCGGGGTGCTCGCGGTACCAGCCGAAGTCGGTGCGGAATTTTTCCAAGTAATGCACGCCGAGCCAGAATTCCTCGCGGTCGCGGTAATCGTCGTAGAACTCCAGCGCGTGGTAGGTCGACAGCAGGGGGTAAACGATCGAGGTCAACAGGTCCGGCGGCGGATCGTGGCTGGCGACGTAGGTGTCTTCATTTTGGAAGAGCGGCTCGTCGCCTGATACGCCGTGGTAGGTCCAGGTTTCGCCGGCCGTGAAGGGGTGCGCCGTCGAGTCGGTCGTCCAGGCCACGCTGAACGAGCCGTCGCGTTGCGTGCTGAGCGTACCGGTGACGACCACCGGTTCGCCGTCGGCCTCCGTGCGCGCCGTGTCGCCGTAGGCGGTGATGAAATCGGCCACCTGCAGCGACACCGTGATGATGCCGGCGTAGCGGTCGAGGCGTCCGGTCCACGCCGTGTGCACGTCGTAGTTGGTTTCCAGGCGCGGATCGACGAACGAGACGCCGAGCATGTGCGCGGTGCGGATGAAGTTCGCCGCTTCGTTGTCGGCGCGGATCTCCACCTGGCCGCTGTACGCGCCGTGGATCGAATCGGTGCCGGTGATGTCGTAGATGATGTTTTTGCCCAGCAGCGGCGTGGGACCGCCGTCGGGACCGCCGTCGTCGAAGGTGTCGTCGTCGCCGGGCGTGGCGTCGTCGTCGCCGGCGTCGTTGTCGTCGTCGGCGAGCGCGTCATTGTCGTCGTCGTCATCGTCGCCGCAGGCGACCATGGCGAGCGCCATCAACAGCACAAGCAAAAGAACCGACCAACTGGCGTGTGCGCGCATGCTTCATCCCCATTTGCGATTTCGCCATAATGTACCGCAACGCGCGGCGTTTCGCCAGTTTGCTTGTGAGGTTTCGCGAAAAGATGTGCTTTGCGCGCCGGCCCATCAGGACAATCTTCGGTGGCACTGATACGCCGAACGCAGTGAGGCTTATCAGTGTTTGGACAAAACACTGATAAACTCGCTCGCCTTGCTCGCTCGTGGATCAGTGCCACCGAAAATCCGCCCTATCGGGGCTTGTCGGCTCCGCGTGTCCCAATTCGGAAGCCAGGAAGGTCTAGCGCAATTTGAGGGCGAGCAGGCTGATGAACGCGGCGATCCCCGCGATGATCCACAACCGCACGACGACCTTGGGCTCGGCCAGTCCGCGCAGGCGCACGGCGTCGTGCAGCGGCGCGCGCGAAAAGATGCGCAAGCCCAGCGAGCCGGCGCTCACGCCCAGCCGGTCCTGAATCGCCGAGGAGATAAATTCGGCGCAGAACAAAAAGCCCGCGACGACAAACAGCAGCTCCTGCTTGATCAACACCGCCGCCGTGGCCAGCACGCCGCCGATGCACAAGCTGCCCGTATCGCCCATGAACACGGTCGCCGGGTAGGAATTGAACCAGAGGAAGCCGATCAGCGCGCCGAACAGCGCGGCCAGAAACACGGCCACTTCGCCGCTGCCTTTGACCTGGTCGAACAGCAAATACTCGCTGATGCGCGCGTGCGACAGGATGTACGCGTAAATCGCGTACACGCCCGCGGTCATGATCGAGGGCGTCGTGGCCAGGCCGTCCATCCCGTCGGTCAGGTTGATCGCGTTGGAAATGCCCAGCACCACCAGCACGACGAAGGGGATGTACAGCAGCCACAGCGGGACCGTCCCTTTGAGGAAGGGGATGGCGATGCGGCCGATCAAATGCCGCTCGTGCGGCGAGAGCGCCGGGATGAAGCAGATCAACGCCAACAACAGGCCGAACAGCGCCTGGTAGGCCAGCTTCGCGTTGCGCGACAGGCCCAGGTCGGCGTTTTTGTACACCTTGATTTTCAGGTAATCGTCCGCCGCGCCCACCGTGGTGAACCAAAGCAGGCCCAGGATCATGATCTGGGTGAAGCGACTGGACAGGTCGCAGCACAGCAGGCACACGGCCATGGTCACCAGCGCGAAAATCAACCCGCCCATCTGCGGCGTGCCGCTTTTGTCGGTCACGCGCATCACGCCGTAATCGCGCGGCGTGTCGTGGATGCCGGCGCGATGCAGCAGTCGGATCATCGCCCCGCCGAACAGCAGCGTCAGCGCGATGCCCAGCATGCCGGCCAGCCCCGCGCGGAAGGTGATGTAGCCGAACAGGCGCGTCAGACCGATCACCTGCCCCGCGGACAACGCCGCTTTGTACCAGATCACCAGCACGCTATTCCTCCTTCTCGGGCAGACCCTGCATCGCCTTTTTCACCACCCGCTTGAGCGGGAAGACCGGCTCGATCATTTCGCTGGTCAGCAGCATCGCGCTCAAGGCGTCGCGCAGCGCGTCCGTGTCGGTGAAGACCCGGCGATCGTACAGCCGCCGGCAGCCGTCGGCCGCCGCGCCCCGCACCGGCCAGCGCGGATCCGCCAACAGCGGCTTGAGCAGCGCGAAGGCGGACGGATCGACCGCCAGTTCCGCCAGCGCCTTGGCCGCGACCGGCACGACTTCGAAATGCGCGTCCCTGAGCCGCTGCGCGATTGCCGCGACGACTTCCGCATCGCCGCGCGCTTGTTCGGCGAAGGGAATCAGCCCGCGCAACGCGTACTGGCGCACCTCGTAGTACGGATCCTCCAACGCGGCCAGCAACGCCTTTTTCACGCGCTCGTCCCACGCGCCGATGTTCACCAGCGCGGCCACCGCGTTGCGCCGGATGAAGCCGACCTCGCGCCGCGAACCCAGCAGCCATCGCCAGACCCGTTTCTTTTCGGCGGTGCCGGCGATCGCGTCGCCGAGCAGGTCGATCTTCTCGGTCAGTTTCATCGCCCCGGCCAGCTTGATGCCCAGGTTGCGGATCCACCAATCGTCGTGCCGCAGGAAGCCCTCCAGCCGGTCCAGCACGATCGCCCGCTCTTCGGCGGAAAATTCACGGTGCTCGGCCTCGGCCAACAGCCCCGCGGCGGTCAGCGTGCGCACGTTGCCTTTGCCGTTCTGGTAGCGCACCGGCCCGCCGCCGAAGGGGCGCCCGAAGCCCAGGCGCGCCGACAGATGATTGAGCAGGTCCAGCAGCGGCTGCGTGCGCATCATGAAGGCAAACAGCAAAAACGCGCCCAGGCCCGCCGTCGCCGGCACGGTGAACGCCCACATGTTCACCCACAGCCCGCGGCCCGGACCGGGGTCGACGTACAGCAGCACGATCACCAGCACGGTGACCACGCTGGCCAGCGTGGTTTTGGCGAAGGTCGGTCCGAAGGGCGCCCAGCCCAACGGCGCGCCGTCCTGGCGCAGCCGCCGCACGGCGATCCGATGCCGCCAGAGCATGTTGAAGAGGAACGACAGGCTCGTCGCCAGCGCCAGGCCCGCGTGGGCCAGCGGCGTGTGCACCAGCGTCAAGGCGAAAAACAGGTACACGACCAGACTGCCCGCGTTGGTGATCAGGCTGGTGCGCGTGTCCAACTGGCTGGAGAACACGCGGCTGTACAGCGAGGTCAGCGACCAGCCGATCAACCCCAGCGTGTAGCAAACCAACGCCGCGCTGGTCATCGCCGTGTTCTCGGCGGTGAACTTGCCGCCCTCGTAAATGAAGCGCACCAGCGGCGTGGACAACGCGACCATCGCCGCGGTCGCCGGCAGAATCAGAAAGACCGTCGCGTTGATTCCCCGCGCCAGCAGGTCGCGGAATTGGCGGGCGTCGCCGCGCGCGGCCACGTCCGACAGGTCGCGCAAAAAGACGCGGCTGATGCTCATCGCCAGCACCGAAAACGGCAGCACGACCAGCAGCCGCGAAAAATACAGCGCGCTCACCGACCCGGCGATCAACGGCGTGGCCAGCACCTTGTCGACGATGCCGCTGATCTTGTTGAGCGTCGCGTCCAGAAACACCGGCCCGGACAGCGCCACGACCTTCTTGGTGCCCGGTTCGGCCTTGATGCCCGGTCGATAGGCGCTCCAGGCTATTTTTTCGCGCAGTCCCCGCCGCAGCAGGAAGAACATCTGGAAGACGATCTGCAGCACCCCGCCGATCAGCACGCCCAGACCCAGCGAATACATGCCGACCAGCGGCTCGAGCACGACGACCGCGAACACCAGGCCGATGCTGTAGAGCACCGGCGCGAAGGCGTTGGGGCCGAAGCGGTCGAAGCTCTGCAGCAGCGTGCCCAGAAACGCGCTGATCGACATCAGAATCAGGAAGGGGAACATCAAGCGCGTCATTGCCGTCGTCTGGTCGATCACGCCCTTCTCGACGAAGCCCGGCGCGATCAGGTGAATCCACCACGGGCAGGTGGCGATCGCCACGGCGGTGATCGCCGAGGAAATCAGGAAGAAGATGTTGAACACCTGCCAGGCCAGCCGCCACGCGTCCTTTTTGTCTTCGCTACGCCCGTAGAACAGGCGGAAGCTGGGCAGGAACGCGTTTTCCAGCGCCATCTCGGCGACGACCTCGCGCATCAGGTTGGCCAGCGACAGCGCGACGGCGAAAATGTCCATCACCAGACCCGCGCCGAAGAAACGGCTGAGGAACGCCTCGCGCACGAAGCCGATCAGCTTCGCCAGCAGCGTGCCCACGCCCTGCGAGAAGATGTTCTCCACCGCGCCTTTTTCGGCTTTGACCTCGGGCGCCTCGATCCAGTCGAAGTCCAACGACAGCACCGCGCCGTCGGGCAGCACCAGCCGGTCGCCGTCGGTCAGATCGGTCGGTCCGCTCACTTCCCGCGCCTGCGCCTCGCCCGCGCGCTGCAACTGCAGCGGCCGGCGCGCGATGACCGTCCAGGTTTCCACCACGCGGTTCTCGACGATCCGCCCGCGCCGCCGGAGCCAGAAATGCTTGCGTTCGAGCCCCTCGTTGACCAGGCGCACGTCGTCCCACGACCCGCTGCCGATGCGGCTGCGATCGAACAGCACCTCGTGGCGCGCGCCGTTTTCCTCGACCAGGAAGGTGCGCCGGCGGCGGATCATCACCGTTTTTTTCGGCGGACCGGCCAGCAGCGTCGCAGCCTCGCTGTGAATCGCGCCCAGCGTATCGCCGTGCACGAAGCCCAGCGCCGCCGCCCGCATCGCCGCGCGGCGTTCGTCCGGCAGGTCGAGCAGTTCGCGCACCGCGGCCAGCAGCCGCTCGGGGGAAATCGAATCGTACGCCTCGCCGTTGTCGCGCGCGCGCTCCTCGCGCAGCACCAGACAGGCGCCGGCTTCGCGCAGCGCCTCGGCGTTTTTCACCTGATGGTCGCCGGGCAGCCCGTTTTTGGGAATGACCACCGCGGGCAGACCGGTCGCGGCGATTTCGGTCAGCGTGCCCGCGCCGGCGCGCCCGACCACCACGTCGGCGATGCGCAGCCAGTTTTCGATTTCGTACAGGTACGTTTCGCGGCGGTAGAAATCGGCCACGGCTTCCTCGGCGACGCCGCGCTTGTGCAGCCGGGCGAGGGTGTCTTCGACCGCGTGGTATTCCTTGCCGGCGAAACGCCCGACCGCGTGCACCAGGTAGACGCGTCGGCGCAGCGTTTCGTCGGCGGCGATCAGCGGCAGCAGGTCGGCCACGGCCCGGTTGATCGACCGCGCGCCCAACGAGCCGCCGGTGATCAGCACCACCTGCCGCGCCGGGTCGATGCCCAGCTCGATCTTGCGCCGCGCCTTTTCCTCCGGGTCGACGCCCGCGCGCAAGGCGAAAATCTCCGGCCGCACCGGGTAGCCGACCAGCTTGCCGTTGTGCTGGAAATGAACCAGCGATTCGGGGAACGACACGCACACGCGCCCGGCCATCTTGCCGAAGGTGCGGTTGACCAGCCCGGGGTAGGCGTTCTGCTCGTGCACCAGAATCGGCCGGCGCAACAGCCGCGCCGCCAGCAACGCCGGCGCGCTCGCGTAGCCGCCGGTCGCCACCACCAGCCGCGGACGAAACCGCAGCAAAATCGCCAACGCCTTGAGCGTCCCCCAGGCCAGCGCGGCCAAAAAGGCGACCATCGCCACCGACGCCTTGCGCGTGGGCATGCCCCGCGCCGGCACGAAGCGGATGGGAATGCCGTGGCGCGGCACGATGTCGGCCTCGGCGCGTCCGGCGACGCCGAGGTATAAGAATTGCGCCTCGCTGTCGTGTCGGGCCAATTCGCCGGCGATGGCCAGGTTCGGATACACGTGGCCGCCGGTGCCCCCACCGGTCAGAACGTATCGCATAAGTTCGGTCGCTTCCTCGCGGAAAAGTTGTGCCAAAGACTATCACTCGCCCCCGTTTAGGACAAGACAATTGCGGGCGAAGTTCCGGGCATGCGGCGCAATTCCGACGGGTTGAAAAATGAATAATATTTTAACTGGCAAGCGACCGATCGCTTGTAGTATGAACAGAGATGGAAACTGCAGGAAAATAACGATTCTTTAGCGGGAGGAAAACAATGAGAACATTTTTGGTTATTATCGTTATAGTGTTGTTTGCCGTGCCGGCCTACGCGCAGTGCGTGATCGGCTGGAGCAACGACGCCGCGGATTTGCCGGGCGCGCGGATCCGGGGCGGCGGCGGCGTGTACGACGGTCAGCTTTACGTCTTCGCCGGCTATGACAGCAATACGGCCAGCTATCTTGCCGACACCCAGATTTACGATCCGGCTGCCGATGCCTGGACCGCCGGCGCTGCGGCTCCGGTGGCCACGTTGGACAACGGCTATGCCGTGGCGCCCGAAGGATACGGTTACATTGTTGCCGGCAACCTCGAGTCGATAACCTTCACCAACGCCGTGCATCAGTATGACATCGAAGCCGATTCCTGGACGACCTTGTCGTATACCTACCCGTTGACGGCTTGGAGCCCCGCGTGTGCGGCTCCGGGCGACGGCTATGTCTACTGCTTCGGCGGTACGACCGACGGCGTTAACGGCAACACCTACGCCGCCAAGTATGAGATCGGCTCCGACGACCCCTGGACGGCCATCGCCGCCCTGCCGTCCGCTATGATGTTCGGCGACGCGATCGCGATGGACGGAATGATCTACATCGTCGGCGGCTGGTCGGCCGCCGATACGGCCTTTGTTTACGATCCGGATAGCGACAGCTACACCACGCTGGATACGCTCACCACCGGCCGTCAGCGGCCCTCGATCGTCGCGGCCGGCGGCCTGCTGTGGGTGGCCGGCGGTGGCAACATGTGGACGCCGATCGGCTCCGCGGAGTATTTCGACGGCACGAACTGGATCGACGCCGGCGCGTCGATGGATGTGCCCGTTCTGGGCGGGATCGCCGGCTATCTCCATGGGTACGGCATGTTCCTGGCCGGCGGTCGGAACGGCTCCTATGCCGACACCACGCACAATCAGCTCTTCCAGGTTTGTGTGCCGGCGTTCGACTCGATCACTCCCGAAGAGGGTGATGTAGGCGATACGGTGACCATCGCGGGCGCGGCCTTTGCCGCCGACGTCGATGTCGTTTTCTTTGATGCCCTGACCAAAGCCGAGTATCCGCTCGACAATCTCACGATCGTCGATGACGAAACGATCACCGGCGACGTCCCCGCGGGCATGGTCGTGGGCGTTTACGGCCTGCGCTTCACCGGCGCGCTGGGCCAGCTTGAGGA
>DAINPV010000025.1:0-21078 GCA_036743315.1 bacterium | reverse complement strand
GTGACGCGCTGCAGGACGTCGCGGTTGACTTGTTCGAGGCCCGCCTCGGCGTCGACGACGATCGTGTCGAACCGCGCGGCCAGCAGGGCGATCGATTCCTTCAGCAGACGATTGACCGAGCAATAGCAGCCCTTTTCCTCGGGGCGGCCGATGGGCAGAAAGGCCAGTCCGCCGCGCTCGATGAGCAATTCCTGCACGAGGTAATCGAACGAAACGGCCAGGTCGCGTTTGTCGACGCCGCTTTGCTGCAGCTCGCGCACCGTCCGGCGGCGCACATCGTTGATCGTTTGGCGCGGCGCGAAATGCAGCGCCATCGCCAGGCCGCCGGCCGGATCGGCGTCGACCAGCAGCGCGCGGCGCTTTTGTTGCGCCAGATGGCGGGCGATCAACGCGGCGACGGTCGTCTTGCCCACCCCGCCTTTGCCGCACACGGCCAGAATCGTGCGGCTCATGCGCGTCGCTCCTTTTGCAGGCGTGCGCGGATGCGCTTGAGTTCGGCCACCGCTTCGCACACGTCCCAGTATGCGCAATGCTCGCAGTCGAGGTCCATTTCCTCGTTCATTTTCAACAGCGCGCCGCCGATGCGCGCGATGTCCGCGGCGGGTCGGCTCAGGCGCTGCACGAGCGGTTTGTCGCCGATGATCATCGTCACCTCGACCGCCCGCACGCCGGCGACCGCGTGCAGGCTGTCGCACAACGCCGCGCCCAGGTGGGCCAGCGAAAAACCGTGGTTGCGCGCTTGCTGGTCCAGACGGCACCAAATACTTTGCCGGCTGGGCAGCATGCGGATCGACAAGCCTTGCAGCCGCGTGTCGTAGACGGCGTTTTTCAACGCGCAGTGGGTTACGTATTCGTCGGCGAACGAGCCGGCGACGCGCAACGCAAGCGCGAAGGCGAGGCGGCGCGATTGGATTTCTCGGATCTCGGGCCCGAGCAATCGCAGGCGATCGGCGGAAAGATCGTCGGCGTTATCCCAGTGCAAAAAGAACAGCGAGCCGTCCTGCGGGTTGCCCAGTTCAATAGCGACGTCCTCGCCGAGCACGACATCGTTCGCGCGCGGCCAGCCTGGAAGCGGCGGCACGACGCGCAGGCGGTCGCGCACGCCCGGTTCGGTGAAAATCCGCGTCATCTGCGCGGCGGGACCGGCGAACAAACCCATTTAATCCTCGTCCAACAACAGCGCCGCGCCGATCGCCGTGGCCAGGCGCGGATCGAAGGGAAAGCGGCGATGCGCGCCGGACAACTTGTCGCCCAGGCGGTCGGTGACGGCGCGGAAGCGCGCGACGCCGCCGGTAATCGTGTAGTGATCGGCGAGGCCGAAGCGGCGGCATTGCGCGGCGACGATGTTGGCTACGGCCTGGCAGATGCCGGCGAGAATGTCGGCGGGCGTTTCGTTTTCGTTGACGTGGCTGATCGCCTCGCTTTCGGCGAATACCGCGCACTGGTTGCTGATGGACACCGGCGCGGCGGCCCGGTCGACGACGGCATCGATGTCGGCGATGTCGACCAACAACTTGCGGCTCATCATTTCCAGGAAGCGGCCCGAACCCGAGGCGCATTTGTCGTTACGCATCAGCGAGGCGATCTCGCCTTCGTCGTCCAACAGCAACGCGGTGATCGACTGCCCGCCGATGTCGATGAGCAGCCGCACGTCGGGCAGGAAGTAAGCGCAAGCCGCGGCCAGACAGGTCGTTTCGTTTTCGCAAAACGCCGCACCGGGCACCAGGTCGGCGCCGGCGCCCGCGCCGACGAGCAGATCCAGATCGCGGCGGGTCAACGCGGCGTCGGCCAGCGTGGCGTCGAGCAGCGCGTCGATCTCGCGCCCGATATTGCCGGTGGTGCGCACGATGCGCGCGGCGCGCAGGCGATCGTCTTCGAGAACGGCCGCCTTGGCGAACAGGCTGCCGATGTCGCAACCCATGGCGATCATGACGCGCCTCCTTTGCGTTGGGCGAGGCGCGCCGCGCCGTAGGCGCCGATGATTTGCGGATCGATCTTCACCGGGCGCATGCGCACGCCGAGCATTTTTTCCAACTCGGCTTTCACCGCCGGATTTTTCGCGACGCCGCCGGTGAGCATGACCTCGCTTTCCCAATGCACACGCCGCACCAGCGCCAGCACACGCTCCGCCATCGAACGGTTGATGCCGCCGGCCACGTCGACCTTGGGCACGCCGCGCTGCAGGTAGTGGATGACCTCGGTTTCCACGTAGATGCTGCAACGGTTGCTCATTTCCGCCGGCTGCCGTGATTGCAGCGCCAGCGGGCCGAGCTCGTCGAGCGTGACGTCCAGCGCGCGGCACATCAGTTCGAGAAAATGCCCGGTGCCCGCCGCGCACTTGTCGTTCATGACGAAGTCCAGCAACTCGCCGTCGGGCGTGAGGCGGATCACTTTCGCGTCCTGCCCGCCGATGTCGATCACCGTACGTACGCTCGGGGCGAGGCAATGCGCGCCGTAGCCGTGGCAGGAAATTTCGCTGACGTTCTCCCACGCCAGCCCCGCTGCGACGATTTTCTCGCGACCGTAGCCGGTGCTGATCGCGTAGCGGATATCATTGGGTGAAGCGTGCGCTTCGTTCAGCGCGCGACCGAGCACGGCGCGCGCCGAATCGACCGGATTGGGCAGCACGGACATGGTAGCGTGCGCAAGCAGGTTGCCGTTGCGCAACAGCACGGCTTCGGCGGTAAGCGAACCGACATCGATTCCGGCAAAGATCATCAAGCGAATCCTTTGTCGCGGTCAGGTGGACGACGCGGACGAAGAGTCGGCCGGGCGCCGGCGTCGACGGCGCGTCGGTTCGCCGCCGCGTTGCGGAGCGACGACCTGGTCGACGAACTCGGCGATCTGCCGCTGCACGACGCCGATGGGCGTCATACGTTTGTTCCATGCGTCGGTTTGCAAGATCAACAACGGGAGGCCCGCCTGCTTCAGCAGTTCCTGGCGCAGGATCGACACGACGCTCCAGGTTTGCTTGCACGCGTGGTGCCCGCAGTAAATCACCGCTTCGGCGTCCAGTTCGCGCGCGGCCCACAACACGTCTTCGATCCAGGCGGCGGACATCGACGGCCCGCCCATCTGGCGCGTCATCGGCATGTCCCAGGCGCGGTCGGCCATGCCGTCGAGCATCGTCTCGCGATCGGTGGTGTCGACCGGCTGCGGCATGAACAGGTCCAGCGCGTCGGCCAGGTGGGTGATGCCGCGATTCTCCATCCAGTTGAACAGGCCGAGAAAGTCATAGTAGATGCTGGTGTAGGCCCACAGGCAGCGGGCTTTCTCACGCGGGGCCGGATACGCCCCGGCCGCTCGGCGCGCCCGCGCCGCTTTGACCAGCGCCTCCATGCAGGCCACGCCCGTGTCGGTGCCCCACATCGAAAAACGCGTGGCGTAGACGAACAGCGAAAAAAGATTAGGGATGGGGCAGGGGCGCACCTTGTGCAGCTCCCACAGCTCGTAATACAGCTCGGTGCAGCGGTTGGCCCGTTCGTTGACGCGCCGCAGTTTCTCTTCGGTAAGGTCCTCGCCGATGAACTCCTCCAACTGCCGCACCAGGCGGCGGTAGTAACGCCGGTACAACGCGACGGCCTCGGGTGAGCGATCCACCGGTTTTTCGAGCACGAACTGCGGGATGTCCATGTACAGCGAAACAAACTCGTGGATTTTCGCATTGGCGTCGCAGCCGCCGGGTCCGGCGCTGATCAGGCCGTCGGCGCGAAAATCCTCGCCGCTGAGCATCGAGCCCAGTTCGATCGTGTTGGACGAACAGGCGTGATCGGGCAGGCCCAGGCCCATTGCCAGATCCCAATAGCGTTCGCCTTGGCCTTCCAACGCGACGACGCCCAACGTGGAAAGCACCTCGACGGTCAGCGGCGCGGCGTGGTCGAAGGCGGTAATCAGCTCCGGCGGGAAGTTGAACGGCACCATGATGATCTTGCCGCCCGCGGCCTTCATCGCGCGCGCCTCGCGCATCCAGGTCGAGAGTGTGCGCAGAAACACCAGGCTCGATTCGCGCAAATGCGGCGCCATCAACGCGGAAATCGAGTTGGCCGATTCCGGCGGTAGTACGCGCAGCAACCCTTCGACCTCCGCATCGCTGAGCGTGTCGCCGAGGTTGTCGACCAGCGAAAAAATGTTCGCCACGCGTTCGAACAATCCTTGGTGCGCCAGGTTCGTCATGGGCGACCGATCCTTTCCAGAAACGCCTGCAGCCGCGTTTTGAGCCGGCCGCGATCGGCGTGCGCGCCGTATTCCTTTTCCAGCAGCAGCACCGGAATGCCCTGTTCTTCAAGGTGTTTGCGCAACAGCACGTTTTCGATGCCGTGCACGTCGCAGAATTTGTTGTGCACGAACACCGCGCCGTCGATGCGCGCCCGTTCGGCGGCGGCGAGGATGAAGGCGCTGCGTGAAGGGTAATCCTCGAACATGCGCGGGCACAGCGTGTTGGACAGATAGAGCTTCGCCAGTGCGCGCAGCGGATCGCCGTCGGCCGGTGCGGTCAGCGACCAGAATGCGCGCGCGCCGTAGCACAGCGAGTCGGTGACGAACAGCGCGCCCAGGCTTTCCAATTCGCGCAGCAGCTCGACCTCGTCGGTGGCCGCGCCGCCGATGAGCAATCGCGCGCGGGGCGCGGGCAGGGATTCGTTTTCGCGCGCGGCGAGTTCCTTTTCGAGCAGCGCGATGAACTGTTCGGCGGGCATCGTCGAACCCAGCAACACCAGGGCCATGGTTTGTGCACCGGTCAGGCCGGGCCGTTCGCGCTCGCGCAGGGCATAAGCGCGCCGCAGCAATTCGCGCACCCGCGCTTGGCGCGCCGTCGCCGCGCGCAGGGCGTCGTCGGCGATCGTCACCGCAAAATGTATCTCCAGTTTCGCCTTCAGTTGGACGAGTTGATCGGCGAAATAGTCCAGCGCGTCGTCGATGACGATGTGCGGCACTTTTAAATAATGAAAAAAGGGCGTCGGCTTGACGTACTGCCAGTTCTCGAAGGCGCCGCGCAGGTGATCGCAGCCATTGATCTCGATCAGACCATCGAGAAAAGCGTAGGCGCCGTTCAAGCCCAGTTGCAGGCACGAACGGCAAAAACCGCAATTGAAGCGCGACAGGTGTGCGTCGGCCAGGTCGGTCTGCGCGTTGCTCAGCGCGCGAATCCGATAGGGCAGCAGTCCGGCCGCCTCGAACAATTCGAGCGGCGCGAACACGCAGTTGTAGCCGACGACGCGGCCGCCGCCCTCGCGCCATTGCCGCACATAGTCGTTCGCATACACCGTCGCTTGCGTGAACAGGTCGTCCATCAATCTTCCTTAGGCGGCGCGGGCCGCCGCCATTTGGTGAGCCATTGACGCACGAGGAAGCCGGCGATGCGCCGGCCGCTTTTCAATAGCGGTTGCAGCAAGGCCTGCGCGCGTTGGGCGCCGGACAACAGCGCGTGGGTCAAACCGCCGAAAAGATGATTCGCCGCGCGGCGCAGTTCGTTCGCGTCGATTTGCGCGAGCACGCGCTTGAAAAATTCGCCCGGGCCGCCGTCCAGCGCGTCCATCCGCCGGTTGAAGCGCGCGAGCGCGCGGTTGATCCCTCTGCCGAGGCGTTCAGGCGAGGTGAGTTCGCGTTCGCGCAGCACGTCGCCGATCGCGCGGCCGGTCAGCGTCCAGGCGTCATGGAGTTGTTCGCCGTCGATGCCGTCGAGCAAACGCCGCAGGTATTCGCGTTGCAGGTCGGGCGCCAGGCGGGCCAAGCGTAGGTACAGGCCGACGGCCTCGTTGCACGCCTGCATCATTTCGTCCTGCCGCCAGTGCGCCGTGATCGCGACGAGCAGGCTTCGGTATTGCTCGTCGGGCAGTTGCGCGACGGCGTGCAGCGTGTCGGCCAGCGCGCGCAGCATAACGTTGTTCCAAGCGACGCCGGTCAGCGTCAACTGCTCGGTCAACGCCGGATCGCGCAGGATCGACTCGACGACCACCTTAACGATTACGCCCAGGTCTTCGCCCGCGGCGGTGAGTGCTTGGGCGATCGCGGGCGTGTCGAGTCGCGGCAGCAGATCGGCGGCGACGTTGCCGAGCACGGCGGCGAAGCGCGGCTCGTCGTGGCCCAGGGTCCAATCGCCCTCACGCAGTTGGTTGCACAGTGCGGCGGCGGCGTTGAGACCGCGGGCGAGCTGCTCGCGGTCGACGGCTTCGAGCGCGTTGAGCACGGCGCTGGCGACGATCTCGGGCGGCAATTCGATTTCGCCCAGCAGATCGGCCGCCAGGCGCAACTGACGATTGAGCAGGTCGGGCAACGCGGAAAAAAGATTTGCCAGGCGCACCGGATCGGCCAGGGCGGGCGCAAGCAGAGCGTGCAGGGCGTCGGCGCGATAGGACGACCAGGCGACCGCGCCTTCGCGCAGACGGCCGAAGTCGGCGGCGCGCGTCGCCTCGGCCAGCACCGAGGCCAGGCGGGCGATCAACTCCGGATTGCGCCGGTGCGTTTCGTGCAGCGCGTCGGCCAATTCCGTCAGCGTTTTTCCCAAGGCGGCGCCGTCGATGCGCTGCGCGGCCGCGGCGATTCGCTCGCGACGTTCGTCGGGCGGCAGCTCATTCACCGCGCGCAACAACGCGGACAACAACGCCGTGTGCGCGTTGAGCAGATCGGGCAGCGCCTGCACGAGCGTGGCGCCGAAGCTGCCGTTATCCTCGCGCAACGACGCGCACAGCGCAGCGACGTTTTCCGGCGTGGCCTGTGCGAAAAAGGATTTCACCTTCTCGGCGGTAAGAAACGGTTCCATGCGTCGCCCCATCCGCTGCAAGAGGAGATTCCACGCGCGCATTCGCTGCCTGGTTGTTTGTGTCGTCGGATTGTCGCGTCTGCCTGTCGAAGATGTGTCGCGTCCGCGCCGCACCAATTCACTGGAGTAGCGCGCATAATACCAAATGCGCCGACCGGCCGTCAAAAGCCGCCGGCGATGCGGATTGATCGCGGCGCGCATCGCGTGTAAAGACAACAGACAACGGCAACAATACCGAGGCCCGTCATGAAACATTTCGTCCGCACCGCGTTGCTTCTCCTGATCATCATGAGCCTGTTCGCCTGCGCCGCGCCGGTCACGTCGCTCACCCGCCTCGACGCGCCGCCGCCGACCCCGGCGCAGGATCTGACGGAGACGATCAACGGCTATCCGATCGCCGATCCGTATCGCTGGCTGGAAGAGCCGCAACGGGCCGCGGCATGGGCCGAAGCGCAGAACGCGCGATCGGCCAAGTTTTTTGCCGCGACCGAGGCGCCGGGATTGCGCGAGCGCCTGCGCGAATTGTACGCCATCGGTTACGTGAAGTGGCCCAAGCCGGCGGGCGGGAAGATTTTTTACCTGAAGCAGGAGAGCGACGCCGAGCAGCCGAAGCTGCTGGTGCGCGAGAACGGCGTCGAGCGGGCGATTTTCGATCCGCTGGCGCAGGACCCGACGGGCAAGACGGCGCTGGACTGGTATCATCCGTCGTCGACGGGCAAGTACCTCGCCTTCGGGTTGAGTAAAGGCGGTGACGAGGACAGCACGCTGCACGTGCTGGAAGTCGCGACGGGAAAGATCCTGCCGGAAAAAGTGGCGCACACCATGCATGCGTCGGTGGCCTGGAAGCACGACGACAGCGGTTTTTATTACACGTATTATCCGGATGCGTCGCAGTACAACCGGCACGTGTATTATCACCGGCTCGGCGACGATCCGCGCGACGACGCGTATGTGTTCGGGCGCGAACGCGCGAAGACCGACTGGCCGAGCGTGCGCTTGTCCGCGGACGACGGCGCCTTGTTGATCGACATCGAAACCGGCGCGACGACCAGCGATGCGTATGTGCTGGAGACCGCTACCGGCAAGCTGACTGCGCTGGCCGAGAACATCGGCGCACAGGTGTGGGTGCATGCCATGATCGACGGGCGAGTGTGGGCGATGACTTCCCACGGCGCGGACAATTATCGCATCGTGGCGATCGACCCCGCCGATCCGGCGCCGGCGAAGTGGCGCGAGGTGCTGCCCGAGCGGCCGTATCCATTGCGCGGTTTCGAAACGGCGGGCGACAGGATCGTCGCGCTGTACCTGGAAAACACGGTATCGCGCGTGCGCGTGTACGACACGGCCGCCCGGGAAGTCGGCGAGATCGCCTTGCCCGCGCCGGGCACGGTGGACAATCTGGAAGGCGAACCCGGTTCCAGCGAGGTGCTGGTCGGCTACACCTCGTTTTTGTATCCGTTCACGTTGTTCAAGGTGGACGTGGCCACATCGCTGCAGCCCGAGACGATCGTGGACATTCCGGCCGGCGGGAACTTCGATCCGCAACGGTTCGTCGTCGAGTACGTCGAGTATCCATCGTATGACGGCACATGGGTGCCGTTGTTCCTCGTGCATCGCAAGGACCTGCGCCGCGATGGCGACAACCCGACGGTGCTGTACGGCTACGGCGGTTTCGGCATCGAATTCAGCCCCTATTTTTCACGCACGAACATGGCGTGGATCGAACGCGGCGGCGTGTTCGCCCTGGCCGGCCTGCGCGGCGGCGGTGAGCGCGGCGAGGCGTGGCACCGCGCGGGCATGCGCGAAAAGAAGTTTCAGGTTTTTCAAGATTTCGAATACGCGATGCGCTATTTAATCCGCGAAAAATATACCCGTCCGGCAAAATTGGCCATTCGCGGCGGTTCGAACGGCGGCTTGTTGATCGGCGCGATGATCACCTCGACGCCGCACCTGTTCGGTTGCGCGGTGGGGCAGGTCGGTCTGTATGACATGGTGCGCTTCCACCGGTTCGAACCGGCGCAGTTGTGGACGCCGGAATACGGCAATGCCGACGAGCCGGGCGACACCGGTTACCTGTGGGCCTATTCGCCGTACCACCAGGTGCTGCCGGGCGTGCACGTGCCGCCGACGTTCATCCAGACCGCCGAGTCCGACACGCGCGTGAACTGGCTGCACTCGGCGAAATTCACCGCCGCGTTGCAGGCCAACGCCGGCGACGGCGGGCCGGTGTTGTTCTGGTTGCAACGCGAGGCGGGTCACGGCCAGGGCATGAACTGGTCGGATCAGATGAAGGAAACCGAGCAGGTGTACCGGTTCATCATCGCGCAGATCGGCGATCCGGCGGTTCAGGGCAAGTGATCGTTGCGTTGCAGCACGAGCAGCGGCAGGTCGCTCAGTTCGGCTACCTCGTGGTAGTTTTCGGCAACGAACTGCGCGAGATCGGCGAACAGCGGCGTCTGCCATAACACAGCGCCGGCGGGATCGCCGTAGACGTTCGACGGATGAAACGCCAGCTCGTTTTTAACCGGCGGCGCATAGCGCGCGCGTACGATGAAGGCGGGCGGTGCGGCGCGCAGATCGTCCAGCAGTTCGGCGCGATTGGCCGCCAGACGCGCGGTTTCGCGATCGTACCACTTGCCGAATTCCGGAGCCAGTTCGTAGGCCACCTCAAAATTCATGTGGTGGCGCGTCGGTGCGAACCGCCGGGCGTACCAATACACCGAGGGCAGGTAATCGTAGACAAGCAGACCGTCGTCCGGTGCGCTGTGCGCCCGGATATACTTACCCGCCGTGCGCGAAGCGAGCTCCCATTCCAGATGATTGTAGGGCGTCACGAAGTCGAGCCAGCCGCCGCCGAGCGAGCGATTGAGCGTGAAGATCTCGCGGCTGACCGGGCGCCCGGTGGTCAGCAACGCCTTGGCGCCCAGCGCGGCGAAGCGCAGTTCGCGCTGTTGGCAGGCGAGCAGCGATACCAGAAGCAGCAGGGGGAATATCCGGCGACCGTTGCCGGAGAACTTCGTCGCTAACGCTTCGATGCCCAGCGCGGCCAATCCGCAAAGCGGCGGCAGCAGGAAAAAATAATAGTGCGTGAAAAACTTCGTGCCCGCGACGACGGCCGCCAGCGAGCCGAGCAGCCAGAGGGCCCAGAGCGATCTCCCGGCGGACGCGCCACGGCGCCAAGCGGCGAACAAACCGACCGGCCACAGGAGCATCAGCAGCCACGTGTGGCGGGCGAAGGCGAAAGCGGTTTGCCGACCGGCGGTGAAAAATTCGCTCCAGGTACGCGAGACGGCGTAATCCACGTTGCGCCACGGATTAAGCGCGACGAGCAAATCGTCGGCGCAACCTTTGGCGGCGAAGTAGAGCAAGGTCAGCGCCCAGGGCAGCAGCGCGCCGGCGCCGAACGCCCACAGGGAAGCTGCGCTGCGATGGAGACGATTTTTGTTTGCGGTGCGCCATACGAAGAGCGGCACGACCGCGCCCAGGGCAAGCGCGGGCAGCGCCCCCTGCTGCTTCATCAACACGGCGAGACCGGCCAACAAACCGGCCAAAACGACGAGGCGGAATCGTTCCGCGCTGCGCCATTGCCAGAGCAGGTAAACGGCGGCGGTCAGCGGCAACAAGGTCCAGGTTTCGAAATTGGGCGCGAAGCCGTTGACGAAACCGCCGGCGGAAAACACGCCGTAAAACAAAGCGGCGAACCAGCCGATGCGGCGGCCGGTCATCGACTCGACAAGTTTCGCCAGCACAAAAGCGACGGCCAAATGATACGCGGCGAGAAAAAGTTGCACGCCCAGCATCGAGTGAAAGGCGCCCAGCAGCAGCGCGAAGACGGCGTAGCTGCCCGGCGGTTTGGTTTCCACGGCCTCGGGGTAGAGGCAGCCGCCGGCGGCGAACAATTGCGCGCTGTACACGGTGGCGGCGACGTCGGGGTCGAAAAACGCCTCGACAAACGAGGGCAGGCGCAAAAAGACGACCAAAAGGATCAGCAGGATCCAGACGGCGAGGCTTTGGGCGCGGGATTGTTCCACCGATACCGATCTTTTGTTGGTTTGCATCAGTAGAGCATATCGCCGCGGGAGTGACAATTGCGCCGCGCGCGTCACGGCGCTTGGTGCAGCAGCTCCAGCGCGATCGAACGCAGTTGATCGTCACGCATTTCCTTGAACGCCTCGCGCGCGGAATCGGATTGCTGCAGGGCGAGCAGGCAGCGGATTTTCTCCAGGCGCAGTTCGTCGGCGCACGGCGCACAGGCGGAAAAATCCGGCGCGTACGATTCGATCAAAGCCAGCGCGTCGGCCGTCCGCCCGGCGCGGCGCAGGTCGACCGAGGCCTTGGTCGTCAAACGCGCGGCCAGCAGCGCCTGTTCGTCGTCGGCGAAAGGACCGCGGGGAAGGTTTTGGGAGAGAGTTTCTTTTTCGCCGGTCGCTGCGAGCAGCAGGCGAATTTTCTGCTTGGCGGTTTCGTCGATGAGCGGCTGCGCCAACGCCTGACGATATACCTCGCGGGCAATTTCGCCGGTCAATGCGGAGGCGAGTTTGTCCGCCAGGTAGGTCAGCAGCGCGGCCTGCGGCGCGGGCGGAACGGCGGCCGACTCGCGCTGCAGAAACGCCACGCCCGCCGCCTCGTCGTTACGAGCCAGGTAAAACAGGAGGCGCTGGCCGACGACCACCCGCCGCGCGTAGTCCTCCGGCGGCAACTGCGCCAGGATCGCAGCGGTGGCGGCGAGAAATTGATCGTCGTTGCTTTCGACGGTCGTCAGTTCCATCAGGCGCGGCAGTAGTTGGCTGTACAGGTTGGGCGTTTTGGGAAATTCGGTGAGACGCGCGATGAGCTCGGCGGCCTCCTGGGCGGGCGGCGCGATCAGACGCAGGCACCGGGCGAAGTCGAGCATGGCCTTGGTGTAATTGCCTTCCCAGGCGTACATCAGCTTGGGCGTCCACTCCATGTCCAGATAAAAACGGAAACGCTCGACAGCCGGCGTGATCCGACCGGCGTACATGAGTTGTTCGGTCTGCTCCAGGTAACGCGCATGTCGCGTGGGATCGATCAACTGCAGGTAAGCGATCAGATCGATCGGCGGCGGTTCGGGTGCGCGTAAGGCGGCCACGGACGGATTTTCGCGAATCACCAGGGTCAGGTCTTCCAACGGCAGGCGCAACCGCTCGACCAAGCGCGGGGACAGGTCGGCGAGGACCGGCTGCAGCGGCGCGAAGGACGCGGGTTGCTCCTTGAACAATCCGCCGACGGCCAAGGTGTCGAAGGCGGAGATCGGCGAGTCGAATTTTTCCAGCGTGACCACGAAGCGCGAGCGCGGCAGATCGTCGACCAGCGCGGCGATCGGCCGGCGCAGCCCTCCGCGCATGGGGTAGCGCTCGGCGTCGAGGAAGAAGCGTTCTTCCTGCGGGTAAAGGCGTTCCCACAGACGGTACGACGCGAGGTAGGGGTGTCGCCACACGGTGTCGCAGTGCAACGTGAGGTGCATTTCGACGACGCCCAACCAATCGCGGTTGGTCACGTCGACCACGGCCACATCGCCCAGGTCGGCCGCGCCGACTGTCCGGCGCAATTGTTCGGCGAAAAACGCCTCGTTGTCGTAGGTGCGCTTTTCCATCAGGTAGACCGTGTCGCTCGAGCCCAGAGCCATCAAACGGGCGAAGCCGTCGCCGTTGGGGAACCAGGGAATGAGCGCCAGCAGCGTGTACCAGCCCAGCAACAGCGGCAGAACGAAATTACGGATTTTCGGCGGCAGGCGGTCAAGCACGGCCGCGGCGGACAGGACCGCCAGGGCGAAGGCGCCCAGGGCGTACCATTCCCACTTGATATCCAACTGGGAGAAAAATAGCAGCGCCGGCACGGCGCCCAACAGCGGCAGCAACGCACGCTTGGGCATTTCTTTCCACTGGGCCAGCGGGGCCGCGATCAGCACGGTCAGCAACGCGGGCAGAGCGGCGTAATCCAGGAGCAACAAACGCAGGTGGAAATACCACGGATGTGCGAGACTCGCCCCGGGATCGACCAGGTTGATCGCCAGTTCGTGCGGGAGTTTTTCGATGATCGGTCCGTACCAGAAGCCGGCGACGACACCGAATGCCGCCAGGAACGAAAGGCCGGCCAGCAGGTTTCGTTTTTCCTGCCGGTCGCGATAAAAATTGATGATCAACACGACGAGGATCGGCAACAGCACCTGGACGAAGATCACGGTTTTGGACAACAGCGCCAGGCCGGCGGCCAGCCCCCAGAGTGGCGCGGCCCAGGCGGGGCGGCGGTAACGACCCGATAACAGCAGCCACCAGAGAAAGGCGGTGGCGGCAAGCTGCGCCGATTCGAGGTTGTAGGAAAGCGCGACGGTCATCCAGCAGGGGCAGGCGCAGACGATCATCAGGGCCATCAACGCGGTCCACCAACCGGTGGTTAATTGCCGCGCGGCGAGCAGAAAGAAAACCATAAAGCACGCGGCGAACAACAGGTTGGTCAGATGAAACGCCCAGACCGAGCGCATCGTTTGCAGCAGCGCGGCGGTAACCGCATAGACCAGCGGCGGCCAGTGAAATTCCAGCGAGCGCAGAATCGGCAGCGTTTCCAGTTGCGGATGCTGCGCCACGTACGACACGGCAATCGCGTTTTGAAAATGCTGCAGGCTGTCGTGGCCCACCGGATAGGGCTTTTGGGCGAAGGTCAAGGCCAACAACAAAAGGATCAGCATGGGCGCCGCCCAGAGGGCGTGCCAGGGCTGCAAAGCCTGCCAGCGATCGCGCCACCATTGTCGATTCATAACGCCGATTATGACAATCCCCTCGGCGTGAAGCCAGAGGGGATTGCGAGGTCGCGCATGTGTTTTTCGGTCAGACCATTTTTTCCGGACGGGTACGGGTCGGTTCGCGGCGGCCCATGGTCATGATGCGATAACCCCAATCCAGGCGGCCGAACGCCAACAACAGAATCACGATGGAAAGCAGGATGCTGACGGCCAGCATGCGGTTAGGTTCCTCTTTGACGAAGATTTTACCCTCGCCGACGCGGGGCATGATCCGCGGTTGAATGGGCAGACCGTAGCGTTGCGCCAACTTGTCCATGCGCATCAGGTGGATGACCGGTTTGTCTTCAACGATGAAGCGCGCCATCACCGAATTGAGGTCGTCCGCGCCCACCGGCGCCGATTTGTTCAAGCCGGCATGGAACAACTGCCGGCCCAGGCGCGCCCCGACCGAAGCGGTGCCGCCGCCGACGTTGATGTAAGCCTGGATGTCCTCTTCGCCGGAATACTGCTGGTATAACTCCATGCGTCGTTGCACGCTGTCGGCGTAGGTTTCGGCCTCGATGTATTCCAAGCCGCTACGCTCGATGGAGCGCTCGATGAGCCGACGACCCTTTTTCGACAGACCCAGCGCCTTATCTTCCAGACCGCCGCGCGAAATGGCGATCGGTTTGGCGGTGATCAAGCGCTTTTCAAGGAGCAAGTCGTGCATTTCCGGCCAAAGAAACTCGGGATTGTTCGCGCCCCACTGCGACGAACCGACGCTGGTGATGATGATCGATTTGATTTTCATCGTTTCCAGCGCGGCCAGCGTGGCGATGTTGACCGCCGGGAACGAACCGGACATGCCGATGGCGACCGTGTCGCCGGTTTCGACGCCGGCGCGGATCAACAAATAAACGATCACGGCGGCGAAGTTCGGATTCACCGAGGTCTGCTTGGAGGGCAGATGCCCGGGGTTGGTGGTGACCGGCGTGAGCAACTCGCCGATCAGGCCCGAACCGGTCGGATCAATGCCTTGATCGATGGAAATGCCGCGGCGCAGCCGTTCGGTTTTGACCGCGTCAAAACAGCGCAGCGCCAGGTTGGCCGCCCGCATTTTCTCCTTATAAAACGGTTGGCGTTCCTGAATCTTGAAGTGTTCGACCAAAAACAGACCGCCGACCGAAAGCAGCGCGACGAGCACCAGAACGCTCAAGGAAACTCGCTGTGGACGCCAATAAAGCCGCTTCATAGCATTATCTCCGCGCCGAGGAAGAGAATCAGCACCAGGCGCACCACGATGGAGACGATGGTCAGCGAGGCCAACGTCTGCAACACGCCTTGACGTTCCATCCAGATGGCGATCAGGCCCGGGATGATGTAACCGATGATGGCGAATTCCTCGATCGGCAGACGAACCCAGGTGCGCACCAGCATGCCCAGCAGGTAGCCGATCAGAATCATGAAGGCGGTCCGCCGCCGGCCGTAGACCAGCAGGAAGGACGACAGCGCGCGCACGATGGCGAAGGTGGCGAACGCGACGCCGATCGTCGCGGCCGCATCCCAGGGCTGCGTCAGATACAACGCGAAGTATCCCGGCACGATCAAGCCGCCGGAGGCGATGCCGAACAACTCGGTGAACAGCATCCCCGCGACCAGACCAATGCCGATCGATAGTGATAACAACTCGGTCATTGAAGCTCCTCAGGCAATGCGCGATTGTGGAAAAAACGGACCAACGGCAAGCCGGGTCCACCGATATTGCCCATGCCCACGACCAACGAATTGCGGCCGCTGGCTTCCAGAATGCTTTCGAAAATTTCTTCGACGCCCATCTGGTCGGCGAAGACGAACCGGCTGGTGTCGAAGTCGGTTTTGCCGGCCATGCGCGCGAACAGGTAGGCGCCGGTGCCGATCAGCACGACGCGTTCGGCATGATGCCAGAAGGTCGTATCCTTGGCGATTTGCATGGTGCGCGAGGGACGGTCGGCGCGCATGTTGAACACGGCGACGGTGCGGTCGACGTTGGTGTATTTGGCGTGAGCCATGTTCCAGATTTTTTCCGTCGACTCCGGATCGTTCGCGGCAAAACCGTTGATAAAGATGATGCGCCGGCCGAAAAAATTGATCACGCTTTCGGTCAGCGCGCCCGGGTCGGGTTTGGCCTGCCACATGCCGGCGATCGCCTGTTCGCGGCTCAAGCCCAGATCCTGCAGGATCTTGAGCGCCAGGGCGACGTTTTCCGCGTGCTCGGTGTAGCTGAACCCGGCCAGCTCGGCGGGCGTGACGGCCGCGACGTCCTCGGCGGTTACCGCGTGCAGCGAGGACTTGCGATCCTGCGTGGCCATGGCCAGCACTTCCAGGTTTTTGCGTTCGGCGGTGAACAGCTTGCCTTTAACCGGGATCATGCCGGCCAGGGCTTTGGCCACGTCGATTTCCTCGGGGCCCATCACGTCCAGGTGGTCGGCGCGGGCGTTGGTGATCACGCCGTGCGTGGCGTGCACCAGCTTGCTCTCGCTGATCCAATGCAGGATGGGCTGCAGGGCCATGCACTCGACGATCAGCACCTCGCAACCCATATGGTAGGCCGTGTTGACGATGCGCTTTTGCTCGATGATGTTCGCCCCGGCGGGACGATAGACCGGCACCTCGCTGCCGTCGGGCAGAATCATCCGGGCCAGTGTGCCGGTCGTTTTCGCGGCGGTTTTTTTACCCGCATGGCGTAGAGCGGCGGCCAACAGTCGCGTGACGCTCGATTTGCCGCGCGTGCCGCTGATATGAATGCGCACGGGTATTTTATTGAGTCGGTGCACGTGGATGATGCGTTCCACAATGGCCAGCACCAAAAGCAACGATGTAATCACCGCCAGCAGACTGAAAGTTGTCATACGAGACGATGCTCCTCCCGAAAATCTTAGGTGCTCCTATATACCTCTTCTTGGAATCTGTAAATACGACACCAAGCCTGGATCGCCAACCCCGGTGACGTTTTTAATGGTCACAGTCCGGCTTGGTTTGGTCCGCGGCGCGTGGTATAGATCAAACACCAACAATACCGGTAACTTGTCATGACCGACCAGAGTTGGAAAGACACGTGGGGACGACGAATGATTTCCTTCATCGCGTATGGAGGGGGATTCGTCGTGTTGACGTTTTTATTCCCGGTGCTGTTGCCGGCCGTCGCGCTGCTCGACCTGATTTTCCGCCGCCGGTGGAAAATGACCCGTCTGGCGCTGTTTTTCGAATATTACCTCGCCATGGAAATGGCCGGTCTGCCGGCTTGCTTCGTCATTTGGCTGCGCCACAAGATGCGTCGCGACGTCGAACGCTATCGCACGGCGAACTATCGCCTGCTGCGCTGGTGGGCGCGTTCGTTGCTGGGCGCGTTGCGACGGTTGTACCGCCTGCGGTTCGCCATCGAGGGCGACCGTATATCGTCCGGACCGTTCATCGCCTTCGTGCGCCACATCAGTTGGCTGGACAACCTGATCGCCGCGGCCGCGTTCATCGTACCGCACGATTTGCACCTGCGGCAGATTCTCAAAGACGATTTGCAGTGGGACCCGTGCCTGGACGTGCTGGCCAACCGGTTGGACCACGTGTTCGTCAGCCGCGAGAGCATCGTCATGGATACCGAGCGCGTGGAGATCGTCAAGATGATGACCGGGCTGCGGGCGCGCAACGCGGTGGTGTTTTTCCCCGAGGGCGAACCCTTTCGGCCGGAAAAACGCGAGCTGATTCTATCGCGGTTGGCCACGACCAAGGATTTGCATTACCGCGAAAAAATCGAGGCGCTTAAAAACGTGCTGCCGCCGCGTTTCGACCGTTCGCTGCTGATCCTGGAAAAAAACAAGAACGCCGACGTCGTCTTCTGCGCTCATTATGGCTTCGAGCACGTCTTGAGCGTGGGGGCCTTTTTCGCCGGGGCGCTGATCGGCCGGACGATCCGGGTGCGCACCTGGCGCGTGCCGCACGCGGATATTCCGCACGACGATCCCGACCGGATCAAATGGATGTTCAACCATTGGGCTCGGGTCGACCGGTGGATCGAGCAGGTGAAAAGCAAGAACGAATAGCGCGCCGGCCAAGCGGGAGAAAACAATGCAATCCTATGCCCGCCCTACGCTTTTTTGCAGCCGATGCCTGGGTTTCGCGCCCTGCCGCTGGAACGGCGTAACCGTGCGCAGCGAGGCGATCGCCGCGCTGACGCCGCACGTCGATTTCGTCACGGCCTGTCCCGAAATGGAGATCGGTTTGGGCGTGCCGCGCAAACCGGTGCGCATCGTCCGCGTAAACGACGAGCCGCGCCTGTTGCAGCCCGACACCGGCGGCGATTTCACCGCCGCGATGGTCGAACGCGTGCGGGAGATTATGACCGGATTGCCCGCCGTCGAGGGTTTTATCCTCAAGACGCGCTCGCCGTCGTGCGGCCCTTATGACGTAAAAATGTACGACGGCTTGGCGCGGGGCGCGACGGTGGCGCGCACGGCCGGTTTCTTGGGCGGGGCGATCGTGGAGATCTTCGGCAAACTGGCGGTGGAGGACGAGGGACGGCTGACCAACTTCGTGCTGCGCGAGCGGTTTTTGATCAAGATTTTCGCGCTCGCCGATTTTCGCCGCGCCCGCCGCACCGGCCGCATCGCCGCGTTGCAGGACTTTCACGCGCGCAACAAGTTGATGCTCATGGCCTGCCATCAAAGCGAACAGAAGGCGCTCGGGCGCATTCTGGGCCATCGCGACAAGCGCCCGTTCGACGAAGTGGCGGCCGATTACGAGCAGCATTTGATCCAGGCGTTTCGCTACGGCCCCAAACCCAGCCAGGTGATCAACGTGCTGATGCACGCGCTGGGGTATTTTAAAAAATCGTTGCAGGCGAAAGAAAAGGCGCTGTTTCTCGATCTGCTGGAAGAGTACCGGATCGGCCGGGCGCCGTTGAGCGCGCCGACGGCCGTGTTGCGTGCCTGGATCGCACGCGTCGAGGAGCCGTATCTGGCGCAACAAACCTTTTTCGCACCCTATCCGCCGGAACTGGTGACGATTTCCGATTCGGGCCAGGGCCGCGATTATTGAGCGGGACATGATTCATCCGACACGAGTGCGGCCGCTGAACGATCGTCCGACGCAAAAGGGGCGTTATGTGTTGTATTGGATGCAGCAGGCGCAACGGATCGACGACAACCACGCGTTGACCTTCGCCGCGCGCCGTGCGAACGAACTGGCGCTGCCGTTGGTCGTGTTCTTCGGCCTTACCGACCGTTATCCGGGCGCCAACCTGCGCCATTACACTTTCATGCTCGAAGGGCTGACCGAAACGCGCGAGCGCCTGACGACCATGGGCGCACGCTTCACGCTGCGGGCGGTTGCGCCGGCGGAGGGCGTCGTCGCGTTGAGCCGCGAGGCGGCGCTGGCCGTGGTCGACGCGGGGTATCTGCGCCATCAGCGTCAATGGCGGGCGGAAGCGGCGCGGCGATCGGCCTGCCCGTTGATCCAGGTGGAGAGCGATGTCGTCGTGCCGCTGCAGGTGGTCAGCGACAAGGCCGAATACGCCGCGCGCACGATCCGTCCTAAGATTTACCGGCATTTGGACGATTACCTGTTGCCGTTGCGGTCGGTTGCCTTGAAGCAAGAGGCAACTTTTCTTGAATTACCGGGCGAGGAACTGACCGGCGCGCCGGAGCGGCTGCTCGACCGAATGGCGATCGACCGTTCAGTGCCGCCCGCGCCGTTGCTGCGCGGCGGCGCGACGCAGGCGCAAAGGCTGCTGGCCGAATTCATCGCAGACAAGCTGGACCGCTACGCGACGGACCGTAACGATCCCACGCTCGACACACTGTCGTCGATGAGCCCCTACCTGCACTTCGGTCAGATTTCGCCGTTGACCATTGCGCTGGCCGTGCGCGCGGCCGGTTCGCCGGGCGCGGCGACGTACCTGGAGGAACTGATCGTGCGGCGCGAACTGGCGATGAATTTCGCCTACCATCAGCCGTCGTACGACGCTTTCGTCGGACTGCCCGGTTGGGCGCAACAGACGTTGGCCGAGCATGCGCGCGACCGGCGCGAGTATGTCTACACCGGGGCGCAATGGGAGGCGGCGCAAACGCACGATCCTTACTGGAACGCGGCGCAGCGCGAAATGATGCTCACCGGTAAAATGCACGGCTACATGCGCATGTACTGGGGTAAGAAGTTATTGGAATGGTCTCGCTCGCCGGCCGAGGCCTTCGACCTGGCCGTCGCCCTCAACGACAAGTACGAACTGGACGGTCGCGACCCCAACGGCTACGCCGGCGTGGCCTGGTGCTTCGGCTTGCACGACCGCCCCTGGGCGCGGCGGCCGGTGCTGGGCACGGTGCGCTACATGAACGCCGCCGGGCTTAAGCGCAAGTTCGACGCCGACGCCTACGTGGCGAAGGTCGCCTTGTTGAAATGAATGCTTAAAATACGAAATGACGCAGAAAACAACGAAGGAGAAAGAGGTTGGAAAACCTGAGATTGATCGGGAAAAAGTTGCCGCCGCTGCCGGCGGAAGTTCTGCCGACGGTCCCCGATTGGGAGCATTGCGATCCGTCATTCATTCGGCGGGCGCTGAAAGCGGCGTTGGCCCGACCCGATCACGGCTGGTATGTGCTCGACGGTTCGCGGACGATCACAGCGCAACCGCGGTTGTTTCAAGTCGACGGTAAAGAGCTGGTGGCCTATCGCGCCGACGGCAAGGTGATCGTCGCCGGCAACGCCTGTCCGCATTACGGCGGGCCGCTGGCCGCCGGACATATGCACGACGGCAAGCTCGTTTGTCCCTGGCACGGGCTGCAATTGGACGAACGCGGCCACCGGCATTGGCAGCCGCTGCCGGTCCATGACGACGGCGTGCTGACCTGGGTCAAACTCGGCGCCGGACCGGACGCGACCGCGCAACCCGTTTTGCCGCCGCGGCCGACCAATTTCATTGATGCGGTCATTCGCCATGAAGGCGATTGCGAGGCGAGCGACGTAATCGCCAACCGGCTCGATCCCTGGCATGGAGCGCATTATCACCCGCATACGTTTGCGCGGTTGGTGGTGACCAAGATCGAGATCGAGGAACTGCGGGTGCGGGTGGCTTACCGCGTCTGGCGACGCTGGTGCGTCGAGGTCGACGCCACGTTCCATGTGCCCGATCCGCGTACGATCGTGATGACGATCGTCGACGGCGAAGGCGTGGGATCGGTCGTGGAGACCCACAGCACGCCGATCGCGCCGGGACGCAGCGCGGTGATCGAAGCCACGCTGGCTTCTTCGGAACGCCCCGGCTTCGCCCGGGCGCAAAAGGCCGCCTGGTTGGTGCGGGCCTTCATGAAGCGGGCGGCTCGGCGCTTGTGGGTCGAGGATCTAGCCTATGCGGAGCGGCAGCGCCGGCTGCGCGAAGGACTCGTCGGCTCTTAGGCGCGCAACGCCGGCTTCGCCTTGAAGATGCCCCGCAACGGCACGGTGTATAGATCTTCGCCGCGCACATTCCAATCGGCGAGCAGGCGATTGGCGGCCAGGATGCCGGTGGTCGCCGCTTTTTCCATCAACGCCGAAGGCATGGGGGCTTGAACGAAAT
>DAINPV010000024.1:0-21321 GCA_036743315.1 bacterium | reverse complement strand
AAAGCGAGGACGATTGAAAGGAGGCTTTTTATGCTACGCAAACCCGCCCTTTCCTTTTCGTAAAAATACACGCGAGGAAACGGCCAAAACCGCACCTATTCCAAGCAGTTAGAAACTGGATTCACGCTAGCACCCCGCCCCCGAGGTTGTCAACCATTTCGCCCCTGTCTTCCGTGGATGAAGATAAACACAATTTATTGTGGCGTCTCGAAAAAACTCCACCTGATTTTGTAGGGATGTCCTTTACTCCCTTCCGGTTCGTTTTCCCCTCTTTCACCATTGTTTCAAAATGTTATCGACCCCGGTTGACAGCCTTGGATGAACTGATTACTTTTCGCCCGCACCAACTTGGTGCTTATACACAGGTAATTTGGGTGATGAGTTGCTCCGCTCCGACTGGGGCGGCACAAGGTTAGCCTTCAACATGAATATTTGGTTTTGAGGAGGAAGTGAGTCATGAAAATTCGTCCGTTGCAAGATCGAGTGATGATCAAGCGCCTGGCCGAAGAAGAGAAAACCAAAAGCGGGATCATCATCCCTGACTCGGCCAAAGAAAAGCCGGCGCAGGGCGAAGTGGTTGCCGTGGGCGACGGCAAGGTGATGGATAACGGCGTTAAAGTCGAACTGCACGTCAAACCCGGCGACAAGGTGCTCTTCAGCAAGTACGCCGGCACCGAAGTGAAACTTGACGGCGAAGAATTCCTGATCATGCGCGAGGACGACATCCTCGGAATCATCGAATAATTAATCAAGGGCGAGCCGCACTCGCCCATGACACGTTTCGCAAGAGGAGAGAGGAATCATGGCCAAGGAAATTCTGTACGGCATCGACGCCCGATCCAAAGTACTCAATGGCGTGAACGCGTTGGCTGACGCGGTCAAGGTGACCCTGGGCCCCAAAGGCCGCAACGCCGTGTTGGAAAAAAGCTTCGGCGCGCCGACCGTGACCAAAGACGGCGTGACCGTGGCTAAAGAAATCGAAGTCGAGGACAAATTCGAGAACATGGGCGCGCAGATGGTGCGCGAAGTCGCCTCGAAGACCTCCGACGTGGCCGGTGACGGCACCACCACCGCAACCATTCTCGCCCAGGCGATCTATCGCGAAGGCGTGAAGATGGTCACCGCCGGCGCCAACCCGATGGATCTCAAGCGCGGCATCGACAAGGCCGTCGACGTGGTCGTCGAAGCCCTGCGCAAGCTGTCGGTTCCGACCAAGGATCAGAAAGAGATCGCTCAGGTCGGCACGATCAGCGCCAACAACGACGAGACCATCGGCAACATCATCGCCGAAGCGATGGACAAAGTGGGCAAGGAAGGCGTGATCACCGTCGAAGAAGCCAAAGCGATGGAAACCACCCTCGACGTGGTCGAAGGCATGCAGTTCGACCGCGGTTACCTGAGCCCCTACTTCGTGACCGATCCCGAACGGATGGAAGCGATCATCGAAGATCCGCTGATCCTCATCCACGAGAAGAAAATCTCCACGATGAAAGACCTGCTGCCGGTGCTCGAGCAGGTGGTGAAAATCGGCCGGCCGCTGCTGATCATCGCCGAAGACATCGAAGGCGAAGCGCTGGCCACCTTGGTGGTCAACAAGCTGCGCGGCACGCTGAACGTCGCGGCCGTCAAGGCCCCGGGCTTCGGCGACCGCCGCAAGGCCATGCTGCAGGACATCGCCATTCTGACCGGCGGCAAGGTGATCGCCGAGGAACTGGGCGTGAAACTCGAAGGCACCTCCCTCAACGATCTGGGCCACGCCAAACGCGTCGTGATCGACAAAGACAACACGACGATCATCGACGGCGCCGGCTCGCAGGAAGAGATCGAAGGCCGCGTGCGCCAGATCCGCGCGCAGATCGAGGAAACCACCAGCGACTACGATCGTGAAAAACTGCAGGAACGCCTGGCCAAGTTGGTCGGCGGCGTCGCGGTCATCAAAGTCGGCGCGGCCACCGAAGTCGAGATGAAGGAAAAGAAGGCCCGCGTGGAAGACGCGCTCAACGCGACCCGCGCCGCGGTCGAGGAAGGCATCGTCCCCGGTGGCGGCGTGGCGCTGCTGCGTTGCCTGCCCGCGCTGGCGAAACTGAAGTTGGACGGCGACCAGCAGGTCGGCGCCGACATCGTGATCCGCGCTCTCGAGGAGCCGATCCGGCAGATCGTCGCCAATGCCGGTCTGGAAGGCGCCGTGGTCGTCGAAAAAGTGAAGAATGAAAAAGGCGGCTTCGGCTTCGATGCCGCCACCGAAGAATATTGCGACCTGATCTCCCACGGCATCATCGACCCGACCAAGGTGACCCGCAGCGCGCTGCAGAACGCGGCCAGCGTCGCCGGCATGCTGCTGACCACCGAAGTCATGGTCGTCGAAAAACCCAAGGCCGACGCGCCGGCGATGCCGGGCGGCGGCATGGGCGGCATGGGCGGCATGGGCGGCATGATGTAAGTCTTCGCCCCGACGCGATCCACCAAAAGCCCGGTCCGCGCGACCGGGCTTTTTTTATCGAAAATTTCATCAAAATAATGCTGGCGTCGCGTTGCCGGAAAATCGCCGCCGGCGCTGAATATTCAGCGACCTTTGCGCGAAAACCGTCGCCGTTATCCTCTTATTTTCACACAAATTACCCCATCGGACCGCCCTTGTCTTTTGGCATGGCAATTGCTTATCTTGCGGTAAGGATTTTACACGACGATGGGATGAACAACGCGAACGCACCCCTTTGTTTCGATTGCGAGATAGAAGGAGGTCCCGCCATGAAGCGCCCATCCGTTATTTGTTTTTTAATCGCGATGTTCAGCCTCGTTGTTTTTGCCGGCTGCAATCCGTCCAGTGACGATGACGACAACGATGACAATGACCACGCCGACGACGACACGACCGACGACGACGCCGGCGATGACGACACAACCGACGACGACGATACCGGCGACGACGACACGACCGACGACGATACCGGCGACGACGACATGGACGACGACACGCTGGTCGACGACGACACGATCGACGACGATACCGGCGACGACGACGTGGACGACGACACGCTGGTCGACGACGACACCTTCGTGCCCACCGACGAACCGGAATATCAGTGGATCGACGGCGGCCTGATCCAGGTGAATCCGATCGGCATGGTGCGCCAAAGCGACGGCGCGATGTACGTCTCCGGCATTCGCTCCGGCGAATTGTTCTTGTTCACCAAGGTCGGCGACGACGTGACGGCCGAGCACATCGCCGCGGGCGTCGACGATTCCGCCCTGGCCGCGGACGCCGCCGGTAATTTGCACCTCGCCTATCACGATCTGAACAACGACGATCTGGTCTACGCGAAACAAGCGGCGGGCGGCTGGCTCAAGTGGGTGATCGACCATGACGGCTCGGTAGGCAGCCGACCCTCGTTGCGGATCGACGCCGGCGGCGCGGCGCACATCGCCTACGTCAAAGCCTCCGCGCAACAGGTGAAGTACGCCACCAACGCCTCCGGCGACTGGGTCCGGCGGATCATCGAAGAGAACTGCGGCGAAATCGACAGCACTTCCTTGGCGCTGGATGGAAACGACCGCCTCCACCTCGCCTACACGATCGGCGAGCCGCGGCAATTGCATTACGCCACGAACAGCGGCCGCGCCTGGACGGTCGAAACGGTGTCCGCCGCCGGAGTCTCCACGTGTTCGTTGGCGCTCGACAGCGACGGCCGGCCGCACATTTCCTTTTTATCCGCGCTGGAAGCGAACCTGCGCTACGCGCGCCGGACATCCTCGGGCTGGGAGGTGGAAACCGTCACCCCGCTGTTCCCCGGCGGCGATTGCTCCTCCTTGGTGCTGGATGAAAACGATCATGCGCATATCGCCCACCAGCACTGGCCGTCGGGCAACCTGTGTTACTCGACCAACGCCGGCGGCGAATGGGCCTCGGAAGTGCTGGCCTGGCACGACGGCGGCTGGACGACCATCGCCCTGGACGACGCGGGCAAACTGTACATCGTCGACTCCGCCGACAACTTCATCGGCTACACGACCAATGTTTCCGGCGAATGGACCTTCGGCGAATACACCCGCTCCTTCCAGGCCGGTCGCGGCCTCGCCGCCGCGCTGGACGCCGACGCCCGCGCGCATCTGGCTTATGTGGTCGAGACGAACACCGACGCGCTGGTTTACGCCACCGGCGCCGCCGAAGCGCCCATCGAACCGCACCATACGTTCACCGACTACTCCCTCGCCGTCGATCACACGAACACCGCCGCGCTCGTCGTCGACGACGCCGGGGCCGTGCACGTCGCTTACGCCAAAGGCGTCATGACCTTCGCCAACCGCTATCTCGTCTACGCCACCGACGCCACGGGCGCCTGGGTCGAAGAAATCGTCGATCAGACCGGCGGCACGGCCGGGCCCGCCATCGCCGTGCACGGCGGCGTGGTGCATCTGGCCTACTATCGCGACGCGTCCGACCAGATCGTGCACGCCTACGGGCAGCCGGGCGCCTGGACCTGCGAGGAAATCGGCGCGGGCTTCTACGACCAGGGCGCGTTCGTCGCGATGGTCGTCACCGACGACGGCGCGGTGCATCTCGCCTACTTCAACGGCGACCTGATGCACGCAACCGACGCCGGCGGTTCCTGGGCGAGCGAAACGGTTGACGACCGCGTGACCTCCGGACGCTGGGCGACGATGGCGGTCGATTCCGCCGGCCATTTGCACGTGGTCTACAATTACGACGACCGGCCGTATTACGCCGGCCTGCGCTACGCCACCGACGCCTCCGGCGATTGGCTTACCGACACCATCGATTCGACCACCGACATCGACGCCTTCCCCTCACTAGCGATCGACGGCGACGGCGCGGTGCATGTGGTTTACCGCGACAGCGACGGCTTGCTGAAATATTTCATCGGCGGTTACGGCGACTGGACGTCGTATCCCATCACCAAACAAATGTGCGTGGTCGGCGAATCGTCGCTGGCCGTGGGGCCGGACGGCCTGGTGCGTCTGTTCGCCACCGGCGACCTCGCCGTGTGGGTCAAGAAGATCGATCCGGACGCCCGTTAGCCGTTTGCCGCTACCGCCAATCCCGTCGCATCGTTTGCGACCGGTACGTCCCTGCACTACAATCTCCATTTGAACGGCAACAAAGGAGGTTACCGTGCGGCATATATCCATAATCATCGCTCTGCTCATGGCGGCCGCGCTGGCCGTGGGTTTTGTCGCCTGTTCCGACGATTCCGACGAGGAAGAGAATCGCGTGCCGCCTATCGACGACGACGATGACGACGGCCAACAACCGACCGACGACGATGACGACGATGGCGACGACGATGACGATGACGATGACGACGATGACGACGACGATAACGATGACGACGACGATTTCAACGACGCCTGCGAACCCGACAGCGAGGAACACACCATCACCTACGCCACGTGGGACATGCTGCCGGAGGAGTTGCAGAACGTGATGATTGCCGCGCTGCAATCCGAGTTCGCCGCGCAGGATTTCTTCGGCCGCTTCGTTTATTGGTACGGCGCGATCCGCGAGCTGCATCGTTCGCTGCGCGATTTCTACGATCCGTCGTTCCCCGGCGCAACCTGGACCGAGGAGACCGCTGCGGCGAGTCTGGCCGTCGGCTACATCCGCTTCCGCGTCGACTTTACCAACATCGCCTACCTGCACAACTACCTGATCGATATCCTCGACAGAATCGACAGTCCGGTGCCGCCTTATACGCAGCCGGAAAATTACTTTTTAAATCACGAAGCGGAAATCATGGCCGATCCCTACGCCAACCTTTGGTTCCAATTCTATTGGGCCAGAGAAGCGTTGGGCGCCGACGATCAACCGCGCTACGACTCGCGGCTGTCCAACATGGTCTGCCAATCGGTCAACACCGGCTATGAATACAGCCCGTCCTCGCTCGACGTCGATTTCTCCGACGAGCAATTGCCCCAGGCCATCGCCGCCGCGCTCAACACCGACCTGGGCAACTGGCGCCTGCGGCTGGATCCCAAATTGACCGTCGCCAGCGGTCCCGTGGCGACCATGCTGCAGTACGAATAAAACGCGCTACTCCTCGACGACGCTGATACACCGAGCGAAAAGAAGCGATTGTCTGTCGTACGCCGAAAATCTACATCCAGCGCCTTCCTGACTTCCGAATTGGAACTCCCGGAGCCAAATAGCCCCGGCGGGGCGGATGGTCGGTAGCGAAGGGCGATAGCCCTGGAAATCGCGGTCGGCCTAAAACCGACAAGCCCCGCAGGGGCGGAGGATTTTTAACTAAATCGTAACAACGAGCATCACCTGCACCCCTTTGGGGTTTGTTTGAATTTGCTCCGTCCAATTCCAGGGCTGAAGCCCTTCGCTATTGACCTGCGCCCTGCGGGCTTGAAGACCCTGTGCAGGAATTCAGATTGTTTGTCTTTGCCCGGTTTTTTTCGGGAAACCCTGCACCCCGCGCCTGCACCGAAATTCATTTCAACTCAGTGCCCCCGGCCGCATAAATGAAAAGAGCCGCTCCAGTCCGGAGCGGCTCTCGTTTTTCCGTCGTTGAAAAAACCGGGGACGGCTTTTTTGCCTCTCGCTTAAAAGAATCCCAACAGGCCGACTTTGACGCCGAACTGTTTGTTCGTGATGTCGAAATCGGTGTCGGCGGCGCCCGCGTCATGGTTGCCTGAGCCCGAGAAATACCGATAGAACAACGAGGCGGTCAGGCCCAGGTGCCGGTTGAACGAGTACATCACGCCGCCGCGCGGTTCGAAGAACCAGCCGCTGGTTTCCGTCGTGGTCTTGTCGGCGTTTTTGGCTTCCGGATCGATTTCGGTGGAGTTTTTCTGGTAGCCCAGCGCCAGCATGCCGAACAGGTAGAAGTTGTTGGCCACCGGATAGAAATAGCCGATCTGCGGACCGACTGCCCAGGTGGTCGTCTTTTCTTCAGCCTCGTCGTCCTTGTCGGATTCCGACGAGAACTGCAACAAGCCGCCGGCTTCCAGACCGCGCACCGCAAAGAAGTAGCCCGCGATCGCGCCCAGGCCGAACTCGAACTGATCGCTGTCCTCGTCCTCGCCGCCGTCCGGTTCGATGGTCGTGTCGCCGGAAACGATCGACAGGTCAAAGTCGCCGCCGACCATGATCGACCCGGGCTGAATCATTCCGCTTTTGCTTTTCGCCAGCGCCGGGGCCGCCAGCAACGCCACGGCAAAGAGAATCACCAGCATCACGCTTATTCTTTTGGTCATATTGGCCCTCTCTTTCTTCTAAATGGAGTAGGTTATTTCCCTTCTCATACACCATTTTGTGCATGGAATAAACAAAAAACCGCAACTGATCGCCGTCGTTAAAAGCCTGCGAAAACCGTTTTAACTCAGAAAGAACCGGCCAGGCCGAGCATGAGTTGGTTGTCTTTGGGTTGAAATTGAATGATCGGCTTTACGCCGTATGTTTCTTCGACGTAGCTTTTGTAGGCCTTTTCCTCGTCGCTCTCTTTCCAGGTGAAATAAATGCCCGGGGCCGCCAGCGCCGCGCCCACCGCGAAACCGCCGACCATGATGTACTCGCCGGTTTCGCTGTCGTACAGACCCAGGGCGTTCTGGAACAAGCCGCCGGCAAAGCCCACACCGATCAAAATTGCGCCGGGCGTAAACAGCGCCATGCCGAGATTTTTACGCTTCTTCTTGGCCGCCACCGCCTCGTTGTGCAGGCGCAACAATTCGAGGTCGTTCTCCATCCGCTGGCGCAGTTCCTCGTCGCCGATATGCCAGAGGATCGGGCCGCCGCGCTTGGCCACCGTGTAAGAGCCGGGAGGGAAATCTTCGGCGAAAGCCGTCGCGTTCAGCAGCGGGGCGCACAACAGCGCCGCCACGATCAACAGGGAAAACACTCGCCGCATTTGCGTCTCCTTCAGTCGCGGGACCTCGTTTTAATTCGCTTCCGCTTCGGCCGGCTCGGTCAGCGCCGGCAGCAGGCGCTCGACCCAGGCGGCAAACATCAGCTTGCTCACCAGTTTGTGGCCGACTTCGTTCAAATGGATGTTGTCGGCGCCGTACAGCGCGCTCTGCTCCGGTTGCTGCACGATCGCCTCGTACGTTTCGACCACCGGCGTCCCCAGTTCGCCGGCGCGCTGTTTCAACGCCGTCAGCCGGCTGGTGAACACCACGTCCTGCACCGTCGCCCAGTGCATCCGTTCCAGCCCGAAAAACGCCGGCTGGATCGGCTGACAGGTGAAGAGCATGACCGGGATTCCCCGCGCGCGCAAGCGCGAAAGAAGGTCGACCATCGCCGCCTGGTAATCGTCGAAATCCACCAGCGTCTGTCCGCGCCCGTCCAGATCGACGCCGAACACGCGTCCGTCGTTGACCAGGTAGCCGACGATCGCCAGGTCGGGTTGCAGCGCCAGCACGTCGCGCTCCAGCCGCCGCGCGCCCTGTGCCGCGATTTCGCCGGCGATGCCCGCGTTGATCACCTTCACCGATCGGCGCAGGCGGCTTTTCATCGACTTTTGCAACAGGAACGTCCAGCGCTTGTTCGGCGCCACCTGGCTGCCCTGGGTCGTCGAATCGCCCAACGCAACCACCACGTAGTCGGGCCGCTGTTTGCGCCGCAAAAAACGTTGCACGTCGTAAGGCGTTTTCTCTTCCACCCGGTCGATCAAATAGGCGCTGACCAGCCGCCACATCGCCGGATGCGTGCGCACGCCCGCCGGCAGTTTGTTGTAAACCGCCACCGTCAACGCCGAGGCGTTGACCGGATACTGCCAGGAGAAATACGCGAACACCGCCGGCGGCAACACCAGAACGATCAGCATGACGAGCAAAACGCGGGTGCGCCGACGCATGTTTCGCTTACTCCACGGTAAAGGTGTAGACGTTCGTGAACGTGCCCTTGCCCTTGGCGTAGGTCAACGTCACGGTGTATTCGCCCGGTTCCTCGGGCGATTCGTCCACGGTCAGAAAATGCACCGCCGCGCTGTCGGGGCCGACGCTCGCGCGCGGTGTGAAATGCGCCACCTCGCGGCCCGCGCCGTCGGCGATGCGCAGATCGAGCGTCACTTCGCCCAGGTCGTCGCGCGTGTCGTTGACCATAAACACGTCGATCTGAATCGGCTTGCCGTGTTGCTTGCGCGAGTCGGCGCTCAGCAGGCAGAACGGGTACACCGGTCGCATCGCGTCGCGCATCGCCTGGTAGCTGGCCTTGGGCTCACGCCAGTAATCGACGATCGACCACTGAATCGCCGGATTCGGGTCGGTGAACATGAACGGCATCACGCCGCCGTTGGGCGCGTACTTGTGCCGCCGGATACGGTCCAGGTGGAAGCGGTTGATCATCGCCTGGTAATCCTGGCTCTTTTTCACCAGCACGGCCAACTCCGGCTGCTGCAAACCGACCCAGTAGTCCATCAACTCCGGCTGCAGGCTGTGCTTGCGCCGCAGTTCTTTCCAGTCGATTTTACGGATGTCCGGATCCATGAACTTGTGGCAGTTCTCCAGGTTGGGGAAACTCTGCGCGCCGAACTCGGTGACGAACCGCAGGTTGTTCGGGAAGCGCTTGACGATGATCGAGTCGAACAGCCGGTGCGAATTGCCCTGCTCCTTGTACCAGCCGAAGTAGAAATGCGTGTCGCCGCCGCGCCGCCACGGCAGATCCAATTCGCCGCTGCTGCGGTTGACGAACCGGCTCGGGTCGACCTGCCGCAGCGCCTTTTGCAGCTCGACGTCCAGCACGTCGCGGTTCCACGAGCGGAAAAACAGCGTGTAGGCCGACTTCAACTTTTCCTTGACGTTGTAGTCGTCGGTCTCCACCAGGTAGATCGGCTCGTTGTGGCAGGTCCAGATGCCGATCGACGGGTGGTTGTACAGCAACGCGCCCATCTCGCGGATCATGCGCACCGCGGCGGGCATCGCCGCTTGGCAGTAGCTCCACTGCAGCGGAAAATCCTGCCACAACAACACGCCCAGGCGGTCGGCGGCGCGGTAGAACTCCGGATGATCCACGTGCGCGTGCACGCGGATGCTGTTGAGGTTGCAGCGCTTGTACAGCTCGATGTCGCGCACGCAATCGCCGTAGGTCACCGTCGCGAGGCGCGTGTCGGTCGGCGGCTGGTTGTTGCCCTTCAGGTACAGTCGCTCGTTGTTGAGCGTGCAGATCCAATCATCGAAGCGCACCGTGCGGATGCCCACCTCGTGCTCCACCGCGTCCGTCACGTTGCGTCCGCTCTTGAGCGTCACGGTCAGTTGATACAAGTTTGCCGCGCCGCGATCGTGCGTCCACCACAGCGCCGGCTCGCGCAGCGTTTCGTGGAACGTCGCCTTGTTGCGGCCTGCGTCCAGGTCCAGCTTGCGCTCGAAGGAATACCGCTCGCCGTCGAAGTTGGCCGGCGTCAGCTCGACGAGGCACTTCTGCTCGCCGGCCGTCGCCGCGACGATTTCCAGCCGCAACATGACCGAAGCCTCACCGGCGCCGATCTCGTCGGTATGAAACAGGCAGCTATCAATGTAGGCCTCGCCGCAGCTGTGGATTTCCGGGGCCAGCCAAATGCCTCCCGGGTTGGTCGTCGGATCCAGACAATCCCAATGTGAAAACACGCCGGTGATCATCCGTTTGCCCGAGCGGTTTTTCTCGTTCGGACAATTCACCTCGACCAGCAATTCGTTCTTCGCCGCCAGCAGGTCGGTCACGTCGTAGCGCTGCGGGTTGAAATACCCCTCGTGATCGCCCAGCCGCCGCCCGTTGAGCGTCACTGTCGACCAATAGAAAATACCCGGCAGCACCAGGTGATGGCGCCGGCCTTTTTTCGCCTTGAACGGAAATTCCTTGCGGTACAGCATGCGCCCCGCGTACTCGCGTAGCGCCTCGTGCTGCTGCCAATGCGAGGGAACCGCCATCTCGTACCACGTCTCGATCGTTTCCGCCTTGACGCCCGGGGCGGAAATCGGGGCCAACTGCCACAAGCCCGATAAGGTTTCAATTTTCATCTTCGCGCGTTCTCCCGGTTATTGTCGCATCGGTTCTTGGGAAAAATTGAATCTAAACGGCCCCCCCACCCCTGTCAACCGATGCCGGTCCCAAAACGCTCGGTCGTTCCAACCATACGGAAAACAAATAAAATCCCTCGACCGTCGCCGCCGCGGCCCGCTTTTCCCCCTCGTGCGGGCATGAAAAGAAAACAATTAACGCGCAACAGGTGTCTTGTACTTGGTCGACAAAGTGCGTATCCTTACCGGAAGAGCGAATGTCACCGAACGATCGGTGTTTTCTTTGCATCGGCTATGGGGAGGACGTATTTCCATGCGGCGATTTTTCGCAGCGACGCTGTTGGTTTTTCTCCTGCTTCCGGCCCTGGTCTGGGCCGCCAAGTGCACGCGCGTCCTGCCTAAAGAGGTCTTCGAATATTTCAACCAAAAAAGCTCCGATGTCGATTGCGAAGACTACGAGTACAAGATGCTCGACCTCAACGATGACGAGCAGTTGGAAATCGCCGTCACCAATTACCGCAAATCCTGCGAAGACGCCGGTTACTGCAACTTCGAAATCTTCGAAAAGGATAAACACGGCTGGAAACACATCGCCACCGTGCCCGGCCGGTTGCGCATGCTGACCACCACCACCAACGGCTACCACGATCTGGCCACTTGGCTGATGGGCCACAGTTACGTCTACACCTGGAACGGCAAGACCTACGAAAACGCGGCGGCCGATCCCTTCAACGAACAAAAATCCGAACCGCCCAAAGCCGTCGAGCCCGCGCCGACGCCGGCCCCCGACGCCACGCCCGCGCCCTGAAACGACGGTTTATTCTCCACGCGCCCGGTGCTACAATGCCCCCCTGGTTTGGGACGATTATTTTAAACTGAAAACACGAACGGATTCGCCGATGAAACACTTGCTCAGCGCATTGCTCTGTTCCCTTGTGTGCCTGCTTGCCGTCGTTCCCGCCGCGGCGGAAACCGGCGGACCCGACGATTACGGCTACACCTGGAACGACGCCGAGCCCTACGTCTGGAACGACATCACCGACGGCGTCGCAGTGAACATCGACGACGAGGAAGTGCAGACCGTCGACCTCGGCTTTCCCTTCGTCTTCTACGGCCGCATCTATCGCGAAGTGTCCATCGCGGCCAACGGACACCTGTCGTTCAACGCCACGACGAACTTCTCGGTCACCTGCGATTTCGCCGACTCGATCATCACCCACTTCGCCGGTTTGTGGGCCGACCTGGATCCCGGCGCGGGCGGCACGATTCACTACAAGCTCGTCGGCGACGCGCCCGACCGGCGGTTCGTCGTCCAGTACACCGACCTGCCCGAGTACTACGACAACGCCGACACCGGCACCTGGCAGATCGTGCTGGAGGAATCGTCCAACGACATCGTGTTGTACATCAACGATACCTTCGCCGAACTCAATTCGCCCTACGCCGCCCAAGGCGCGATCGGCCTGCACGGCGGCGATGCGCTCCTGCAATACGAATGCGACGCGCAGCCGGGCGCGGCCGGATTGGGCGTGCGTTTCGCGCATCCGACCGGCGTGGGCGTGCTGTCCACCGTGCCGGCGGCCGCGCGCCTGTTGCGCGACGCGTCGCCCGCGACGCTGACCGTCGATTACTTCAACGGCGTGCCCACCCCCATTTCGCTGACCGCCGCCATCGGCGTGCACGAGTGGGACGCGACGGTCGAACCCGCTGCCGTGACGCTGCAGGCTAACGAGTTCGCCCGGTTCGTCGTGACGATCGATCCGCCCGACGCCAAACTCGCCGACGGCGAACGCGACGTGGTGACCCTCGACATCGGCGGCGACATCGTCGATACGCACCCGCTGACCGCCGTCTACGCCGCGCCGCATACGGGCAACGCGCTGCAGACCGCCGCGCAAACCGCCGCCCCGACCATCGACGGCGCGATCGACTACGGCGAATGGGACCTGGCCGGCAACGCGATTCTTTTCGACGAGGACGTCGACGCCCTCGTCTATTTCTTCTACGGGCAGGACACGCTCTACCTGCTCGTCGAGTACCTGGGCGACATGGCGCTGACCGTCGACGACGTGCACGGCGTCAACGACCAGTTCGGCCTTTACTTCGATCCCGAAGGCGACGGCTGGGACGCGGACGGCAGCGACGGCATGTACTTTTTCATCACCGCCGACGAGGGCGACACCATCGTGCGCTTCCGCCCGGTCGAGGGCCCCGACTACACCCTGGGCGATCCGGTCGACGATCCGGCCGGCGTGCAGGGCGCGATCGGCGACGACGGCGGCTACGTGGTCTTCGAAGCGGCAATCGCCGAAACGAACTGGTATCCGGCGCGCGCGATCTACGAAACGGCCTCCCTGTGGTTCTTCGCCTATAACGCGGCCACGGGCGAAACGGCCGATTGGCTCAACCTCACGGCCTTCAACCGCTATCGCGATCCGGCCAACTACGGCACGCTGACCATCGGCGACGAACCGACCGACGACGACACGGTCGATGACGACACCGACGACGACGATACCTCCGACGACGACACCATCGATGACGACGCGATCGACGATGACACCGACGACGACGACTCCGACGACGACGACACCGATGACGACGACGACACGACTCCCGGCGACGATGACGATGATGATGACAACGACGACGGCTGCGGGTGCTAACTGGAAAAAATCCCTCGCCGGTTCACACAAGGCACAGTTTTCGCCGTAAGGTGAAAGCTGCGGCACACGGCAAGACGATCATTCTCTTGTGTGCCACACTTTTGGCGAAGCCAAAGGTGTGCCGTGAGCGGCTCGATGACAAGAATACGCCTGCGTTACCTCACTCCGTGGCTTCTGACGGCAACCGATGGTTTCCGCCAACCTTGTTCGTCCGCCGGCGGTGCGGCACAATGCGCGTATTCTATGATTGGAAAGGAGCGCGCCGTGCCGCCGATCTATCTCGACTACAACGCCACCACGCCCATCGATCCCGCGGTGCGCGCCGCGCTGGAAACCGCGTTGCGCGAGCAGTGGGGCAATCCGTCCAGCGATCACGTGTTCGGCCGGACGGCCAAGGGGGCGATCGAACTCGCGCGGGCGCAGGTGGCCGCTTTGGTGGGCGCCGACCCGGGCGAGATCGTCTTCACCGGCGGCGGCACCGAGGCCAACAACCACGCCATTCGCGGCGTCGCCATGGCCCGGCGCGACCTCGGCCGGCACCTGGTGACCACGGCGATCGAGCACCCGGCGGTCGGCGAGGTGATGGCCTTTCTCGCGCGCGAGGGGTGGGAAGTGACCGTCGTGCCGGTCGACGAATACGGCCGGGTGAACCTCGACCGCGTCGCCGCCGCCCTGCGCGACGACACCGTGCTGGTCAGCGCGATGCACGCCAACAATGAAATCGGCACGGTGCTGCCCATCGCGGAAATCGCCGACCTCGCCCACGCCCACGGCGCGCTGATGCACACCGACGCGGCGCAGTCGCTGGGCAAGATTCCCGTGCGCGTGCGCGAGCTGGGCGTCGACCTGCTCAGCGTCGCCGGGCACAAGCTCTACGCGCCCAAGGGCGTCGGCGCGTTATACGTGAAGTCAGGCACGCCGCTGGACAATCTCGTCTTCGGCGCGGGCCACGAAGCCGGCCGCCGGCCGGGCACCGAAAACACGCCGTACCTCGTCGCCCTGGGCCTGGCCGCGAAAATCGCCCTGCGCGATCTGCCGCAAAACATGGCGCACTACGCGGCGATGCGCGACCGTCTGCGCGACGCCCTGCTCGCCCGGTTGCCGGCGGAAATCGTGCGCGTCAACAGCCTCGCCGGCGCGCAATGCCTGCCCAACACGCTCTCGATCGGCCTCGCCGATTGCGAGGGCGACCGCTTGTTGCGCGCGCTGCCCGAGATCGCCGCCGGCACCGGCGCGGCCTGTCACGCGGGCGGCGTGGCGCTTTCGCCGGTTCTGCAGGCGTTGCGCATTCCGCTGAAGTTCGCCAAGGGCACGTTGCGCCTGACCACCGGCCGCGACACGACCGCCGCCGACGTCGACCGCGCCGCCGCGCTCATTGCCGAGAAAGTGTTGGAGACGTTGCGCCGTCAGTGACGGTGCTGATGATCGCCGCCGCCGCGCCGCCGGTGCAGCTCGAAGGCCACGCGCCCGATCCAGGGGAAAAGAATCGGATCGTCTTTGTACCGCGCCGCGTAGTTTTCCAGAATCTGGTTGTCGTTTTGCTCCTCGCCGGTCAGTTGCCCCAGAATGTCGTACAACGTCGACAACCGCTCGCGGTGCTGCGCGATGCCCTGTGCGAACAGGACGAGATTTTCGCGGCTGAACGCCTCGCGGTTGGTTTCCAGCAGCATCTGCCGGTCCGCCGCGAACACGGACTCGGGCGGCGCCTCGTCGCCATCGCCCAAGTGCTTGAGCGCCTCAGCCGCGCCCGCTTCGGCGATGCGTAGGAGGTTGTCGGCGGCCGCCCGCGTCAACTCCACCGCATTGATCTGCACGTACTCCAGGTAAAACCGCGCCAGGTGCGCGTACTGCACGATGTCCAGAATTTCCGACGGCCGCTCGGTCGGATTGAGCGGACCGTCGCGGGTGTCGCCCGCGTCGAAGAACGTGGAGATGTCGTATTCGCGCTCGCCGGTCGCCCCGCACGATTCGCACTGCACGCACACGATCGCCTGAGGAACGCCGTCGACGTCCACGACCGTTTTGCCGACCTGCGTCACGGCCCCGCCGCAGGCGCAGCCGGCCAGCATGATGTCCAGCGTGATTTCCAGGTCGGAATGGGCGCGCACCATCAGGCGCTCTTGGCTTGCGGCTTGGCCTTGACCACCGGGTAGTGGTCGGCGAAATGATCCAACAGCCAGCGCTCCAGGCGCAGGTTGACCAGTTGCGGCATTTCGATCGGCGCGGTGTGGCTGCCGCGCGGAACGGTCAGCAGTTCGCTGCCTTCGATCATCTGGTGCATCTTGTCGCTCAACCAGCCGGGCGTGAAGGTGTCGCGTTCGCCGGCGATGATCAGCGTGGGCACGTTGATCTGGGGCAGGAAATCCTCGGCGGTGTGGCGCGCGGCGTAATCGAGCATCTTGGCGAACATCCGCAAATCGATCTTGCCGATGAACTGCAGATAAGGGAAGAAATCCTCTTCGCGGATCATGTGCCCGTTGATCTCGCCGTGCGTGGCGATGAAGTACGCCAGCTTGGTCGGCACGATGCGGTGCCAGATCGCCTCGGGCGCCCAGGGCGTGAGCACGAACAGCGGATACAAAAACGGAAAGACCGTGTCCAGCAGTCTGTTGTCGTGGAAGGTCTTGAGCGGATAGCCGTAACTGCCGCACATCGGCACCAGGCCCAGCGTGCGCTCCGGATACTGCCGCGCGAACTCGAAAATCACCTGGCAGCCCATCGAGTGGCCGACCATGATCGCTTTTTCGACCTCGTCGTCGTCCAGCACACGGCGGATATCCTCGACCAGATCGAGGATCGACAGGTTGTTCGTGTCGCGCGGCATTTCGCTGTCGGCGTGGCCGCGATAATGGCTGTGCACCAGCCGGCAGGTTTCGCCGAACATCCGGCGCGTGTATTTCCACACGTACCCGTCGCAGCCGATGCCGTCGGCGAAATACAGCGGCAGCCCCTCGCCGGTGCTGGTATAGGCGATCTGCGTGCCGTCGAAACTCGTGACGCGTCCTCGTTTAACCCGCTTCATGGCCCATCCATCATCGAAATAAATTGTGTCAGCACAATAGAAAGAGGCCGCGGTCCTTGTCAAGGCAACGCGGCGAAAAACGCTCAGTCGTACGCCGGGTAGATCAACAGGTATTCCTCCAGCGGATAGAAGTGGCTGACCACCGGCGAGCCCATCGAGCGCAGATCGCAGCCGATCCAGTAGCCGAAGCTGCCCGGGAACATCGCGCTGTCCATCAGCACGCTGATCTGCCAGTCGCCGCCGACGATCTTCGCGAAGCGCATCGACAGTTCGCTGCCGTCCTGGTAGACGATACGCGGCAGGTTGTCCGCATCGGTGCGCAGGCAGGCGTCCGCGCCCTTGTTGCCGATCGCGTCGACAACCTCGGTCGTCCAACCGCCGTCGTAAAAGGCGTACTTGAGGTCGAGCGTTTCGGCGTCCTGGTAGGCCACGTGCACGTTGTCGAGGGCGTCGACGGCCAGCGAGGTCCAGCGTCCCCGGTCCTCGTCCTCGCCGGTCGCTTCGTCGACAAGTTCCACCGTCCAGTCGCCCGGTTCGCCGGAGACGACCTTCAGCGAGCGCAGTTCGGCGTCGTAATAGGCGATCCACGCCGTGCCGTCGCTCGCGAAAGCCAGCGCGGTATACGCGCCGCAGTCGGTGGCGCTGTCGACCGTCTCGGCCGTCCAGGCGCTGCCGTCGAAAGCGGCGACTTTCAGATCGCCGTTGGTTTCGTCGTAGTAGCTGATCAGCGGATAGCCGGTCGTCGGCGACAGGGCGATGTCGCACCACGAACCCACCTCGGCGGATTCGTCGACCGCGACCACGCTCCAGCCGTCGGCGTCGGGCGTGGCGAACTTGAGTTTCTTGTCGCGGCCTTCCTGATAGGCGATGTAGGGCGCGTCGTCGCCGTCCAGCGCGATGGCTGCGTACCAGCCGGCCTTGCTGGTGGCGTCGTCGACTTCCTCCAGCTCCCACGCGTCGCCGGTCCATCGCCCGTACCACAGCCCGCCGTTTTTCTCTTTGTAGACCAGGTGCGGGCGCCCTGCGCCGTCCAGTTGCAGGTCGGTGTAGCCCTCGACGTGGTCGGTGACGATCATCCCCGCCGGCAGCGGCACGGTGTCGTCATCGCCGGTGTCGTCGTCGAGCGTGTCGTCGTCGCCGGTGTCGTCGTCGGTCGTGTCGTCGTCGCCGGTGTCGTCGTCGACCGTGTCGTCGTCGGTCGTGTCGTCGTCGGACGTATCGTCGTCATCGTCATCGTCGCCGGTGTCGTCATCGTCGTCGTCCGGCGGTACATAGGTGTCGTCATCGTCGTCACCCGGGCGCACCGTTTCCGTGTCGTCGCCCTCGCCGCCGCAACCGCATGCCAACAGCGCCAGCGCCATACCCAGCGCCGCCGCGAGCATCGACCATCGCTTTGAAGACATCCCGCACCCTCCTTCGCGTGTCGATGTTATTGTGATGCACGCTCGAAAGGCTGTCAATGAAGGCGGGAAGCTTGTTTTGACGCTTTTCAGTATTGTCGAAAGCTCACCGCTGCCCGCTTTTGCTGCGGACCAGGCCGATGAACGAAAACACGTCGCCCGCGACGATCTGCTTGCCGCTGATTGCATTTCGTCCCCCAGACGGAAGCGGCGCTTTTTGTACGGAAGCGGTTTTTCAGCATATTTTACTCTTAAACTTTCCGCTGGCGGCGCCTCTTGGCGTGGTGTAGAATTCCGCCGCTTGCCATCACAGAACCGTCTTTACCGTCATGAGGAGGGAATCATGTATACCGTGCGCATCGGCGAACAGGATTACCCGGTGAACGACCTGCCGACGCTGCAGGCGATGATGCAGGCGGGGCGGATCAACGCCGTGACCTGGGTCTACGATCACGCGGCCGGCAACTGGCGCACCGCCGGGGAAATTCTCGCCGCGACGCCGCCGGTCGGTACGCCCTCCGCCGCGCCCATTGTGCCCGGCGGCCGTTCCGCTTCGTCGACGGCTTTCACGCCGGGCGTGCAGAAAACCACGCCGACCACGGCTGTATTGTCCTTGATCTTCAGCATCGTGGGCATCTTCGCCTGCTTCGTTCTGGGGATCGTCGGCCTGGTGCTCGGCTACAAGGCGCGCCGGCAGATCGACGGCAATCCGGAATTGTATCAGGGACGCGGCCTGGCTATGGCCGGCATCATCATTGGTTGGATTCAGATCGCCCTGCTGCCGTTTATCATCGGCATCATGGCGGCGATCTCCATCCCGAATTTCGTGTCTCTGCGCGCCAAAGCCTACGACGCCTCGGCGCATAACGCCGGCTTCAACGCCAGGATCGCCCAGGAGTTGGAATTTCAAAACACCAACACCCCTCCCGGCTCCGGCCGATACGTCGACAATCTGGAAGCCTTGCTGGTGTGGGATAAAAACCTGACCGACGACCCGCAGGTGACCTTCACCTTCGGCAGCTGCAACGCGGAAGGCTACACGTTCAACACGACCCACGCCCAAGGCGGTCAGTCGTTCGAATTTGTCGACTGACGCCCGCCGACCGGCAACCGAACCGCGAGGCGTCCGATGTCGCAACACAACCGGATATACGACGACCTGGCCTACTTATGGCCGTTGATCAGCCCGCTCGAGGATTATGCCGAGGAAGCGGCTTATTGGCGCGAATTGCTCCGGGAGAAGCTCGGTCCCGGACGATGCGAAATTCTGGAATTGGGCGTCGGCGGCGGACACAACCTTTCCTACCTCACCAAACACTACAAGGCGACGGCGGTCGATCTTTCCGCGAAAATGCTGGCTTTTTCGCAACAGCTCAATCCCGATGTCGAGCATCACGTGGGCGACATGCGCTCGGTTCGTCTGGCGAAACAATTCGACGCGGTCATCGTTCACGACGCGATCGCTTACATGATTTGCGAAGACGATCTGCGCCGAACCTTCGCCACGGCCGCGGCGCACCTGAAACCGGGAGGCGTTTGTATCGTCACTCCCGATTACGTCAAAGAAACCTTCGTCGACGCGACCGTTCATCATCGCACGGTCAAACAGGGCGATCTCGAGCTGACGCGGCTGGAGTACGAATACGATCCGGACCCGGACGATACATCCTACGAGGTGCTTTTCTTTTTGCTGATTCGTGAAAACAACGGCGCGCCGAAAATCGAACAGGATCGGCATACCCTGGGTCTTTTCCCCGTTTCAACGTGGAAACGCTTGCTGTCGGAAGCCGGTTTCAACGTCGAGGTGCGACGCAAGGCGCTGGTCGGCGACGACGAACTTTATCAGATTCACTTTTTTATCGGCGAACTCCGGAATGATTGAGCGATCGCCAAAAAACATTCGCGGCGAACTCCCGCTCCCGCCAACTCGCCACTTATAACTATCAAGTTCCCGGCCCCCCGCGAGGAGGGCCGGGGCGAACTTGGTCACGGCGCGTGGGTTACGCACAGGTTGGTCAGCTTGTTGCTGAAGTTGCCCGCGTTGTCGGTCGTCTCGATGTCGCAGCAGTAGGTGCCCGGCGTGCCCGGGTCGCTCGCCGGCGCGAAAATCACGTTGATGCCGGTCTGCACCGGGTTGTCGCAGTCGCCGACGTTGCCCAGGTCGCTGTCGGGCGGGTTGTTCAGATCGGCCCAGATGACTTCGCCGTCCAGGAACGGCTGCGTGGTGCCGGCGATGTAAACGAACACCTCGCCGTCGGGCAGCAGATCGTTGTCCGGATCGCACACGCTCCAGAACAACGTGCTGTAGTACATCTGCTCCTCGAAGCCGGCGAACTCGCCCAGGACGGTCGTGGCCGGGTCCCAGCCGCCGGCGCTGAGCACCGGGGCGTCCTCGTCGTCGGTGTCGTCGTCGCCGGAGGTGTCGTCGTCGCCCGAGGTGTCGTCATCGCCCGAGGTGTCGTCGTCGACCCAGGTATCGTCGTCGCCGTCGTCGTCCTCGTCGTCGTCATCGTCGTCGTCGCAGGCGCCGATCATTACGACCGCCAGCGCGAAGATCAAGATGACCGATAACAGGATCAGGAAAAGGGTGGAAAATTTATGCATCGTCGCATCTCCTATGCTCGCAGTTCGCGAGGAGCTTGCGCTCGCGGCCGACATGGTCCCCCGCCGGCAGCCAACCTCCATGTGCTTTCACTGTAACATGCCAAGCGGAAAACACAACATATTTTACCGGAAAGAATTGCCGACGCCCCGCGCCCCGTTTTTTGCGTTTCGGCCGATTTTTTACCGTCGGCCGCCGTGTTTGACATCGGCCGCCGCGCTGTCTATTCTTTGACCCCCGCGTCAAGTGGGGATGGGAAAAGGAGCGTGCCGATGTCCGTCATTTTCGGTCCGGTGGTCAGCCGTCGACTCGGGTACAGTCTGGGCGTGGACGTCATCCCGCCCGGCGAAAAAACCTGCACGCTCGACTGCACCTATTGCCAGGTCGGACGCACGGTCAAACAGACGATCGACCGGCGCGAGTACATCCCGACCGCGGGCATCCTCAAGGAAATCGACGCCACGCTGCCGATGAAGGACATCCACTTCATCACCTTTTCCGGATCGGGCGAACCGACGCTGCATAAACACTTGGGGCAGATCATCCAGCGCATCAAAGGGCGCACCCGCACGCCGGTCGCGGTGATCACCAACGGCACGCTGATGGACCGGCCCGACGTGCGCAAGGATCTGGCGGCGGCCGATCTGGTCGTGCCCAGCCTCGACGCCGTGACTCCCG
>DAINPV010000023.1:0-21532 GCA_036743315.1 bacterium | reverse complement strand
TTCGCGCACCTTGACGTTGTTGATTGCCGAGCGTGAGGCGAAGTTGAAAGTGGTGCGCAACGGCGAAACGCGCTCGGTCGCCGTTACGCCGACCCAGCGTGCGGAAACCGGCAATCAGCGCTGATCGGTGATCGTCATGTAGTCGATGTCCCCCGCGCCGTCGAAGCGGCGGCGCATCACCTCGATCGCCTCGGGATTGTCGTCCACCAGAATGAAGCGCCGCCCCAGTTCGCGGCAGGCCGCGCCGGTGGTCCCGCTGCCGGCAAAAAAGTCGAGCACCAGATCGCCGAGGTTTGACGAGGCCGTCACGATCCGCCGCAGCACGCCCAACGGCTTTTGCGTCGGGTATCCCAATCGCTCACCGCCCTGCGTCGGCACGATCGTATGCCACCAGGTGTCGGTCGGCAGTTTGCCTTTGCGCGCTTTTTCCGCCCCGACCAGTCCCGGCGCCATGTACGGAATGCGGTCGATGCCTTCATGGTTGAACGTGTAACGCTTCGGGTCTTTTACGTAGACCAGAATGTTGTCGTGTTTGGCCGGCCAGCGGTGGCGCGGCCGCGCGCCGTAATCGTAGGCCCAAATGATCTCGTTGAGGAAGCTTTTGCGGCCGAAGATGTCGTCGAGCAACACCTTGCAGTAATGCACCTCGCGATAGTCGATGTGGAAATAAAGCGTGCCGTCGTCGGCCAGCACGCGGTGCGCCTCGCGCAGGCGCGGCTCGATAAACGCCAGAAAATTATCGAAGACGTCGGTGAACCCGCGCGTGTCGCCCTTGATCGTCTTGTAGCGCTGCCCTTGAAAACCCGTGCGGTCGCCGTTGACGTCGCGTACGGTTTGCAACGCGGTGTGTTTTTGCGCCTTGCCGGTGTTGAACGGCGGATCGATGTAAATCAGGTTCACCGAGCCGTCGGGCAGATCGCGCAACACGTGCAGGTTATCGGCCAATACGATCAGGTTTTTCATTTACCGCTTTTTCCGCACTTTCACTTTAAGCACCTGGCCCACGCGCAACGGCTGGGTGCGTTTGATTTTGTTCCATGCGGCCAACTCGTCCACCGAGCAGCCGAAGCGCCGGGCGATGCCCGTCAGGTTGTCGCCCGGTTTGACGCGGTAGGAAATCCAGACCTCGGTCGGCTCCGCTGCGTTCTTCCCGCCGGCGGGAATGCGTAATTGCTGACCGACCCGCAACGTGGCCTTGATCGAGATTTTGTTCTCCTTGGCCAGCGCCGACACCGACACCCCGTACTTCTGTGCGATCTTGCCCAGCGTTTCGCCGCGCTTGACCGTGTGCACCGTCGCCTTCTTCGGCGCGGACAACAGCAGCGTCTGGCCCGGTCGCAGCGAATGCGGATTGCCGATCATGTTGATTTTCATCAGCGTCGGCGTCGTCAGGCCGTAGCGCTCGGCAATGCCCGAGAGCGTTTCGCCGCGCTGCACGATGTGCGAGGTCGGCTGCGCCGATCCGCCGTTCGCGCCTTGCGGCAGCTTGAGCGTCATGCCCGGGTAGATCGTCGATTCGGCGGTCAGATTGTTTGCCGCGCCCAGGGCCTTGGTCGTCACGCCCTGGCGCGTCGCGATCTGGCTGAGCGTGTCGCCCCGTTTGACCGTGTAGCTTTTCGGCGCGGCCAGCGGCTCGTCGCCGTCGAGCACGATCGTCAGGTTCTGCCCCGGCCGAATCTGGTCGCCCGCGCCGATCTCGTTCTTGTTCCATTGCCGCAGATCGCCGACCGAAACGTCGTAGCGCTGCGCGATCGTCCAGAGGTTGTCGCGCAGACGCACCTTGTGCACGATCGTTTTCGGTTTGGCCTTGGCGGGCGCCGGAACGCCGGGCGAAGGCGGCGCCTGGCGCTCGCGTTCGCGTTCGCGCGCTTCGTTCTTGGCCAGTTGCGCCATCGCCGTCTGGTTGTCCGGGCTGACCGGCACCATGATCACTTCGCCCGGTTCGGGCAGGCTGCGGTCGAGCAGATCGTTCGCGCTGACCACGCGCTCCAGCGGCGCCGCGTACATCTTGGCGATCGAAGCCGGCGAATCGCCTTTGACCACGCGGTGGGCGATCCACACGACCGATTGCTTCTCCAGTAGGTCGTCGAGGTTGGCCAGCAGCTTGTCGCGCGAGCCGGCGGGCAGGCGCAGCTTCCATGGGCGGTCCGGCGGCGTCGCCTTGCGGATCAGCGCCCGGTTGAGCGCGTACAGGCCCTTCGGGTGCTCGCCGACGGCCTGCGCGATCGTCTCCAACTCGATCGAGCCGCGAATGGTGATTTCGTCGAACTGCGGCGGGTCGTCCTTGGGCACGATAAAGCCGTGTTGTCGTGGATTGTAATAGAGGATCATCGCGGCAATCCACTTGGGCACGTAGTCCATCGTTTCCGGATGCAGCTTCAACCGCCAATAATCGAGCCGGCCGCCGGCGCGGCGAATCGCCTTGTTCACGTTGCCCGGGCCGGTGTTGTACGAGGCGACCGACAATTCGATGTTGCCGTTGTAACGCTGCATGGAATTATTGAAGTACGCCGCGGCGGCGTGCGTCGCTTTCATCCAGTCCAAGCGTTCGTCGACCCAGCGGTCGACCTGCATGTTGTAATCGCGCGCGGTGCCGGGCATGAACTGCCACAGGCCGACCGCGCCCGCGCGGCTGGTTGCCGAGTCGGAAAAGCCCGATTCGATCAACGACACGCATAACAACTCGGCGGGCAATCCGTTTTTCGCCAGCACCGCGTCGATGTACTGCCGGTACTGCGCCGACCGGTCGAGGTAGCGCTGGAACAGATCCCGGCCGCGCTGCGTGCGCGTGAACACCGCCAGTTGCCGCGCGACGCGCTGTTGCGCGTGGCGGTTGAGCCCCTTCACATAACGGTTGATGTTGCCGATCGAGCGCGCCGCCTCGACCTGCGCGATATCTTGCGCGGTCGGATCGGGCGAGAGAATGAAGCGCACCGCGTCCGAGGGCGTGCGCCGCTCCGGTTCGATCAGATCGTCCAGCAGCGTCAGCAGCAGATCGTATTCCTCGGCCAGATTCGCGCGCTGTTCGTCGGTGCCTTCGAAGTTGAGAATCGTCAGGCGCGCCTCGTCGATCTTGTTCTGCGCCTGTTCCGCCTGGCCCTGCTTGTTCATCTCCACCGCTTCCCTGGCCAGCGCGCGGATCTTGTCGCGCAACGCGGCGAACTCCTCGGCCGAGGCGGGCGTTTGCGGTTTGGCCGGCGGCAACTCGGCGGGCACGTCATCCAGAAAAAATTTCAGATCGTCGCCGCGCGGCGTCGCACACGAAAGCGGCATCGCCAGCAACGGCAACAAAAGCAACAGCAGAAGAAAGCGTCGTGCAACCATTCCGCGTAGGTTAAAGGAAATATGCCCTTACGAAAAGACCCCGGCGTGACATTCAGGCGACGCATCGCTCCGAGCGCCGCGGTCATGCCCGCAGGGCATGGCCGTGTCTGGTCGTCGATCAACGACCGATAACACAACCACCTCTTGCATCCGACGGCGAGGACGGCGATGATAACGACGCCAAACGCGATAACGGATGAACGATGAAACAAAAGCCGATCAGCAATCTCGATGCTTTGGGCGCCTTGTGCGTTGGCGCATGGGTGCGCTTCGGCGCGCCGGTCGCGTCCGTCGCGCTGCAAATCCTCGCCGTGCTGCTGGGTGCGACGGCCATTCTGCTGATCCTCTGGAATGAGATAGTCGCCGTGGTCGCGCTGTTTCCCGCCGCGCTCGCCCTTTGGTACTTCGGTTGGCGCATCGGCCGTTCCTTCGGCGAATCGACCCTCGACCAGGCTCGGGAGATCGTCCCGCGCGATCGCGCCTGATTTTTTGCCGTCGCGGAAACGGTTGCTCCACGGAATCCCTTCCGGCATGTGCTTGCCAAATGCGAAAAAAAACAGCATGGTTTGCGGAGAAAAACAGACCATGAACGGGAGAACCTCATGCGCCGGACTTTCATCGCCGCCTTGATCTTGTTGTTCCTGGCCGCCACCGCCTACGCCGTGGGCGAACCGGCGGTCGATTTCACACTCAAGGATCTGTCGGGCAAATCCCTGCGCCTGGCCGATCAGAAGGGGCAGGTCGTGCTGCTGACCTTCTGGATGACCTGGTGCAGCGCCTGCAAGATCGAAATGCCGCATCACCAGCGTCTGTACGATCAGTACAAGGACAAGGGTTTCGCCGTCTGGTCGATCACGGCCGACACGCCCTCGGACCTGCCGCAGGTGCGTTCGATCGTCCGCCGGCACAAGCTGACCTATCCGGTGCTGCACGACAGCGACAGTCGCGTCAACGGCCTGTACAATCCGCGCAGCGACTATCCCTACTCGGTGCTGATCGACCGCGAGGGCAAGGTCGTATGGACGCACGTCGGCTTCAAATCCGGCGAGGAAGTCGAGTTGGAAGAGCAAATCAAAAAGGCGTTGGGGCTCTAAAATGCGTAAAAGCCTGTTGATCGTTTTGCTTGCGCTGCTGCCGCTGAGCGCGCAGGCGTTCGAATGGCAGACGCCGCTGACCGATTCGGTGACGATCTTCGAAACCATGAAGATCAACTACGACATCACCGACGAGGACAACCCGTTCTGGGCGGGCATCAACCGCTTGAATTTGAACGTGGCGAAAGGGCCGTTCCTGGCCGGCATGCGCTACGACACGGAGGCCTATTTCCTCGAAGAGGAATATTACGTTCGCTACATTCCGGAGAAGATGTTCCTGCAGTACCAGAGCGATCCGTTCCTGGTGCGCTTCGGCGATTCCTACGCCAGCTTCGGCCAGGGCCTGACGCTCAGCCTGCTCAAGCGCGACGAATTCGGCGAGGACACGACGATCCAAGGCGCGCTGTTGCGCATCAACCACGACTATTTTGAATTCGAATCGCTGATCGGTCCGGTCAACCCGGGCGACGATCGCCGCTTCGGCCCCGAACGCGCCAAGGTCGAGGAGCCCGAGTTCATCGACGAGCGCGACCTGCTGTGGGGCGCACGCTTCATGGCCGGACCCTCGATGATCAAAGTCGGCGGCGCGTGGGTCGGCGGCACGTTGCGCAAGGACGAGACGGACACTTTCGCCCGCTTGGAAGAGGACGACCGCATCAACCTGTATTCGGCGATCGTCGAGTCGCCGGATCTGGCGGGCGTCGGCGCGCTGTCCGGCGAGTACGCCTGGCTGGAATATCAGGACGACAAAAAGGAACTCGAGGACCTCGAGTGGGAAGGGCGCGGTGCGCACCTGGCGACGACCTGGTACGCCGGGCCGGTGACCGTGCTGCTGGAAGGCACCGATTACTTCCGCTTCGACTACGCTTACAACGATCCGCCGAGCATGGAATACCCGAAAATGTCCTTCGGCCATCTGCCCAATTATGAAGACGCCATCGGCGGACGCGGCCGCGTGGATTATGTGGTTCCCGTGGTCGACGTCGGGCTGTACGTCAATTACACGAACATCCAGACGCACGAGGAAATGCCGCTGGAACTGGCCGACCACTACAGCTCCGATCTCAAATGGCTGGAATGGATCGAGCACACCTACGGCGGTTTCGACCGCACCTTCGCTTACGGGGGGACGTTGACCGGCGCGGCGGGCTATCGCGAGATCGTTGAGGGCCGCTACGTGCACGGCGAACTGACCTTCGAAACGCCCATCGTGCACCCGCACTCGCTGCAGCTTGAATACCTGGGCAAGCAGTTCCACGGCTTCGGGCTGATGAGCGAAGTCGATTACGCTTCGCACGAGGCGATCGTCAGCTACGGCTACAACCCGTATCTGTCATTGGTCGGCAGCTACGAAAACAGCGACGAGCCGGCGACGGGAACCGTCGAACTGGGCGCCGAAGCGGAAGACGATCCGCACTTCTGGACGGCCGAAACGGTGGTCAAGCCGACCGACTGGATGCAGATTTCCCTGGCCTACGGGCGTTACAAGGGCGGGCTCAAGTGCGCCGGCGGCGTCTGCCGGCCGATTCCGCCGTTCGAAGGCTTTAAAAGCGAATTCGCCTTCCGCTTCTAGCAAAAACCGCTTCGACGCGCTATAACGATTATCCGAAGATGGATAACCGACGATTCCATATCCTGCTGCTGATCGGCGCGCTGTTGCTGGCGTTGGCGCTCGCGTCCGTCGCGACGGCCGAACCGCCGACCTGGACGCTCGCCCCGTCGTTTCAGTTGATGTCCTTCGACGCGGGCGAACTCAGCGATTTCATCGCGCCCTACGATCTGCGTCCCTACGAAGGCTATTTGTGGATGCTCGGGGTGACCGCGCCGGTGCAGTACGGCCCGTTGTCTGTCGCGCCGACCGCGCACGCCTCGCGCCTGTCCAGCCGCAGCCACAGCAACGAATCGTGGCTGTATTGGGGGTGGGGCGTGCTCGACCTCGGCTGGCGTGTGTACGACGGGCAACTCGGCAGCGTCGTGCCCTTTGTCGGCGCGGGTTACGGCGTCACGTACCTGGAACTCGAAGCCAAGCAACCCACGCCCTTCGCACGCATCCGCCGCGACAGTCTGCCGCTGGAAGCCGGCATCGCGCTGCTGTTGCTGTATCGGCCGACCCCCGCGCGCGGACACGTTGCCGCCGCGGTGCGCCTCGGGTATTTGCATCAGGAGCCGCTGGGCGATTGGCGCGACGGCGGACGCACCTACGACGACGCCCCCGACGCCGTGCCGCGCGGCTTCTTCCTGCGCTTGGAATTCGGCGGCGGCGCGACCTGTTATTGATTTGACCCCTCCGAAAAATTGCCTCATTCTGAAAGAGGAAAGGGCGCGCATGGACGATTTCCGACCGGCCTATGTCAGCATTCATCTGACCAACCGTTGCGACGCGCGGTGCCTGCATTGCCGCATCTGGCGCCATTCGGCGGAGGACGAGCTCGACGCCGAAACGCTGTGTCGGGCGGTGCGCGACATCGCCGCTTGGCTCGGTCCCATGGAGCTGAAAATCGCCGGCGGCGAACCGCTGCTTTCCCCCAACCTCAAACCGCTGGTGCAATGCGCGCTCGCCGCGGGGTTGGACCCGACGATCACCACCAACGGTTTTTCACTCTCCGGCGAACTGGCGCACGAACTGGCGATGATGGGTCTGGACCACCTTTTCCTTTCACTTGATGGTTTCGATCATGTCCACAACCGGCTGCGCTGCCGCCCGGATGCCTTCTCGCTGGCCGAGCGGGCGATCACCCACGCCACCGACAACGGCATGAAGGTGTTTGTCAATTGCGTCATCTGCCGCGAAAACATTGAGATCCTACAGGGTTTCGTCACCTGGGTGCGCGACAACCCGCGGCTGTCGGGCATTTTCTTTCAAGCGCTGATGCAGCCCTTCGGTGAAGAACCGCGCGACAACTGGTGGGTCGACAGCCCGTTGTTCCCCGACGATCCCGAGCGCGTCGCCCACGTGCTGGGCGAACTGCTCGACATGAAACGCGCCGGATTTCCGATCCTTAACGAGGATGCACAGTTCCCGGCGCTCATCGGCTACTTCCGTCATCCCGAAACGATGGCCGTGGGGCGCTGCAACGTCGGCAACATCGGGCTGACCATCGAGGGAACGGGCGTGGTGAAATTCTGTGGGCGCTACGAGCCGATCGGCAACCTGTTCGCCGGGAAAGGCATCGTGGACATCGCCACCGGCAAGCAAGCTAAACGTGTGCGTGCGGAAATGGCGAACTGCCGTCGGAACTGCCATCTGTTGATCAACTGCTGCTTTGACGAGTCGGCGGTAGAATAAATGTTCTATTTTTTCGATTTCACTTAGGAATTCTGTGACTCGCCTCTCAGATATTTCACAACAGTCTCGGATTTTTGAGAGGTTTGCACCTGGATTTTGTGATCGACAAATGGGCGTAGTAAAAAAAATTCGTTTACTGGCAAGCACTTAACATTTTTCAAAAAATCTTGGCATTGTCTTTGCTCAAGAAAAGACCAGTTTTTTGAGAGCTTGCATAAACCTTTTTCGCAGCAAGACCAATCTCCTCTCCTGCGACGCCGGGAAAGCCCCCAACTCGGCGTCGCACCTTCCATTTAAGTTCGTATTAAATAATAATAATCAGCAAATGATGCGCCTTTTGCTTACTCCGTCTCTTATTACGATTGAAAACATTTTTCAATAGATATGGAAAAAAGTTTTCGAACGGCAAGATGAAACGCCTCGTGGATAAATGATCAACCCTTGTATTAACAACAAGATAAAAATTTCCGGTAGTTGGCATGAACCTTGAAATTCTTGTTTGATTCATTATGGAGCGACTCATGGCGTCGGAGCGAAGAAATGTGCCTTCCGAGGAAGGCCGCCAAAACTTTCAGTCGAGCGGGACTCCCGCATCCGCAACCGTTGCGGGTGGCAACCAGTCCGCGTTTGGCTCGATTCATGGAGGAAAATCCACCATTAAAACCAATCCACAGAAAACAAGACCCATGGAAAACGCAACCGAAAAAGCAACCTTTCAAAAAAAAGACCCTTCTGCCCATGTGAGTCCCACCCGCAAAGTCGAGTTGCCGATCACCGGCCTGCACTGCGCATCCTGCGCGGCAAAGGTTCAATCGGCGCTCAGCGAAGTACCCGGGGTACTGGAAGCAACGGTCAACTTCGCTTCCGAATCGGCCATGGTCGCTTATGAGCCAGACCGGGTGGGACTCTCCGACATTTCTTCGCGCGTGCGCGCCGCCGGCTTCGATGTCGACCGCCGGACCGTCACCCTCGACATCGTCGGCCTAAGTTGCGCGACCTGCGTTTCGCGGGTGGAAAAAGCGCTCGGCGATCTGCCGGGCGTCGAAGCGGCAACGGTGAATTTCGCCGCGGAACAGGCCACGGTGCGTTACGTGCCCGGCGCGGTCGAGATCGGCGATCTCAAACGAACCGTTCGCGATGCCGGCAACTACGAGGTGATTAAAGTTTCCGGCGATATGACCCTGGACGAAGATACCGACCGGCGCCGACAGGAATACACACGCTTGAAGCATCAGTTCGTTTTGGCCGCGACCCTGTCCGCGTTGATTCTGGTCGGCATGGGGCAAAAATTCTTTCCCGGTTTGGATCTGATCCCGCGTCAGACCATGCACTATCTGCTGCTGGCCTTGACGGTTCCGGTGTTTCTGTATGCGGGAGGCCGCTTCCATCGCGGATTCTTCCTCGCCATAAAAAACCGGTCCGCCGATATGAACACCTTGGTGAGCGTCGGGACCGGCGCCGCTTTTTTTTATTCCCTGTTGGCCACTGTACGACCCGACTGGTTTGCCGCGGTCAGCGGCGGTCGGGTGGCGGTCTACTATGACACCGCCGCGATCATCATCACGCTCATTCTGCTCGGGCGGCTGTTGGAGGCGCGCGCCAAGGGCCGCACCAGCGAGGCGATCAAGCAGTTGATGAGCCTGGGCGGTAAAACGGCCCGCGTGCTGCGCGACGGCGTCGAGACGGAAATTCCCATCGAAGACGTCGTGGTCGGCGACGATGTGCTGGTGCGCCCCGGCGAAAAAATTCCCGTCGACGGCATCGTGCTCGCCGGGGACTCGACGGTCGACGAATCGATGCTCACCGGCGAGAGCATGCCGGTGGACAAAACGGCCGGCGAGCGTGTGATCGGCGCGACGATCAACCTCACCGGTCATTTGCATTTTCACGCCGAACGCGTCGGGCGCGATACGATGCTGGCGCAAATCGTGCGCGTGGTGCGCGAGGCGCAGGGCTCCAAGGCGCCCATTCAACGCCTGGCCGACCAGGTGGCCGCCGTATTCGTGCCGGTGGTCATTTCCGTCGCCGTGCTGGCCTTCGGCTTATGGCTGGCGCTCGGGCCGGATCCCGCGCTGCCCCGTGCGATCTTCGTGTTCATTTCGGTGTTGATCATCGCCTGTCCGTGCGCGCTGGGCCTGGCCACGCCCACGGCGATCATGGTCGGCGCCGGCCTGGGCGCTGAAAAAGGAATTCTGATCAAGGGCGGCGAGGTGCTGGAAAAAGTGCAGCGGCTGACCGCCGTCGTTTTCGACAAGACCGGCACCCTGACGATCGGCCGGCCGGAAGTCGGCGAAGTGCTCGCCGATGATTCGCACGGTGAAAACGAGGTGCTGGCGTTGGCCGCGGCGGCCGAAGCGCACAGCGAGCATCCGCTGGGGCAGGCCGTCGTCCGCCTGGCGCAGGAACGCGGTTTGGTCGTCGCGCCCGGCGAAAATTTCCGCGCGCAACCGGGTCTGGGCGTCAGCGTCGACATCGCGGGCGGGCCGGTGCTGCTGGGCAACCGGCAGTTGATGGAAGCGTCGCACATTCGTCTGAACGGTTTCGGCGACCGGGCCGAGCGCCTGGCCGCCGACGGTAAAACGCCGGTCTTCGTCGCCTTGGCCGGTCAGGTGGTGGGCGTGCTGGCGATCGCCGATCGAGCGCGCAACGAAGCGCGCGAAACCGTCGCACAACTCAAGCGAATGGGTCTCAAGGTCTGGATGCTCACCGGCGACAACCGCCGCGTGGCGCAATCGGTGGCGGCGCAACTGGGTATCGATCAGGTGATCGCCGAGGTGCTGCCCGCCGAAAAATTGAAGAAAATTATGGAAATCCAACAGACCGGCGAAATCGTGGCGATGGTCGGCGACGGCATCAACGATGCTCCGGCGCTGGTGCAGGCCGATGTCGGCATCGCCATGGGCTCGGGAACGGACCTGGCCATGGAGGCGGGCGACATTACCTTGATGAAACGATCCCTGGCGGATGTGGTGACGGCCATCCGACTGAGCCGACGCACCGTTCGCACGATCAAACAAAATCTCTTCTGGGCCTTTGTTTACAACACACTGGGCATCCCCCTCGCGGCCGGTGCGCTGGCGCCGCTGGGTCTTTTCCTCCAGCCGGTCTACGCCGCGGCGGCCATGGCCTTCAGCTCGGTGTCGGTCGTCACCAACAGCCTGCGGTTGCGCAATGCGAACCTCGAATAATGGAACGGCATCGGATGGAAGGGCACGCGCGGGCCTCTGGAAAATATCGTTTTCGTTCTGGGGGTCGACGCCCCTCGACCGCCCGCCGGCGATCGACGCCGGTTAAAACGAATCCCGCAGGTTGTAGTCGTCCAATTTCTTGCGCAACGTCGGGCGCGTGATGCCCAGGATCTGGCATGCTTCGCCGTAGTTGCCTTTGGTGAAGCGCAACACGCGTTCGATGTGTTCCTTCTCCAGTTCCTTCAGCGAAGGCAGGTCGCGTCCGAGGCTGTCGGGAGGCGGCGTCTGACGGCCGCCGAAATCGCCCAACACCAGCACGTCGCCCTTGGACGCCACCGCCGCGCGGATCAGCACATTGTGCAGCTCGCGCACGTTGCCCGGCCAGTCGAAGGCCATCAACCGCTCGAGGTCGCCGTCGGCCACCTTGACGATTTTCTTGTGCAGCTCGATGTTGATGCGCTTGAGCAGATGCTCGACCAGTTGTGGAATGTCCTCGCGGTGTTCGCGCAACGGCGGCAACGTGATGGTAAAAACTTGCAGCCGATAGAACAGGTCCTCGCGGAACCGCCCCTCCTGCACCAGTTGTTTCAAATTGCGGTTGGTCGCCGTCACGATCCGCGCCTTGAGCGGCAGCGATTTCAGCCCGCCCACGCGTTCGAATTCGCGCTCCTGAATCACCCGCAGCAGCTTGGCCTGCAGGTTCAGCGACAGTTCGCTGATCTCATCCAGAAACACCGTGCCCGCCCCGGCGAATTCCAATTTGCCGATCTTGCGCGTGTGCGCGCTGGTGAACGAGCCTTTTTCGTGGCCGAACAATTCGCTTTCCAGCAACGTTTCCACCATCGCCGAACAGTTGATGGCGACGAACGGTTCCTCGGGGTTCGTCGCGCGATGCAGCACGCGCGTGACCAGTTCCTTGCCGGTGCCCGATTCGCCCTGCACCAGCACGGTCACCGGGTTGTTCGCCGCCAAGCCGATCTGCTTGATGACCTTGTAGATGGCCGGGCTGCCGCCGACGATGTCGTAACGGTTGAAATCCTCGGTGTGCTCGCGGTTGATCGCCTTGAGGCGTGCGTCCAGTTTGGCGATGTGCATGGCCTTCTCGATGACCAGGTCGAACTCGTCCAGATTCAGCGGCTTAAGCAAGTAGTCGAAGGCGCCCAGCTTCATCGCGTCGATCGTCGAGGTCATGTCCTGGTAGCCGGTGATCATGATTACGCTGCCCGACCACCGTTCCCGCGTGGCTTCGCGCAAGAGATCCAACCCGCTGCCGTCGGGCAATTTCAAGTCCAGCAACACCAGATCCGGATGGCCCAACGGCCAGAGCTTGCGGCCTTCGGCCACCCGGTTGGCCAGCGTGACTTCAAAGCCCTGACTGGACAAATGCAGGCGCAGCGTCTCGCCGATGGTTTTGTCGTCGTCGATGAGCAGGACTTTATTCATCCGACCTTCCTTTTTAGAGGGTGATTCGCACGCAGGTGCCCTGTCCGGGCTCGCTGTGCAAAGCCAATCTGCCGCCATGCGCTTCGACGATTTTCTTCACGACCAGCAAACCCAAACCCACGCCGTTTTCCTTGGTGGTGAAAAACGGTTCGAACAAACGCGCGCTGACTTCGGGCGTCATGCCCGGGCCGTCATCGATCACTTCGATCGACAACAGGCCGTCGGTGAACCGCGAGCGAATGAGGATCGTTCCGCCGTTCGGCATCGCTTCGACCGCGTTGTTCAGCAGATTGAGCAAGACCTGCCGGAAGCGGTCGGCGTCAAGCAAGACGCAATCGTCGCCCAGTTCGATCGCCAGTTCCACGGCGATGCCCTGGTTCTGCAGTTGGTTGTGCAACTCGCCGATCGCGGCTTCGATCATCGGCTGCAGCGCCGTCGGTTGGGGCGTGATGTCGATCGGTTTGGCGAAGTTGAGCAGATCGTTGAACATGGCCTTCAGCCGGTTCACCGCCTCGACCGCCAGTTGGTAATGTTTCACCAGCCGCTCCCGATCGTCGGTGAGCCGAGCCATGATCTGCAGGTTCATCATGATCGAGGATAACGGGTTGCGCATTTCGTGGATGACGCTGGCCGTGAATTGCCCGATCGCCGCCATGCGTTCCTGTTGCAACAGACAATCCTGCGCGGCCACCAGCTTGTCGTAGGCCTGTTGCAATTCGTTGCGCTTTTCCGACAATTCGTCCTGCGTGCTGCGCACGTTGTCGACCATCTTGTTGAACGCGTCGATCAAATGTTGCGGCTCGCCGATCGACTGGTAGTTGATCCTGGCCGTCAGGTTGCCCGCGGCGACCGCGTCGGCCGCTTTGGTGGCCGCCCGCAACGGCTTGGTGAAATAACGGGCGACCCAGGCCGACAAAAAGGCCACCGCCAGAATCAACAAAAGGGTTGTGCCCAACACGACCGTGCGGATATAGCGGATCGGGCGGAAGACCTCGTCGATGTTGCGCTCGGCGATTAAATTCCAGCCGAGATCCTTGATCCTCATGCCGTAACGCAGCACTTTGGACCCGGCGAGACCGGCGACGATCTGCAGGCGCTGTTCCCGGTAGGTTTCCAACTCGAGGCTGAACGACTTGTCGCCGTCGGCGGCAGGTGGGTCGGAATCGAGCGGCAGGCCGTGCTCGTCGACCAGGTAGGTGAGGCCGCTGGCGCCCAACCCCGTCTGGTCGTCGATGATGTCCCGGGCAATTTCGTTCAGGTTCAACAGGCCGACGACGAACAACCGCTCGTTCGGTTTGTCGGCGTCCGCTTTTCGCGCAATGGTCACCACGGCGCCGAACGCCGGTTCGCGTAACGTGCGGATGATCATCCGTTCGGACGACCGCTGCAGTTCGGCGATCAGAGCGACTATATGATTGTGGTTCACTCCGATCGGCAACGGACCGGTGGCGGCGTGGGAGCGCGCGTTTTCGTCGATCACCGCCAGCTGGATGAACGAGGAGGAACGTTTCTGGAGGCGATCCAGCAACGCACAGGTTCGATTTTGTTGCGTTCGGTGATCCAGCCCCGGGCATGCACGCACGTGTTCGCTGTCGGCGATGTCGGCGATGTCCTGCGCCCGTTCGCGAAACCAGGCGTCCAACAGCCGCGCTTTCATTTCCACGATGGCGCGCAACTGCGCCCCTTCCTCCTTTGCCACCGTCTTGCGGGCGAACAGATAACCGATCGACGCGGTGATCAACAATGGCAGCAAGCCGATCGTCAGCAGGGTGTAGAACAGCCGCCCCTGCACGCGGCTTTTGAAAAAAAAGCCTTCCGCGGCCGGTCGGTTGATCAACGACTCGCTTTTTTCCCGCGACATGTGGAAACGCAGACCCCCATCCATTTCTATTCATAATAATTGTCCGACCGCTTGGCAACGTGCGGGGCAAAATAGCGTTAGTAAAGCAACTCGGCGTACCGCGCCAGTTCGATCTTGCTTTTATGCTGGCGGTTGATCTCGCTCCAACGCGCGGCAGTGATCTCGCTCGCCTGGGCGCTTTGGCGGCGGAGGAAGCGTTCCTCCAAGTCGACAACCGTCGCCGGATGGTGAATGGCGATCAAGTTTTCCGACTCGATGTAGCAACTGCGGATCGACAAATTGAACGAGCCGACCAGCGCCAGCTCGCCGTCGATGAGAAATTCCTTGACGTGCAGATACGGCTGCGGCTGCCCGTCGATCTCGTGACCGTCGATTTCGAAAAGACGGATTTTTTCGGCCAGCAGCGCGGGCAGGTAATTGAGCGACACCAGGTAGCCGGTGGAAAATCCCACCTCCTGGCAGGTGCGGTACGAGTTGGTCAGAATGCGGATTTCCACGCCGCGCCGGGCCGCGTCCAGCAGTGCGTCACGCAGCAGGCAATCGGGCAGAATGACGTACTGCGAGGAAATGAACACGTGATCGCGGGCCATCTGCAGCGCGCTGATCAACGCGCGCATGGCCTGGTATTCGCCGCGCCACGGCCGCGACTGAATGAACTGCGCCTCGACTTCGCCGGTCGGCTTGTCGGCCTGCAACAACGCGGTCGGCTGCTGGACGTTGGCGTTGCCGGCGGAGAAGGTCCTGAAGCTGTGCAGAAAGCCCTGTTGCACGTGGTGCACGAGCGGGCCGGTCAGCAGCAGGTCCATGTCCAACCAGCGGAAGAAATAACGGTCGTCGATGTTGCGTCCGCCGATGATCGCCCGTTCGCCGTCGATCACCAGGATCTTTTCGTGAATCGCGAAATCCAGCAGCGGCAGCGCGGGCAGCCCGCCGGGGCCGTTGAACACGGTCAATCGATCCTTCGCCTCTCTGGTTTCCGGCGTCCGATCCTGCCGCATCTTCTGCAGCCAGATGGCCGGCGGTTGATCGCCGCCGCGCGGCGAGACGATGCCCGCGTCGCGCAGCAACTGGCCGCTGAACATCAGCAGGTTGATGCCGCGCTGATTCTGCTGCCATTGACGCATCAGCACCGCGACGACGCTTTCGTTGGATTCATCGGCCAGATGGGCTTCGATTTTCTGTCCCAGCAGTTGCAGATCGAGCAACAGTTTTTGAAAGCGTAGGCGCAACGTGCCGATCGGCGAGGAGGGCAACTGCGTGTCGGCGTTGAGCAGCACGTTGACCTCGACGCCCGCCTCGGCCTTGGCCAGCAGCGCCTTGACCAGCCGTTCGCTTTCCCCCTCGTCGCTGAGCGTGTAGGACTGCAGGTTGATCTGCCGCGTCGCGCTTTCGATCATCGCCAGCCGCGTGTCGAAGGCGGCCCGGCCGTCGTCGAGGATCGTCACGCGGTTGCCCGCCGTCAGCGGCGCGGCGGCGATCGTCTCCAGCGCGCGTCGATTGTCCGGGTGTTGCACCGCGCTCGGATAGGCCGGTCGACGATAATCGACCCGCAACGGCGCTTTCTGCCGCCCGGCGGCGCCTTCGGAATCCAGCGCGAACAAGGGCAGTTCGTAGTGCCCCGGCTCGGTCAACAACGGCACGGGCCAGGACGTTTCGTAAACGCCTTCGGCGGTGCCGGGCAAAACATGATCGGTCGGTGAGAGGGGATGTTCGGCCGCCAGCCCCAACGGCGACAGGTCGAGACGCACTGCCGTGATGCGCGCCCGCTCGTTGGGCGTGAACACCGTGCAGCGACACGTGACGCGGGCGCTGCCGTCGTTCGGCGCGTCGGGGGGATCGACCTCGATGTTCTTGATGATCAGCACGAGGTCTCCTCTCGTTTTGCCTAACGGCTATTCGCGACGATAGCCTTCGTTGGCCGCCATGATGTCTAGAAACACCGTCGCCGCGTCCTCCACCGGCAACAGCACGGCGCGTTTGGCGTCAGCCTTGCGGTAGTCCACCGTCTTCACGTACCGCTCGCACGCCAGGCAGGCGTCGAGGTAGTGCGGCGCTTCTTCGTCATGGGTCAGGGCGCGCAGTTGCTCGCTGTCCTCGTTGCCGCAGTAGGGGCATTTCAGCCGGGGGAAGGTCCAGACGAAATTGCACGCGCCGCAATACAAATGCCGCTTGCCGCCGTCGCCGACCAACGCGCCCATCGCCGGTTGGTTGCCGCAAATGGGACAATTGCCGAACATCCATTGTTCGTCCCGCACATGATGGGCGAGGGTGTGCGCGAAGGCCGGCAGCACGGCCGAGCCGAGGTTGTGCAGCAAAAAGAAAAATGATTCGCGCAGCAACCCCGATCGCGTGGCCAGCTTGTTGATCGTTTCCGCGTCGCGCGCCACCGACAGCCGCAGCAGGTCGGCCAGCCCGGCCGGCTCGGCGATCGCCTGTTCCACCCACGCGGTCATCGCCTGCAAGGTTTCCTCGTCGGTGAACGAGGCCAGCGTGAGCACGTCGCGCGCCAGGGCGATCAACTCATCTTCGCCGACCGCGAACCGCTCCGCCTCCAGCAAAGAACACCCCTCTTTCAGACGTTGGGCCGCCTGCTCGGGAGCAAGGGAATAGTTCCGCGCGAAGGGTAAAAACAGGGCGAAGGATTTGTTGACCAACCGCAACGAATTTTCAATCAGAGCGAGCAGATCTTCGGCGACATACTCGTCGCCGCGGTAGGCTTCGATCGCCTGAGCGATGCGCACGTCGGTCAGTTGGCAAAAACCCGGTTTGACTTCGTCGTCGTGATGGGGCGTGACCGGAACCGGCGGAAGTTTGCCGCGGACTTTCATCCGTGTTCTCCTTTATGCTTGCGAGGGCAGGCGCAACGCCTCTTTCTCGGGTACACCAAAGCTCGATGCCAAGCAAGAGGGGCGCGGGAAAAAGAAAGGCCCCGCCGTCGGCGAGGCCCTGCAGATTGATGTCCAGTGCGATTAAACGTCGCCTTCCAGACCGTGCGCGTCGTAATCGTCCATCAGGATCCACTTGACCGCGCTGGGCAGATCCGGATAGAGCTTGATCTTGTCGGCTTTGACGCGTCCGTCTTTGGCTTTGAGCCAGGCGATGCGTTCTTCGGCGTATTTCATCATCGCGTCGTAATCGCCGAACGAAATCGCGTCGGTGGGGCAGGCGTGCGCGCACGCGGGCTCCATGCCTTCGGCGACGCGGTCGTAACACAGCGTGCATTTGGCGATCACTCCGCTCTTCTTCAAACGCGGAATGTTGAACGGGCAATATTCCTTGACGGTTTCGAAGTCGGCGGCTTTCGCCTGGTCGGTGTAGACCACCGCGCCTTCCGGCGAAATGAACGTCGCGTCCTTCGCGTTGCTGAAGCCGTCGACGCACGTGGGTTCCGCGCAGTGGCGGCACTTGTCGTTGGTCAGCAGCCAATACACGCCGAAGGGCTTGCCGTTGTCGCGCTCGCGGAAGCGCACCAGCGTGTAGGTGTCACCGTCCAGATCGGGCGGATTCTGATAGCTCCCGGTGAAGATGGTCTTCACGGCGGGCTGCTCGTTCCACTGTTTGCAGGCGACCTGACACCCGCGGCAACCGGTGCAGCGGCTGGGGTCGATAATCATCAACTTTTTACCCATAACTGCACCTCCTTAAAGTTTCTTCTCGATGTTCACGAGGAACGCCTTGAACTCGGGAATCCGGGTGTTCGCATCTCCTACGTGAGGGGTTAACACGTTCGCCGAATCGCCTTCGCAGATGCCGCAGAAGCCCCAGTGCCAGGGGATGCCCACGGTCTCGACATCCTTGCCGTTCACCTTGAGCGGCTTGAAGCGGTTGGTGACGCAGGTCTTGGCGACCAGGCTGCCGCGATCGTTCCACACGCGCACCAGATCGCCGTTCTGCAAGCCCTTTTCCTTGGCGAGCGTTTCGCTCATCTCGATGAACAGTTCGGGCATCAATTCGACGAGCCAGGGCAGACTGCGCGTCATCGAGCCGGCCTGCCAATGCTCGGTTACGCGGTAGGTCGTGCCGATGATCGGATACTTGTCGGGGGTGCCGAACTTGGCCGATTCGCCGCCGTAGTAGAACACCGCCGGGTTGCAGTCGCACGCCGGATGCAGCAGGTTTTCGGTCGGGCTTTCCACCGGTTCATAGTGCTCGGGGAACGGACCGTCCACCAGACCGGCCGCGAAGAGGCTGGCCACGCCTTCGTTCTTCATGATGAACGGCAGCTTGGGTTTGCCGGTCGTGTCGCTCATCGGCGGCATGCCGCCGTCGGGCACATCGCCGATCCATTTATCCGTTTCCCACGTAATGACCGCCTTGTCCGACGCATAGGGTTTGCCGTTCAGGCTGACCGACGCGCGGTTGTACAGCACGCGGCGGTTGACCGGCCAGCACCACGACCAATTGTGATACATGCCCAGATGCGTGTCCTTCGGATCGCGCCGGGCCATGTTGTTGCCGGCTTCGTTGTAGCACCCGCTCAGGACCCAACAACCGCAGGCGGTGGCGCCGTCGCCGGTCAGCACCGTGAAATTGAGCACCTGTTTGCCGGTCGCCGTTTCATAACCATTGAGCGCCTTGGCCACTTTGTGTACGTCCGGATGACCGTGCCCGTTGTCATACGGCCAGTTGAGCTTGAGGATCGGTTCCGGGAACTTCTTGCCTTTGCCGGTCTGGTATAGTTTGTAGACTTCCTGTTGCAAGCGGTGCACGATCCACAAATCGTCCATCGCCATTTCCGGCGCATCGCCGCCCTTGTAACGCCATTGCACCCACCGGCCGGAATTGGACACCGAACCTTCCTTTTCCACGCTGGCCGCCGCGGGCAGGCGGAACACTTCGGTTTTGATGTCCTTGGGATTCACGCCGTCGCGCTTCCAGAAAACCGAGGTTTCCGTTTCCCACAAATCGACGGTGACCATCCAGTTCAATTTCGCCAGTGCGTTGCGTTCCAATTCGGCGTTGGGACCGCCGACCGCCGGATTTTGCCCGAAGAAGAAAGCACCCTTGAGCATGCCTTTGCTCATATCCTCGAACAAGGAGATGTGGCTGTAATTGCCGCCCCGTTTGGGAATCCAGTCATAGGCGAAATCGTTGGCCGCCGTCGCATGCTCGCCGTACCATTCTTTGAGCAGGCTGACGATGTACTTGCGGCCGTTGCCCCACCAGGCCAACGAATCGGGATCGAAGTTCTTCCCTTCATAATACTTGGCGATAAAGGTTTCCAGGTTGATGTCCGCATCCGTCGGGCTCTGCAAATAGCCGGGCAGAATATGGAACAACAACGCCATATCCGTGCTGCCTTGCACGTTGCTTTCCCCGCGCATCGCGTTGATGCCGCCGCCGGCCATGCCGATGTTGCCCAACAGCAACTGGGGAATCACGTAGGAACGGATGTTCTGCGTGCCCTTCGTGTGCTGCGTGGTGCCCATCGCGTACATGATCGTCGCCGACTTGTCCGGCGCATGGGTGCTGGCGAAGGTTTGATAAACCTCTTTAAGCAGATCCTGCGGCGTGCCGGTGATCTTGCTGACCGTCTCCATGTCGTAGCGCGCATAGAATTTCTTGAGCAACTGGTACACGCAATGCGGATCCTGCATGCTCATGTCGCGCTTGGGAACCTTTTTATCGTCGAGCTGATAGGCCCACGACGAGGGATCGTACACCCGCTTTTCCGGATCGTACCCGGAGAAGATACCTTCCGCCGTTTTGAAATCGTAGTTTTCACTGATCAACAAAGTGGCGTTGGTGTAGTGCTTCACGTATTCCGGCTGGATCAAGTCATGTTGCAGGATGTAGTTGATCATCCCGCCCATGAACGCAATATCCGTGCCCGGCCGCAACGGAGCGTAAATGTGCGCGCGGGCGCTGGTGCGCGTGTAACGCGGATCGACGCTGATCAATTTGGCGCCCCGTTGCTCGATGGCCTCGGTGATCCACTTGAAGGAAATCGGATGGTTTTCCGCCGCATTCGCCCCGATGATCAGAAACACGTCGGAGTACTTGAGATCAATCCAGTGATTGGTCATCGCACCCCGACCGAACGAAGCCGCCAAACTGGCGACCGTCGAGCTGTGTCATATTCGGGCCTGATGTTCGAGATAAACCACGCCTAGCGAGCGCATCCACTTGGACAGCAGATAGCCTTCTTCGTTATCCAAAGCCGCGCCGCCCATGCAGGACATGCCCATCATCCGGTTGACCGTCTGCCCGGCATCGTTCTTTTCGATGAAGGTTTTTTCCCGGGTATCAACCACCCGTTTCGCGATCTCTTTCAGCGCCCAATCCCAGGATTTTTTCTGCCAAGTTGTGGCGCCTGGAGCGCGATATTCGACATACTGGAGACGTTTGTTGCCGGGGTCGTCGTGGATCTGGAAGATCGCGTTGCCCTTACTGCATAACGACCCTCGATTGATCGGGTGGTCCGGGTTGCCCTCGAGGTTGACGATCGACATCTTGCCGTTGATCGTCCGGCTGTGCATGATCGCCCCGCAACCGACGCCGCAGTACGGGCAGATGGTCGTCAAGGGTGTGGAAGCCTTGAGTTTGCCCATCTTTTCGCTGGCGGCATAAGCGCGGCCGAGGTTCAGGCCCGGGAGTCCCGCGAGGATCGCCAGCGACGCGCCGCCGCCGACTTTCAGGAAACTCCGCCTGCTAAGATCCATGAAACTCTCCTTGCTGAGTTTGTTAGCGCGAATTTAAGTGTGAAATCCCTAGTTGCAAGATTGAGCTATGAGAATAGGGAAAAAAATCATTATCTGTCAATATATCACAAAAAGCATAATCAATTTTTTCAACTAATTACATTAGATTTAGGAGAAATGAATGATTACTCATTCAAAATCGATAGTTTATGCGATATTTTATGAAGATAACTTGTTAACGCGAAAAAGAATCGCGCCCTGGTCCCAAGATCAAACCCAGGTGCGACAGGCCGTTCATTTGGCGTGTATAGCTCCAGACAGTCACAGCAAAAGCCAGAGGCCAGCCGACCAGGCCGATCAGACCGCCTTCGACCAGCTCGACCTTCCATAGTTGGATGCTCACCGCCATCATCGACAGCACGCCGGGCAGGAAAAAGACGAACCCCATCACATAACGGGACATCGGATGGATATGCGGGTCATCCCACAGCGAGTGCCCGTCGCGCGTCCATCGTGTGCCGTCGGCGCCGGGTGGGGCATGTTCATCCTTGCGTTGCAGGTGGGCGCCCAGGGAAAAAAGCAGAATCATCGCCGCCGGCAGACCGGTGAACATCAGGCCGCTTAAGACTGCCAAAAAACCGGCCGCGTCGGCATCGGTCAGCCATGCCACAGCCCCTGCCGTCAGCCAGGGCAGG
>DAINPV010000022.1:0-22082 GCA_036743315.1 bacterium | reverse complement strand
TCCTTGGACCGACGGTGCGTGTGGCCGATTACGCGCTGCCGTCGACCAAAAAGGTCGTGGACAAAACCATCAAGGCGCTTAAAGGGCGCAACGCCGCGCTGATGGCCAACCACGGCGCGGTATGCGTCGGCGCCACGCTCGACGACGCTTTCGCCGCCTGCCTGGTGCTGGAAAAAACATGCAAGGCCTTCATCGAGGGCGAGTTCCTCGGCGGGGCGAAAAGCATCAACCTTTTCGAGGCGCATGTGATGCATCAGTACTATCTGCGCAAGTACTCGAAACAAAACGTTAAAAACCGGTCGAGAAAAAGCGGATGAGCGCGGCAGCAAAAACGACACGGACCAAGGCAAAAGCAAACGAGCCGGCGCCCGAGTTGGTGCTGGCGATCGATCTGGGCACCAGCGGCTGTAAAGCGGCGTTGGTCGATCTGTTCGGCCATGTGCACGCGTGGGAATTCAGCCCGGTGGAGACGTTTCTGCCGGCCGGTGGCGGCGCCGAACAGGATCCCGCTGACTGGTGGAAAGCGCTCACCGCGGCCAGCGGCGCGCTGATGAAACGGTGCGAAGTGCAACCGGAACAGATTGTCGCTGTGTGCGCCAACACGCAGGGCGAGGGCACCCTGCCGGTCGATGCCCAGGGTCGGCCGTTGTCCAACGCGATTTTATGGATGGACACCCGCGGCGCGCCCTACGTGCAAAAACGGTTGGGCGGACGCGTCAACGTGGCCGGCTTTGCGCCGCACAAGATCGCTCGGTTCATTCGGTTGACCGGCGGCGCGCCGTCGCTTACCGGCAAGGACCCGGTCGGGCACATGCTGTTCATCAAGTACCGCTGGCCCGACATGTACCGGCGCACCGACAAGTTCTTGAACGTGCTGGACTACCTCAATTTCAAGCTTACCGGACGAATGGTGTCCACGGTCGATTCGCTGATGACCTCGTGGATCACCGATAACCGCAATCCCGCGCACATCGTCATCGACTCCGGGCTGTGCAAGATGATCGGCATTCCCGAGCGAAAAATTCCCGCACCGGCGCCATGCACGGCGGTGTTGGGCAACCTGCTTCCCGAGGCGGCGGCGGCTCTGAAACTTCTGCCGACAACCCCGGTGATCGCCGGTTCGATCGACACCACGGCGGCAGCGGTGGGGTCGGGCGCGGTGGCCGACAGCGACGTCCATTTGTATCTGGGAACCTCCAGTTGGCTCGGCGCGCACGTGCCGTACAAAAAGACCGACATCCTGGCGGCGATTGCCTCGCTGCCCTGCGCGGTGCCCGGCCGCTACCTGATGACCGCGTTGCAGGCGACCGCCTGCGGCAATCTCAATTTCGCGGTCAACAAGCTGTTGTATCCGGATGACGCTCTGCAAAGCGGCCCCCCGCCGGCCGACGTCTACGCGCGGTTGGATCGTCTGGTCGAAACCGCGCCGCCGGGCGCCAACGGCCTGATTTACACGCCATGGATTTACGGCGAGCGCGCGCCGATCGAGGATCAAATGATTCGCGCGGGTTTGCATCATCTGTCGCTGGAGCACACGCGTGCCGATGCGGTGCGCGCGTTGTACGAGGGGATCGCGCTCAACACCCGGTGGATCCTTCGCCCGGTGGAGCGCTTCCTGGGGCGTAAGACCGTCGCGATCACCGCGGTCGGCGGCGGCGCCAATTCGAACGTGTGGTGTCAGATCTTCGCCGATGTGCTGCAGCGGCCGGTGCGCCAGGTGAACAAACCGATCGAGGCCAACGTACGCGGTTCGGCGTTCATTGCCGCGTTGGCGCTGGGCAAGATCCGCCTCGAGGATATTCCGCGGCGCGTCGAGGTTGCCGCGACCTACCAGCCGCGACCGCAAACGGCGAAAGTCTACGACACTCATTTCCGCGAATTCACCGCGCTGTATCACGCGACGAAAAAGATCAGTCGCCGCGTCGTCGCCTTCCATCGCGGCCAATAGCGGCGCGGTGATCGTCAGCTACGAGAATCTCGGCCGGGACGCGCCCGCGCGCTTTTTCGGCAACGCCTTTTTCAGCACGCCGAGCAGATCGATTCGCGCAAAGGGTTTGGCAAGAAAATGGACTGGGGCGAACTGATCCGATTGCGGCAGGTTCGCCCCCTTTCCGAATTCGCCGACAAGGATGACCGGTATGTCCTGGTGCAATTCCCGGATACGTCGCACAATCCCCTCGCTGTCCTTCTCGGGAAGGTCAAAACCCACAAGAACGGCGTCGATTCCGTCGATTTGCTCCTTCAATACCTGAAGACCTTCGGCGGTATTGCCGACCGTGATGACCTCGTATCTTTCCTCAGTGAGCAAAACCTGCGCGACGATTTGCGTTCGCTCATCATTGTCGAACAACAGGATCGTGCCGGCCTTCTCGGGTTCGACGGTGGGAAATGGGGCATCCAGCGCTTCGCGAACCTTCCGCAGCAGTTCTTCCATTTTAAACGGCTTGGACAAGAAAAAGGTGCCGGGATCCAGAATGCCGTGGTGCACGATGGCATCGTCGGTGTAGCCGGACATGTACACGACCTTGATGCCCGGCCGCAGGCGCGCGAGGCGGTTGTACAGCTCTTTACCGTTCATGTTGGGCAACACCACGTCCGTCAACAAAAGATGAATGTCGCCCTCGTAGTTTTCGCATTTCAAAAACGCCTCGCCGCCATTGGCTGCCGTCAACACGCGATAGCCGTGTTTGGTCAGGTACACGCTCGACAATTGGCGGACAATGTTTTGATCCTCGACCAGTAAAATGGTTTCGGTACCGATGACCGGCCCGGTTTCGACATCGTTTTCGGCGCTCGCCGGCTCCGCCGCTTCGGCGATGCGCGGAAGATAAATTTTAAAGGTCGTTCCCTCGTTGAGTTCGGAATACAAATAAATGAAGCCGCCGTGTTGCGAGACGATGCCGTACACCATCGACAGGCCCAGACCGGTGCCTTTGCCCAGGTCCTTGGTGGTGAAGAACGGCTCGAAGATCCGTTCCTGCACTTCCTTGGACATGCCGCACCCGGTGTCGCTTACGGCCATCATGACGAACTCTCCCGGGATGGTTCCAGGGTGATTGCGGCAATCCTCCTCGCTCATCACGATGTTGGCGGTTTCGATGGTCAGCTTGCCGCCCTCGGGCATTGCGTCGCGGGAGTTCACCGACAGGTTGACCAGGATCTGGTCGATCTGCGCGGGGTCCGCCTTGGTCTTCCAAAGGCGTTCGCCGGGAATGAAGGCGAAGTTGACGTCCTCGCCGATCAGTCGACTCAACATCTTGCGGGAGCGGTCGATGACCTTGTTCAGATCGATGGGCTTGGGCACAATGATTTGCTTACGAGAAAAGGCGAGAAGCTGCTTAGTCAGATCCGCTGCGTTTTTAGCTGCCTTCAGGATTTCGCCCAGGTAATCCGCCAGCGGATCGTTGTCGTTGAGATGTTCCTTCATGATTTCGCCGAACCCGAGAATACCCTGCAGCAGATTGTTGAAGTCGTGCGCGATGCCGCCGGCCAGGCGACCGATCGATTCCATTTTCTGCGAGTGGCGCAGTTGCTCTTCCAGCTTCTGGCGATGTTCCTCGGCCAGTTTTCGTTCGGTGATGTCCTGAATGGCCCCGTGTAAGGCGACCACCTCGCCGTCCGGGCCGACCACGGGCTGGCCCAGTGAATCGCACCAAGCGATGGAGTTGTCGGCGCGAACGTGGCGATACTCGAAGCGATAGAGTTTCTTCTGGTGAAGGGCTTCCTGAATGATTTTTTTAAGGGCGTCTTTGTCTTCCGGATGAACGTATCGGAAGGCGTCGTCGATCTTCAACTCGGTGTTTTCTTTCAAGCCTAAAAGACGATAAATCTCCTTGGTGCATTTGATGCCGCCCGTTTGCAGATCCCAATACCAATGACCGACGCGGGTCAACTGCGTGGCTTGAGCCAGCGCTTCTTCGGCCGCCTGCCGCGTCACCAGTTCTTGTTCCGCTTCCAGCATTTTTTGTTCGAGCTTGCGCACCAACCGCTCGTTGTACAGCTTGAGAATTTCACCTTCTTGCGGCAACGGCTCCTGCGGGGCGTCTTCATTTTGCTTGGCGGCGGCCAGCACCTCATCGATGTGCTGGAGGATGACTTCCGGTTCGCAAGGCTTGATGATGAATTTGTTCGCGCCGAGTTTCCGGGCGAATTCCTCGTCCTTGGGACCGGTGTACGTGGCGGTGTACACGATGAAGGGGATCGTGCGCAACCGGTCGTCGGTTTTCACTTGCTGGCACAATTGGAAGCCGTCCATAACCGGCATGAGAATGTCGCTGATAATCAGGTCGATCGTATCGTTTTTTAATCGTTCGAGGGCCTCCGCACCGTTGACGGCCGACGCCACGGCGTACCCGTTTCCTTTGAGCAACGATTCCAGGAGATAACGGTTTTCGTCCCGATCATCGACGATGAGCACTTTCATGGCAGCCCTCATTTTCCGCTTGGCGATTGTTCAACATGAGCAAACAGACATCGGACGCACGTTCCTGCTCGTCAGACATCAAGACTGAACTGTTTTTCCTCAAAAAGCCGCAAACATATTTCCACGACCGTCGGATCGTACAATCGCCCTTTTTCCGCACGGATTTCCGCCAACGCCCGGTCGATGCCCAAAGCGGGGCGGTAAGGACGATGGGAAGACATCGCTTCGACCACATCGGCCACGGCCAGGATCCGCGCTTCGAACAAAATCGCGTCGCCCACCAGGTTGTGCGGATACCCCGTTCCATCCAGCCGTTCGTGATGCCGCAGGGCTATTTCGGCGATCGGCCAGGGAAACCGAATCGGCCGCAGGATTTCATAACCGGATTGCGGATGCAGCCTGATCAAGGCGTATTCCTGTTCGGAAAGCTTGCCCGGTTTGGCGAGGATTTCGGCCGGAACGGAAATTTTTCCGATGTCGTGAATGATGCCCGCCAGGTAAATGCCCTCGATTTTTTCCGGCGGAAAACCAAGTTCCGTCGCGATCGCCTTGGCCAGTTTGGCGACGCGGATCTGATGACCGGCCGTGTAGGGATCGCGTTTTTCGACGATGCCCGACATGGCCGAGATGCTGCCGATCAGCGCTTCTTTCAATTCGACAGTCCGCTCGCGGAGCGCTTCTTCGGCCGCCTGCCGCGCCACGAGTTCCTTTTCGGCTTCCAGCATTTTTTGTTCGAGTTTGCGCACCAACCGTTCGCTGTACAGCTTGAGAATTTCCTCCTCCTTGGGCGGATGCGATGGCGATTTTTCTTTATTGATGTCGGCGGCTTCGATTACCTCCTTGACGATTTGAAGCAAAACGTCCGGTTCGCAAGGTTTGATGACGAAGCGGTCGGCGCCGATTTTCCGCGCCAACTCCTCATCCTGCGGACCGGTATAGGTAGCCGTGTAAAAAATGAATGGAACATGTTGCAGCGTTTCTTCCGCCCGGATCTTTCGGCACAACTGAAAGCCGTCCATGACCGGCATGAGGATGTCGCTGATGATCAGGTCGAAGCGCTCTTTTTGCAATCGTTCGAACGCTTCGGCGCCGTTGGCCGACGACACGGCGGTGTGGCCGTTCCCTTTGAACAGCGATTCCAGCAAGTAGCGATTTTCCATTCGATCGTCAACGATTAGAACATTCATGGCCGCTTCCTATTCAAAACTGTTTTGTTCGAGATACCCGATTATTTCCGAGACGAACGTTTCCGGGTTGATCGGCTTTTCGATATATCCCGTCGCGCCGGCGGCCAGGATGCGTTCCCGGTCGCCCACCATCGCGTAGGAGGTGACGGCGATGATCGGTGTGTTATCCAATGCGCGATGCTTCTTCAGCTCGGCGGCCACGGCGTAGCCATCCATTTCCGGCAGTTGGATGTCCAGCAAAATCGCTCGCGGAAGATGCGCCAAGGCCATTTCGATTCCGATTTTCCCGGTCTCCGCGACGAGGATGGTGAAGCCGTGCTTTTCGAGCAGAAAACGCATCATGTACGCATTTTGAAAATTGTCTTCGATTATCAGGAGTGTTTTATTCATGGGTTGTCTCCGGCGCATTGGTGAAATTGACATAGAAGGTGCTGCCCACGTCGACCTGGCTTTCCACCCAAATCTTTCCGCCCATGATATCCAGCAACCGTCGGCAAATAGAAAGACCCAAACCGGTGCCTTCATGCTTGCGCGCCAGGCCGGTGTCGATTTGGTGAAATGGTTGGAAGAGCTTTTCCAATTCCTCGGCGGGCATGCCGATGCCGGTGTCGGTCACGGCCATTAGAATGCCGTCGTTATCGTTGCGGCAGACAACGTGCACGCCACCGTGTTCCGTGAATTTAACGGCATTGTTGAGTAGGTTGAGAATAACCTGTTCCAGCCGCCGTTGATCCGTTGTTACCATCTTGACGTCATCGGCGAAATCCAAACTCAGTTCGAGCCCTTTTTTCTGCGCCATCGGCGTAACCAGCGAGATCATTTTCTCGATGGATGTTTTCAACTCGAACGTCGTGGAGGAGAGGGTCAGTTGACCGGCCTCGATTTTGGAGATGTCCAGAACGTCGTTGATCAAGCTCAGTAGATGACGCGAACTGTCCTGCACCATGACCAATTGCTTTTTCTGTTCGGGATTCAGCGGCCCCGCCAGTTCCTGCAGCAAAATGCCGGTGAAGCCGATGATCGAATTCAGCGGCGTGCGCAGTTCATGCGACATCGAAGCCAGGAAGGCCGATTTGACCCGGTCCGCGGATTCGGCGCGGTCTTTGGCGACCAACAACTCGGCGGTTCGTTCGGCCACTCGCTGCTCCAGCACCTCGGCGTGCCGTTCCAGATCCTCGTTGAGGCGGCGGACTTGATCTTCCGCCTTTTTCCGCTCGGTGATGTCCGAGCCGATGCTCAGGATTTCCTTTACCTCGCCGTTCTTGTCGAAGACCATTTTGTTGGTCCAGTCGACCCAGACTCGCTCACCGTTGCGGCGGATGTTCTCATTGATGTTGCGCTCGTATTTTTGCGGATTCGCGGTGATTTCCGTCATCAACGGCCGCAGGTCCCGCCCGGTGCTTTCGTTCAGCGGAACGATGGAGCCGACGACGTGACGGTTGATGATTTCTTCTTGTGTGTAACCGAAAAATCGCTGGCCGAATTCGTTTAAAAAGATGATTCGCCCTTCGCTGTTCCACCGCAGAATGATGCTGTTGGCCAGCATCACCAACTCGCGATATTCCCGTTCGCTGGCGTGCAGGGCTTCTTCCGTTCGTCGTTCCTCGGTGATGTCACGAATGCTTTCGATCGCGCCGCGACGGTTTCCTTCCTGGTCGAACAGCTTTCGCGCCGCGCTCCACAGATGTCCGCCTTCTCCGTTGCGCCAATTTGGAACGAACGCTTCCCCATAGATGGCGTCGCCCTCGCGTCGGACGTATTGATAGCCTTTTTCCCTCTCTGGCGAGGGCGCTTCGTCCAGCAGATCGACCAGAATCGGCCGCCGCTTGCCGATAAACGGCTCGGCGTAAGCGTAATCGCCGCGTCCCAGCATCGTTTCCTTTTTGATGCCGGTCATCGTTTCGCAGGCATTGTTCCAGGCGATGACCCGCTTGTCCTGATCGATGACGAAGGTGGCGTCGGGCAGAAATTCGATGATGCTTTCCAGCAAGCGATAAGTCGCCTGCTTTTCCGCTTCGGCTTTAATGCGTTCTTGCTGTGACCGAATGGTGACGATGCCGAATGCGAGATCGCCGGCGAGTTCTTCCAGCAATTTCATTTCGTCCGGATGGAAGGCATGGGTGGTCGAGGAACAAACGACCAGGGCGCCGAACGTGTGATGGTCCTGTTTCAACGGCAATGCCGCCATCGACAAAAAATTGTGCTTCAGGGTCAAATCCCGCCACAGAGCGTATGACGCATGGGTGGAAAGGTCCTGCGCGGCCACCGGTCGACCCGTGCGAATGGCCGTCCCCGTGGGGCCGCGCCCCCGTTCGATGTCGGCCCAGGAGATGTTCAACGACTCGAAGAAGCCTGGTTCGGCTCCCACTTGAACCATGGGTTGCACGGTCTTGTTTTCATCATCCAGCGCATACCCGACCCAGGCCGTGCGATACCCGCCGTGCTCGACGAGGATGCGACAGATCTCGTTCAGCAACGTCGGCTCATCTTCCGTATGGACCAGCGCCTGGTTGCATTCGCTGAGCGTGCGCAACGCGCGGTTTGTGACGCGAAGGCCGATTTCCGCATTTTTACGCCTTGTAATATCATGAAAATATATGGAAAGGCCGTCCGGCGAAGGATAAATGCTGTATTCGAACCACCGCTCCGTCGGCGCATGATAGTCTTCGAACGTCAGCTGCTTCTGGTGCGCCATCGCCCGCTGAATCGTTTGCTGCAATGACTCGCTGATGGCGGTCGGCAACTCGACCCAGATGTTTTTGCCCAACAGACTTTCCGGCCGACGGTTGAGTATTTCCCCCGCGTGGGCGTTGATCTGGGTCAGTTGCCAATTGTTGTCCATGGCGACAAAGGCGTCGGTGACGCGTTCGAATTCCTTGTTGCGGATCTGCAGTTCCTGCGTCCGCTTGTTCAACTGAATCTTCCAGTACCACGCTTCCACCAAAGTGATCGCCATGGTGGCGACCACGATGAGAATGACAATCAGCAGCCAGGTGGGAATTTTAAAGTGCACTTCCTCGGACGTCCAATGCCGGAGGGATCGATAATATTCGGATTGCGAATCCTCCTTCATTTCTTTGAGGTGCTTATCCACGGCGCTCAACAACGCTTCGGCGCCTTTTTTCGGCGCGGCGAAAAACAGGTCGGAGGGATTGAAGATGATCGCCGTGTCTTCCAAACCGTACTTGCGGGCGTTCATCGCGCCAAAAAATTGGTTGACAATGGCGGCGTCCGCATTGTTTTGCACCACCATTTCGAAAACGGACCGATAATCCGCGGCGGGCACCATCGTGATGGAAAGCCCGAAGCTCTCGGCGAGGGCCTGGAAAGAATCCTGCTGGACCGATCCGTCCAGGACGGCGATCCGTTTCCCGTTCAAATCCAGGATGGAGCGAATGCCGCTGCCTTGGCGTGTGTAAACCTGAAAACAGGAAGCGAGCACCGGCGTCTGGTGAAAGGAATACAATTGTTCGCGCTCGGCGGTGCGGGCCACATCGGGCATCAAGTCGATTTGGCCGTTTGCCAATCCGTCCAGACATTCCGACCATCGGCAGGGGACGTACTGCAGGCTCCAGTTTTCCGCTTTGGCGATTTCCTCGATAATGTCGACAAAAATGCCGGCTGGTTTGCTTTCCGGCGTCGTAAAAATCTTGGGCGCGTTTTCGTACAGGCCGACGCGGACCACCCGTTTGGCGGCGTGCGCCGGCAGCGGCAAAAGGCACCCAAACGTCAGCAGGACGATGATGACGAGAAGACCGACCGCCGTTGTTTTTCTCGGTGAAAAGGGGTGGCGCGTCTTATTGTCGCGGACATGCCTTCGGTCAATCATCATATCGCCTTCCACAATTTGATCGAGTCGCGAACGGATTCCCCCTATAACAAGGACATAACGTTTGTTTCTCCATAAATAAATTCGTCTTTAACCCACAAAAGAGATGCCGTATCGGCTCTCAGCAATTTTTAAACAATATGGATTTCACAATAAAGCAAGTATAGCACACGCGATTATGGACGCAACAATGTGAATTTGTATGAAATTTTTCAATACAATGCCGATTGTCTTTTAAACAAAGCGGCTTTCCATTCGTTTGTTAAGCGGTAACATAATCAACAATCATATTCGATCAGTTGCCGGCCCGATGACAAAGGGATATGTGCGGATGAAAGCGGTTAGAATTCTTTGCTTTGCTCTTTTCTTGATTATCACCGCCGGACCGGCTTACGCCTGCACGCCGGCGGTGCCGTTGGTTGTTTTGTTCGGCATTCCGTTGTTTTCCCTGGTCGGCGTGATTTTCGTCAAAGCTATGATGTTTGCCGTTTTCGATAAGTCCCTGCCCAACTTTACGGCGTTCGGTTTGATGGTCGTCGGCAATCTGTTCAGTTCGGTGATCGGGTTGGTTTTGGTATTGGGAACGATTCCTTTTCTAATCATCGTGTTGTTCCTGTTGGTTTATGCCGTTTCGGTTCGTCCCGCGCAGCGCTTCATTGAGTACAATCCCTGGGGATTGATGAAAACAACTTCGCCGAAACTCCTGGCGGCGCTCATTACCGTGGCGTACGTCGGCGTCTTCTTTCTCTTTTCCTTTGCGATGCACGCGAAGGAGCAATCGTCATTTCTATTGTACTGGGTGTTGAAATACATCTATGTGCTGATTGCCGTGTCGATCAGCATTTTCCTCACAACCTTCTGGGAGGAATACGTGGTCGTCTCGCTTGCGAAAAGGGATGGCAGCTTGTTCATCCCCGCGCTCAAAGCGAACCTGATTGCGTTTATCATCATCCTCGGCTTCCTGGCAGCCAAGGCGCTGCCCGAACGGATGAGAGCTCATGATCATTTTATTGAAAACGATTACCAGACGACTGTCGCCCGGGTGGAAGCGTCGAGCGATTCGATGATCGCCGATGACACGCGAACGATTCCGGAGTGGGAGTAAAGCGTCAAGGCGCCGGCGCCGACCAGCCGATGTCGTACAGCCCCGGAATCGCCACCGGCAAGCGTCCGCCGGGCGAAGCCTCACCGTACAGAACACGCGCCACCGCTTCGACGGCCAGATCGTGGTTGCTGAAAGCCGCGAGGTAGGTTGTCGCCTCGGGAAACGCCAGCAGATCGTAGGGCATGGCCAGGGCGACGATGACCGTCGGGAAATGGAGTGCGAGCAGTCGTTGGATCATCTCCGTTTGCCGCTCGTCATACAGGGCGTTGTACGTGGCGACGATCAGCACGTCCGGCGCGGCGGCCGCGGCGTCGGCGACGATGCGGTTAACGACCGACGGCAGCGGAGGCGAGCTGAACCACGAACCGGTCGTCGCCGGATGGTAATGGCGCATCGCCCCCACCAGCGTTTCGGTGGCGAAGTTCGGCCATGAGGCGGTGGGGTACATCTGCCAGACCACCGGCCCGGGCGCCACGACGTGCACGCGCGCCTCGGGCGAGAGGGGAATAAGCGCGGCGTCGTTGCGCACCAACGTCACCGCGCGATCGTGCAGGTCGGCGGCGAGTTCCTGTTGTTCGGGCGTGTCCACCCGCGCATCCAACCCCTCGACCTCGCGAAACGGATTGTCGAACAGGCAATACTTCATTTTCAGGCGCAGAATGCGGCGGACCGATTCGTCGATGCGCGCCGGCGAAATCTCGCCGCCTTCCACCGCGGCGACGACCGCGTCGATCTGCCCGGCCAGGTCGGTCGGGTAGGGGCCCGCTTTCGCCGCGACGGGCTCGAAGCCCTCGAAAATATCCATGATCATGTCGGCGCCCGCTTGAATCGCCAACACGTCGGGCATGCCGCCCCAATCCTGACCGGCCAACGACCACATGTTCATGTCGTCGGTGATGATCACGCCGTCGAAGCCCATTTCCTCGCGCAGCAGTTCGGTCAAAATGGGATAACTCAAAGTCGCCGGGTAGTCCGGATCGTAGGCGAGGAAGCGCGCGTGCGTCGGCATGATCAGATCGACGCCGGCGGCGATCGCCGCTTCGAAGGGCGGCAGGTAGATCGTGCGCAGGGTCGCTTCGTCCAACTCGGAGACGACCAGGGCCGTGTGTTCGTCGCCCGGTGCGGCTGTCTGCCCGGGGAAGTGTTTGGCGGTCGGCGCGACCAACTCGGCGCGCATGCCCTCAACGGCCGCGGCCGCATGTTCGCTGACGGCGGCGACCTCCTCGCCGAAGCAGCGCGTGTACATCGAGGTTTCCTCATGCGAGGTCATCACTTCCAACACCGGGGCGAGGTTGACGTTGATGCCCAACGCGGCAAGCTGGTTGCCCATCAGCGCGTAGGCGTCGCGCGTGGCCGCCGGGTCGAACGTGGCGCCCAAGCCCAGGTTGCCGGGCGTGTCGGTGCCGCCAAGCGCGGTGGAAAACGATTGCGGCGCACCGCCCTCCTGATCGATGCCGATCAACAATGGAATCGCCGGGTCGTTGTTCATCGCCAATGTTTGCAGTGTGTTGACGTTCTGCACCGACCATTCCGGCCACAGCCCGAGCGTGTAGAAAAGCTTTTCGTGCACCGCGCCGACCTTCAGTTCCTGAATCGTGCGCGCGACGTTGGGCAATTCGAACCAGGGGAACAAATCGACGCCCACGTAGTACATCTGCCCGATCTTTTCGCGCAACGACAGCGTGGCAAGCAGATGCTCGATCTGTGTTTCGTCGACTTCGCAGAAAGGCGGCGCCTCGTCGTCGTTGTCGTCGTCATCGTGGTGATTGTCGTCGTCGTCCGCTGCGTCGTCGTCGACGGCGTCGTCGTCGTCGTCTGTCGAGTTGCTGTCGTTATCGTCGTCGTCATCGTCGCCGCAACCGATGCAGAAAACGATGGCCCAGAAAGCCAAGAGAAACATCAGACGGGTTGTCAGTTGCCGATTCATCATCGACGCCTCCCAGTCGGTTCATTAAACCCCGTACTCCTCGTACACGAAGGCCAGATCCTGACGGATGCGTTGTTCGTCCAGACCGAATTTTTCCAGCGAATAGGCGTGCTTGCTCTGGTAGCCTTTTTGCTTCTCGGCTTGTTGGCGGACCTTCTCAAAAAACTCGGGGTCCGGTTCGATTTCCAGAAATTCGACCACTTCCTTCATGGTGTTTTCAAACTCGTTCATCAATTTCGGATAGGGCACGACAATGAAATTCTCCAGCGGAACGGCCCCCTGCTTTTTCAGGTCGTAAAACGCGCGATACATGTAGCACGAACCCTGGTAGAGATTTTCCAGGTAACGCGCCAGGTCTTCCTTGCGCGTGGTGTTGAACATGTCATAGGACTGCTCGAGTACGCCGGTCAGCAGCGACATGCCCGAGGGCAAAGTCTCCAGCGGATCGCGCACTACATAGATGATTTTGCAGTCGGGATAGCGTTGGAGCAGCGTCTTCACGCGCATGGTGAAAATGCTGCTTTTGACGATAATGCGGTCTTTGTTCTTCGCCGCCATGTTGCGCCGCCAGCAGCCCTCAAGGTAGTCGAACAGTCGATTCTTCTTGGACTCCGGTTCGTCATCGAGTTCGAAATAGGATTTACTTTGCGTGCTGCCCCAGGTGTCGTCCCAGGCCAGAAAATACGACCAAAGAAATCCGCCGTCCACGAAGTGGAAGAAAGCCATGGCGTCGTCGGTTTCCACGTCGCGAAGGCTGGTTTCGTGTGCGTCCGAACTGTGGTAGCGCGCTGGCGACAACGGGGCGAGCCGATGAACCAGCCGCCCGAACAGCTTGCGCGCGGTGATCGCCGGGAAGAGCATCTCCCACAGTTCGAAGGCGCACAGGCGATCGGTGTTGAGCAAAAAGCGATGGAGAAAGGTTGTGCCGCCGCGCGGATTGCCCAGGATGAACACCGGTCGATCCAACGACAACGTCTGGAACTCGGAGTACAACAGAAGGTCGAGCGCGCGGGTCGTTGCATTGATCGCGCGATGCAGCTGCAACAGCAGAAACGTGCCCAGCGGGCGCAGCTTGAATCCGAAGGTCTTCAAAATGATGCGATAAATATTAAGATATTTAGTCATGACTCTCCCGCAATGCCGAACAATGCTTGGGTTGACCACTTGTTCGGCGCGATGGTTCGACGCTTCCCGCGCGACGTTGATCGCCGCTTAGTGTAGCAGGCGCGGTCGGGTTGGCGCTACTGGGATTCATCAAGCCGGCAACGTGAAATAGGTCAAAATATATTTACCCTCGTTTCGCCAGCCGACTGTCCATTCCGCCTCGGCCGGGAAATCGGAGCCCAGCGCCCGTTGCAGGCGGCCGGTGAGTGTGTGGGGTGCGGGGCCGGGTTGCAACGCGAGGTCGTGAAACGACAGACACAGGCGGGGCAACGCTTTGATGAGACTCTCCTTGGCGGAAAACCATAACTTGATGCGCTCGGCCGCCGGTCCGGGTTGCGCCAGGATTAGCGCCAGTTCCGCGGGCAAACAAATTTTTGGCGCGATGCGTTGTAGATCGACCCGCGTGGGGCCTTGCAGATCAAGCCCGATGACGGTGCAATCGATCCGCCGGGCCACGGCGGCGACGGCCAGGTCGTGTGAGTGCGATATCGCGCCGACCACGCTCGCCGGCCACCGGGGCTCGCCTCGCTCTCCCGCCGATACCGGTTCGGGTTCGACGGCCAACAACCGCCGCAACGCCAGCTGAGCCGCGGCGCGTCCGAGCGTGAATTCGTGAATGCGCTTGGGCGTTGCGCGCGGGGAGAGCAGCGCCTCTTCGTCAGGATGCAACCGATAGTTACACGATTCTGCATTTTGCACCGCGAAGGCGACAAACGGCGGAAACGGCGAGGGCATTGTCAGCATTCGACTCGACATAAAAGAATGGTAGCACAGGCGATGGGAGTGTTCACGTATGAGTTGCCTTCGTGCATTTTGTTGCGTTTTGCAGTATGCATGGAGTCACCGATCGCTCACGAAAGTGAAACCATGCAGGAACATCAGGCCAGCCGGACCGCGCAGTATGCCGCCTCGTTTCGGGCGTTGGAAGACGTGCGCCGTCCCGCACGGGTGCGTTTGTTTGCCGACCCGTTCGCGGTGCAATTTCTCGCTGTGCGTTATCGGCGGATTGTCCGCGTTGCCTCCTGGCCGCTGCTGGGTCCGGCGGTGCGCCGGCTGGTGGAGTGGCGCTATCCCGGCGCAATGACCTCCGGCATCGCCCGCACGCGGCTGATCGACGATTTTCTACACGAAGCACTACGCGACGGCATCAAACAGATCGTCATCCTCGGTGCGGGCTTCGATTGCCGCGCCTGGCGCATGCCCGAACTGGCCGACTGCCGGATCATCGAGGTCGATCATCCGGCGACCCAGGCGCTCAAGCGCGAGCGGCTGGAGAAAATCGGTGCGGCGATTCCACCCTCGCTGACCTTCGCGGCGATCGACTTCACCCGGCAGCGTCTGGACGAAGTGCTGGCCGCGACGTCGTTCGATCCCCACCAGCGTTCCTTCGTTTTGTGGGAGGGCGTGACGCACTATCTGGGCGAACGCGCCGTCGACCAAACCCTGCGTACCATCGCCGCCGTAACCGAGCCCGGCAGCCGTCTTGTGTTCACCTACCTGCACCGCGGTCTAATCGACGGCACGATGACCTTCGCCGGCGCGCGCTCGTCGCAACGGCAGGTGGCCGGCCATCGCGAACCGTGGATCTGGGGGATGATGCCCGCCGAGCTGCCGGACTACCTGGCCGAGCGCGGCTTCACGCTGCTGGAGGACCTTGGCGCCGACGATTACCGCGCGCGTTACTGGGGCGAACGCGGTCGGCGCATGCGCGGATTTTCCTTTTACCGGGTGGCGCTGGCCGAGATGGGCGTCGACGAGATGACCGCCTGATCAGCACCCGCATCCATCGCTATGGTCGTCATCATCATCATCATCGTCGGTAGCGTCGCCATCCGTCGTGTCGTCGTCGGGTGCGTCGTCATCCGTCGCATCGTCGTCGCTAATATCATCGTCTATATCGTCATCGATCGAGTCATCATCGTCGACAAAGTCGTCATCCGTATCGTCGTCAGTCGCATCGTCATCGACGATGTCATCGTCAACCGTATCGTCGTCCACGGTATCGTCGTCGGTTGTGTCGTCGTCGAGCGGCGCAAGCACGTCGCGGAAATTTTCGATGCGGTGGAAGGTGAAAAAGTTGGCGTCGTGATAGCCGTGGGGCAGCACCTCGTGGCCCATCGGATACGCCGTACGCGACACGAACACGATGTCTTCGCCGTCGATGCGCCAGTCGACGTATTGCCAGGCGTGAAACACGAAATCCCAATGATAGAGCACCGTTTCGTGCGCCGTCCACTGCCGCAGATCCGGTGAGCTGCACAGCGTCAGCTTGTTGCGCATGGCGTACGGATGCCGCTGATAATTGGAGAGCGTCCAGTACAGCTCCGATTCTTCGTCGTAGCGAATGACGAACTTCACGCCGCCGCCGGGCAGGTCGATGAAGTCGTTGTCCGGATCGAAGGAAGCCGTTGTGCCGTCGTCGCTGACGTGCATTACCGCCGCCGTGTCGACCGTGCCCAGTGAAGGAATCGCCGAGGACACGCGCAGGATGTTGAGCATCTCGCCGGCGGGCGAAACCACCACGTTGCCCTCCAGCCAGCCGGTGCCGGTCCAGTTGATTTCGTCGTGCGACATCGGCGGCGTGGCGGTCCAGTTGGCGGCCACGAGCAGATCGGCGTCGACCGGTGCGGACATCACGAAGGCGCGGAAATGATAGCCCCACTCGCCGGGATCGGCGCGATCCTCCATTCCCCGCCAGATGCGGCCGTTGTGAATCGCGATCGGCACCGGTCCGGTGTGATAACCCTCGTTTGTGCCTTGCCGCAGCAAGCCGGAATTTTCGTCAAGCGCCTCGGTCCAGGTTTCGCCGCCGTCGTCCGAACGGCGGATCGTCACGCTCGGATTGCCGCCCTTGCCGTCGATGCCCATCAGGTACAGCGCGTCGTTGTGATAAAACGTCGAGGACCAGAACTGATCGTACACCGTGGCGATCTGTCGCCAACTGCGCCCCTGGTCGGTCGAGCGGAAAATCAGCGTCTCCTTCGCATGGCCGCTGCTCCACGGGCCGCCGTATTCGTGATTGGCGATGTAGGTGCCGTCGGGCAGGATGATCAACGAGGGCGACATCAGGTATTGATTCACCGGATCGCTGCTGTAATTGACGACGTTGCCCGGAATGTCGATCGGTTCGGTCGTGAAGCTCCACAGGTCGCCGGTAACGACGCTCGCGTCCTGCAGCACGGCGTCCACGCGCCAATAATAGGTCGTGTCGCGCGCCATTTCGTCGATGAGAAATGAGGGCGTCGGCGATGCGGCAACGTTGCCGGCGTACGCGGGCGTTAGCGCGGGATTTTGTACAACGTCCGGATCTTCATCCAACCGTAATGTATAATGATCGACCGGCGAGGGATTGTCCTGCGGCGGCAGCCAATTGAGCGATAGCGCCAACGGTTCGATGTACTGTCGGCCGTCGGGCGGATAGGGATCGATCGCCGACGATTTCACCGGCAACTGTGTCGTCGGAAGTACGCCCGAACCGATCGCGAAAACCGAAGATAAAACGATAATGCAGAGGCGGCAAATGTTTTTCATCCTTTGTTTATAGCGTATCCGCGAACGCTCTTCCAAGGTGTTTCCGAAAACAAGCAGGATTTTTCGGAAAAATCAGAAGCAGGCAGTTTGCCTTGACAGCTATATACTTTTATTATAGCAATTGATGAACAAAGCCAACGTGCAACACTTGCGGACAAAACAACATTAGACGGTTCAACAATCTCGGTTGCCGCGGCAATCCGCACGAGATGTCGCCTGCACTCGTGTCGGTTGCGGCGAAAGGCGACAACATGTCGAATGAGCGGGAGGGCGGCCATGAGCCAATATTATCGCGATGCGGATCATCTCTATGAAATCTACGGGTACTTCCTGAGCCGCATTTTACAGGACGAAAAAATCGGTCAGAAGATGGCCAAAGCCGGCATCATCATCCGCTTCATCTACACCGATCCCGATGGTGAAGTCACCATCGACCTGAAAAATCCGCCGACGCAGCCGGGCTTCTACGGCACGTTCTACCTCGGGCCCTGCGACCTGAAACCCGACGTGTGGACCAAACAGTCGGCCGATCATTCGCACAGCTTCTGGCACGGGCACGAGAACCCCGTGGCGTCGGTGGCGCGCGGTAAGGTCAAACAGGGCGGCAACATCGTGGCGATGCTCAAGCTGTTGCCGGTGGTGCGCCCGGCGTTCAAGATGTTCCCGGTGATTCTGGCGGAGATGGGCTTGGACAATCTAATCCTTACCAAAGAATAACAGATCGGAGGCGGCCGTGTCGATCAAATACGCCATTTTGGGTTTGCTGCAATACAAAAACATGCACGGCTACCGCATCAAGAAATTGATCGAGCGCGACTTCGGTTTCATGTGGACGGTCAACTACGGGCAGATCTACCCGGCGTTGCGCTCAATGCACGAGGAAGGCCTGGTTACGATGTCGGTCGAAACCAAAACAAATTCGCCGGACCGCAAGCTCTACGCGATCACCGACAAAGGGCGACGTGAATTTCTCGACTGGCTGGGCGCCGAGCCGGAACGGCGGTTGTTCATCCGCGATCCGTTTTTGCTGCGCTTTACTTTCTTCGGGCAGGGCGATGTCGAGCGCTCGCTGGAGATCGTCGAGGAGCAGATCGGCTTTTATCGGGAGCAACTGGCGTTGCGGAAAAATTTTAGCGGTGCGCGCGGCCAACGCGATATCTACGTTCGCCTCGCCAGCGATCTGGGCCTGCGCTTCAACGAGATGATTCTCGCTTGGCTCATCCAAGCGCGCGGGGAAATGTTGCACGAAGCGGACGGCCGTGCTTTACGCGTGCACGGCGGCGGGAAGGGATGATCATGCAGTACCGTGGCATCACCTTGGTCACCGGCGCGGCGGGCTTCATGGGTCGGTACGTGGTCAAACACCTGGCGGCCAAGGGCGTGCGTGTGCGGGCCACGGCGCGGCCGAAAAAGGACACCTCGTTTTTCGACGACCTGGGCGTCGAATTCATGCCGGCCGATCTGACCAAGCCTGAAACGCTGCCGCCGTTGTTCGCCGGCGTGGACCGCGTGTTTCACCTCGGCGCGATCTGCAATTTTTCCACCCCTTACGAAATGCTGGCGCCGACGAACGTGCGCGGCGTCGAGCGCATCACGCAACTGGCGCTGGAAAACAAGGTCAAATGTTACGTGCACGTCGGCTCGACCAGCGTTTACGGACCCTATCGCGGCACGCCGTTTGTCGAAGACGCGCCGCGCCATCCGCAGGACAACTACGGGCGCTCCAAACGCGATGGCGAGGATGTCGTCTGGCGGCGCATGCGCGAGGGACTGCCCGCGATCGTCACCCGGCCGTGCACGGTCTACGGCCCCGGCTGCAACGACGGCGCGGGCAAGGCGTTTTCGCGTCCCACGTCGATCGCCGCGATTCCCGGCACCGGGAAGGTGCGCCTGTCGAACGTGCGCGCCGAGGATGTCGCGGTGGCGGTCGAGCATCTATCTCATTGCCGGGAGGCCTTCGGGCGCGCCTTCAACATCGCCGATGGCAGCTATCCCACGCTGGAGGAAGCGCTGACGCTTGCCGCCGAAGAGTTTGGCCAAAAGCCGCCGAAGTTGCATCTGCCGCTGGCATTGGTCAAGGCGATGGCGCGTATCGACGGCGCGATTTCCGCCCGGCGCGGACGCATTCCCGATCTGGAATATGACGCGGTCAATTATCTTGATCGTGATTATATCGTCGACAATTCCGCCCTGCTGACGACCGGCTGCCGACTTCTTTATCCGGAATTCACCCAATCGATGCGGCAGATAGGGCAATGGTATCGACAAAACGGTGCGAGTGGTTGATTAACCGTACAAGGAGGGACCACATGCAGGTGGTAGTGATTACAGGCGTGGCCCAGGGCATGGGGCGCGAAACCGCGAAATTGCTGGCTGCGGAGGGGTATGCCGTCGCCGGTTACGACATTGACGCCGAGGGCATCCATTCGTTGCAGGCGGAACTTCCGGGCGATCATCTTCTGGAAGTACTCGATGTGACCGACCTCAAGGGCGTACTCAAGTTTCGCGATCGCGTGCTGAAAAAATTCGGGCAGGTCGACACCGTGCTCTCCAACGTCGGCATCGGCTTTTTCGGTCCCTTCGAGGAAATCGACTTGACCAAGGCGGCCAAGTGTCTGGAGATCAACGTGATCGGCACGGCCGCCATTTTCCAAGCCTTCATTCCGCACATGCGCGAGCGGCGCGGCGGCAAGCTGATCGCCGTATCCTCGCTGGTCGGCCAGATCCCGTTCCCGTTCGAATCGATTTACACGGCCAGCAAGTTCGCCGTCGAGGGACTGGTGCATTCCATGCGCTTGGAACTGGAGCCTTTCGGCATCCGCATGGCGCTGATTCAGCCCGCGCAGGTGTCCACGAGCTTCGCCGCGAAAATTCACGTGCTGCCGCCGGAGGGTTCGCCCTACCGCGAGCGCGTATCGCGCTTCATCAACAAAGATGAAGAGATGATTAAAACCGCGCCGAATCCGCTGCAAGCAGCGCGGGTGATCGTCGACGTGGTGAAAAATCCGCAGCCCAAGCTCGACAACCAGATCGATTTCAAATCGAAGTTTTTCATGGGCTTGAACAAGGTGCTGCCGACCAAGCTGCGCGACATCATCTTACTCGATACGATGGATATTAAATAACCCCAAAAAGGCCGAACGCCTTTGGGAGGTGCTCATGCCTCTGCAGAAAAACCTCGGCGGAACCCAGCGCGTACAACGATTGCGCCGGCGCATCATCGACGCGCCGCGCGAGGTGTGCGTCGAACGCGCGCGGTATCTGACGCAGTCGATGAAAGCGCATTGGGACCGGCCGGCGCTCACGCGCATGAGCATGGCCTTGGCGCACATTCTGGAAAACATCAGCGTGATCATCCGCGACGACGAACTGATCGTCGGTTGTCGCACGAGCAAGCTCAAGGGCGGTCCGCTGTTCCCGGAAAACAAAAGCGGCTGGATTGAAGGCGACCTGGAAACCTTCAACGACCGCGAATTGCAACGAGTGTTGATCACCGCCGAACAGCAGCGCGAACTGCGCGACGAGATCCTCCCGTTTTGGCGTGGTAAAACCGTGCAGGAGCGCTTCGAAGAACTGGCGCCGCCCGACGTGCAGGCCGACATGGACAAGTACATCTTCACCATGATTCTGGAAATCACCTACGGCGTCGGCCACTTCACGATGAATCACGACAAGGTGCTCAAAGTCGGTATGGCCGGCATCATCGCCGAGGCCGAGGGGCGGCTGGCGCAATTGAGCGTCGATGACCGTGCCGGCGAAAAGGGCCTGTTCTACGAAGCGATGATTCGCTCGTGCCGCGCGATGGTGACCTTCGCCAATCGCTACGCCGCGCAGGCCGAGGCGCTGAGCGCGCGCGCGAGCGATCCGCAACGCGCCGCCGAACTGGCGACGATCGCCCGCGTGTGCCGCCGCGTGCCGGAGCATCCGGCGACGACCTTCCACGAGGCCGTGCAGGCGGTATATTTCACGCACCTGGTGGCGCAGATCGAATCGGGCGGCAATTCCATCTCGCTGGGCCGCATCGATCAAATCTTGTCGCCGTACTATTTCCGTGATCGCGAGGCGGGCGTCATCACGCCGGCGCAGGCCGAAGAACTGCTCTCGCTGCTGTACCTGAAAACGAACGAAATCTGGAACATCCTTGAAGAAGCCTTTATCCCCGGCGGCGAGGGCACCGAAGGCAAGACGACGCAGAACGTCGTGGTCGGCGGCGTCGACGTCGACGGCGCCGATGCGACCAGCGAGCTGAGTTCCATTGCGCTGGACGCTTATGCGGCCGTGCGCACGGTACAGCCGAATTTCGGCGTGCGCCTCGGGCCGGACGCTCCGCCCGAGTTTTTTGCCAAGGCGGTGAGTTACGCGCAGGACGGCGTGCTGCTGCATTTGTTCAACGATCGCGTCGTCATCGATTCGCTGCAACGCGCCGGGCACACGTTGGCTGATGCACGCAACTACGGCGTGGTCGGCTGCCTGGAGCCCAACGCCATGGGCAAGACCTTCGGTTCGACCTTCGCCGTGCAGTTCTCCGGCATCAAGTGCCTGGAACTGGCGTTGGCCGACGGCGTCGACAACATCTTCGGCTATCAGTCGGGCCTCGCCACCGGCGATCCGGCGCGGTTCGCGAACTTCGACGACGTATGGAACGCCTACGCCACGCAGTCGGCGCATTTCATGAAGCAGATGGTGCGCGGCATGGCGGCGATGGATCGGGCCGTGGCCGAACTGGTGCCGTCGCCGTTTGCCTCGGCGATGATCGAAGGGCCGATGGACAAGGGTTTGGACCTGACGAGCGGCGGCGCGGTGTACAACTCGACCGGCGTCGAGATGATCGGCTTCGCCAACGTCGTCGACAGCCTCTACGCCATCAAGCAAGCGGTGTTCGAAGACCGCACGATCGCGATGGACGAACTGGTCGC
>DAINPV010000021.1:0-22583 GCA_036743315.1 bacterium | reverse complement strand
TGTCAACAAACCGCCTATTGCTGCGCATCGCCGACAACGCCGAGGCGTCGACCGCTCCCGCATCCCTTTATCACCCTGCGCGCTGAATCTCTCCCTTGTTTCAATCACGGAAATGAACGTATAGTGAATTCTCCGCGTGAATTTTTTAACCGGAGTGATTGATGGACGAATCGAAACTCCATGTGCGTATCAAGGTGTGGGTTGCCGACGACGACGGCAACGTCGTGTTCGGTTCCGGCCGCATGCGTCTGCTCGAGGCCATCGACCGTACCGGCTCGATTCTACAGGCCTCCGACGAACTGGGCATGAGTTATCGCAGCGCCTGGGGCCGCCTGAAAGTCTCCGAAGAACGTCTCGGCGAAGCCCTGGTCGAAAAAGTGCCCGGCGGCGGACGGCGGGGCGGTTCGCGTTTGACGCCCAATGGCAAACGATTGCTGGAGAAGTATCACCAATTGATCGCGCAAGTGACGCAATCGTCGGAAGCCACGTTCGGACGTTTGTTCCTCTTGGACGAATAAAACGACTGTCGTTCCCCGCCGCCAACCACGAGGGAAAACCATGACCGCCAGCGGCTCCGCCATCCTGCTCATCGACGGTTCCGGCTACATCTTCCGTGCCTTCTTCGCGCTGCCGCATCTATCCTCGCCCGACGGCGTGCCGACCAACGCGGTCTACGGCGTGGCCTCCATGCTCGATAAAACGCTGCGCGAACTGCAACCGGCCGCCGTCGCCGTCTGTTTCGACCGGCCGGAGAAAACCTTCCGTCACGAGCGCTATCCGGCGTACAAAGCCAATCGCCCCGCACCGCCCGAGGCGCTGGTCCCGCAGTTTCCGCTGATTCATCGCCTGGTCGAATTACGCGGCTTGCCGCTGCTGGCGATCCCCGGTTATGAAGCCGACGACATCATCGGCACCGTCGCCCGCCGGGCCGTCGACGAAGGCCGTGAGGTTGTCATCGTCACCGGCGACAAGGATCTCATGCAGCTCGTGTCGCCCCGCGTACGGCTGTATGATCCGATGAAAGACGAGTGGATCGACGCCGCGAAAGTAAAAGAGCGCTTCGGCGTCGGCCCCGAGCAGGTGGTCGAGGTGCTCGCCCTCGCCGGCGACAAATCCGACAACATCCCCGGCATTCCCGGCGTCGGCGAAAAAACCGCCGCCAAGCTGCTCGCCGAATTCGGCACGCTGGAAAACGTGCTGACGCAAACCGAAAACATCAAAGGCAAACTCGGCGAAAAGGTCCGCGACAACGCCGACCTGGCGCGCCTGAGCCTCGAACTGGTAACCATCAACCGCGACGTGCCGCTCACTCACGATTGGCGCGAACTGCATCCGGTCGAGCCCGATCCTGAAAAACTGCGCGCCTTCTATCAGGAGTTGGGCTTTACCAAGCTCCTCGCCGAACTCGCGCCTCGCGTGACCGTCAGTCGCGACAACTACCGCACCATCTTGCGCGATCGCGAATTGCTCGATCTGGTCGAGCGCCTGCGCACTTCCTCCGGCTTTGCCTTCGACACCGAAACCGATTCCACGCAACCGATGCAGGCCCGGCTGGTCGGCATGAGCTTCTGCTGCGCCGCCGACACCGCCGTCTACCTGCCGCTGGCGCACCGCTACTTGGGCGCGCCCGAGCAGATCGCCCAGGCGCGTGCGCTGGCCATGCTCAAGCCGGTGTTGGAAGATGCGAAAATCCCCAAGTGGGGGCAGAACGCCAAGTACGATCTGACCGTCATGTCCCGTCACGGCGTGCAGGTGCGCGGGCTGGTCGGCGATACGATGATCGCCGATTACCTGCTCAATCCCGGTTTCGGCGGGCACTCGCTGGACGCCATGGCCGCCCAACACCTGGGCCATACGACGATCAAGTTCGACCAGGTCGTCGGCGGCAAAACCGGCCGCCAGACTTTCGCCGACGTGCCGCTGAACGAAGCCGCCGCCTACGCCGCCGAGGACGCGCACATCACCTGGCTGCTGGCCCAGCGACTGGAAGAACAGTTGCGCAACGACGAGCGCATGTGGTCGCTGTATCGCGATCTCGAACTGCCGTTGATCGACGTGCTCGGCGCAATGGAGCGCGCCGGCGTCTCGATCGATGTCGCCTTTTTCGCCGAGCTCGCCGATGAACTCGACGCCAAGATCAACGAGCTGATCCGCGAAATCCACGAGCTGGCCGGCGAGCCGTTCAACCTCAACAGCCCGCAGCAAATCGGCCGCATCCTCTTCGATAAACTGGGCATCAAGCCGTTACGTAAGACCAAAACCGGATTTTCCACCGACGCCGCCGTGCTCGAAACGCTCGCCGAACAGGGCCACGCCGTGCCGGTGAAGATGCTCGAATACCGTACGCTGGCCAAAATCAAAGGCACCTATGTCGACGCGCTGCCGCGGCTGATCAACCCCGCCACGGGCCGCATCCACACCAGCTTCAACCAGACCGTCGCCGCCACCGGCCGCCTGTCCAGCAGCGATCCGAATTTACAGAACATCCCCATCCGCACGCCGGAAGGCCGCCGCATCCGCCGCGGCTTCGTGCCCGCGCCGGGCAAGCGGCTGCTCTCGGCCGACTACAGCCAGATCGAACTGCGCCTCGCCGCGCACCTGTCCGGCGACCCGACGATGATCGCCGCCTTCCACTCCGGCGAGGATTTCCACACGCGCACCGCCGCCGAAATCATGGGCGTGTTCCCCAACCTCGTCACGCCCGAGATGCGCTCGGCGGCCAAGACGGTCAACTTCGGCGTGCTCTACGGCATGAGTTCCTTTCGCCTCGGCCGCGACCTGGGCATCGGCACGAAAAAGGCGCAGGAGTTCATCGACCGCTACTTCGGCCGCTTCGCCGTGCTGCACCAGTGGCTCGACGACGTGCTCGTGCGGGCGCGGGAAACCGGCTACGTCGCCACAATCCTCGGTCGCCGGCGTTACCTGCCCGACCTCAACAGCAACGACCAGAACGTGCGCGGGGGAGCTGAACGCGCCGCGATCAACACGCCCGTGCAGGGCAGCGCCGCCGATCTGATCAAGCTGGCGATGCTCCGCCTGCATCGGCGCATCCTCGACGAACGCCTGCCCATGACCATGGTCCTGCAGGTGCACGACGAACTGGTCTTCGAGGTCGAGCGGTCGGCCGTCGACCGATGCACCGCGATCGTCAAACAGGAAATGGAATCGATCATGTCCCTGGCCGTGCCGCTGTTGGTCGAAACCGGCGTCGGCGACAACTGGATGGAGGCGCATTGATGGAACATCATCCCTATCGGCGCGAACGCTCTTCGTTCCCTTGGATGAAACTGCTGGCCATGATCGGCGCGCTGGCCATTGTGATCTGGTTCATCATTCAGCTCAATCGCGTGGCCGGCGATTTGATCGCCCCCGACGCCGCGCCGGCCGCCGTCACGCCCGACGCGCCCCCGCCCGAGGGTATCGAAATCGACCTTGCGCCCGATGTCACCCCCGTGCCGGCCGACGATCCGCCCGAAACCGACACGGTCACCCCGCCGCCGTTGCCCGACGGCAACGCTCTGCCCGACAACGAAATGACCCGCCTGCTCATGGATCGCATCAAAAACACCGTCAGCCACGTTTACGACGGCGACACCGTGATGATGGCCGACGGACGCCGCGTGCGCTACCTCGGCATCGACACGCCCGAAGACGGCGAGCCCTATTTCAACGAAGCGACGCAGTTCAACAAACAACTGGTGCAGATGCAGCCGGTCGTTCTCGAGGTTTGCAAAAAAAAGCCGCAGGATGAATACGGCCGCACGCTCGCGCGGGTGATCGTCAACGGCGAAGCCGCCGAGGACACCCTGCTGGCCATGGGCCTGGGCGAAGTCTTTCACGATCCCGCGTGCGTCGCCGATTGCCGCAAAAACTGGAACCTGCTGCTGACGGCCTTCCGCAACAAACGCGGCATGTTCGCCAAGGCCGACGCCCAGCCCGTGCCGGCGATCGTCGCCGACCGGCTGTTGGATCGCTACGGCATCGTCGAGGGCGTGGTCGACAACGTGAAGGAGTCGACCAATGCCTATCACCTCAATTTCGGCAGCGATTGGACGACCGATTTTTCGGCGACGATTCTGCGTCGCGACGTCGATCAATTTCTACGTGATAAATTGATGCCGCATCAGTTGGTCGGCCTGAAGTTGCAGGTTTTCGGCAAAGTCACCGCCAACTACGGGCCGCGTATTTTCCTCGACTGCCCCGCGCAGGTGCTCTCCGTTTCCGCCCCTTGAGGGAACCGATTTCCACGCGGCGGTGTCGGGCATGACAACCGGCTTTAAATGCCTTTATATTGTTAATAGTTGTGCCGGAAAATGAAGGATCGAATCATGATGCGCCGAATGAACGTTTTGTTGTTTTTACTGCTGACGGCAGCCGCGTTGATGGTCGGCTGTTCGGCGCAGTTTCAGCAATACTATCCGCTGCACGTCAGCAACCAATGGACCTACAAGGTCACCGATTACTACGACCGTGTCACCGAAAACGTCGAACGAATCATCAAACGCGTCGGCGATTCCTATCACTTCAACAACAAGGAGGTCATCCTGTACCTGCCCGGTCAGGGGATGGTCAACAAGCAGGGCGTGATGTTCCTACGCGAGCCGATCGAACCGGGCAAGCAATGGATCGAAAACCAGATGACCTTCGAAATCACCGGCCTCAACAAACAAGTAACCGTACCCGCCGGAACCTTCACCGAAACGTTGGAAATCACCTGGATCAGCAAGTTCCCCGGCGATGCGGTCATCAAACCCGGCGTCATGCCCACGCTCGATCCAGGTCCCAACCCACGAGTATTCATTTACGTGGTCACGTACGCCAAGCGCGTGGGGAAGATCAAGGAAGAGTACTATGTGGTTCAACCCGAAGGCGCTAAAACGCGTGAAGTGCTGGCCGAATTGACCGCTTACTCCATCCAATAGCCCCCGCTTGCCTTCTCCCGGCACGATCCTTATTTTTGGTAAGAATTCATACGGGGATTCTATGTTTTTTCGATCCTCTCGCTTATTTGGGATTATTTTCCGCTTGACACCTTTTGGGGAGGTGTTTAGCCTGATGGTTGGGCTTCGGGGGCAGCCTCGAGGCCCGTTTGTGTATTTTAGGGTTGGGAGATGACCCAACCTTTTGAGGGGTAAGCAAATTGCCTTTCCTGTCTGTTTCCATCCAAGTTTTCGATCTTCGGATCGCATGCTGTATTAACTTGTTAACCAACAAGTGAAGGGAGTAAGAACATGAAGAATAGGTGGCTATTGCTTTCTGTCATGATGCTGCTGGTCCTGGGCTTGATGACGGCCTGCGGCGGCGGCGGTGACGACGACGATGACGACGGCGCTCCGGCCGACGACGACGCCAGTGACGATGATGACGACACCGGCGACGACGACACCGGCGACGACGATACCGGCGACGACGATACCGGCGATGACGATACCGGCGACGACGACACCGGCGACGACGACACCAGCGACACTGAATACACCGCGCCCGACTGGTTCTGCGAGCTGCCCGACCCCGAAAGCATCGGCTCGGGTTTGGCGATCGGCGGCGGCGCGATCAGCGGCACCATCCTTGTCTATGTTTTCGATGACTCCGACTGCTCCGCGGTGGAAGGCGCGACCGTCATTCACGGCGGCAACACTTACACCACCGACGGCAACGGTAAAGCGACCGTGACCGTGACCAAGGCCAACGAGCTGGTCACCGTCTACAAAGACGGCTTCTGGACCTGGGCGTATCAGGCCGACGCGGCCGTGATGTACTTCCGCCTCCGTCCGGATTCCTATGGCTACAGCTACACCGACTCCGGCTCCGGCGACTTCACCTCCGGCGGCTCCGCTCTGGGCCTGGAAAATCCCGATGTTTCCGGCCTCAACCTGGATCCGCTGCTGAACGCCCCGATTTATCTGGGCATCGCGATTCCGGGTCTGGCTCGTTCGACCGTCCTGTCCGCCGACTTTGACGGCCTGATCTCCGAAGACGTCTTCACGCTCGAATACGGCTACAACGTGATCGGCCTGGGCGGCGAAACCGGCACGATCGACCTGCCCGCGAGCATCTACTTCCCCGAGCTGAGCGTTGACATCAACCTGATCGGCTTGGCTTCGGCCACCGCCGGCGGCGCCAACGAACAGTACAAAGTGCCGGTCATGGGCGGCGCCGACAACCCGCTCGAAGGCGCGGTGCTCAGCGTCACGGCCGGTGAAGCCATCAGCTCCGCGCTGATCACCCAGCTCCTCCTCGACCTGATCGGCGGCAACCCGATCGATCCGATCGAATTGATCCTCGACAACATCGAAGCGGTTCTGAACAACGCCCTGACGTTCGAGTATGCCGGTGCCGAACCCACCTGGGACGGCACGGGCGCTCCGGACATCGCCATGTCCGAAATCACCGCCAAGAGCGCGGTCAACCTGAGCATCACCGGCGCGGACCCCAGCTATGATTACCTCGGCATGCTCGCCGCGGAAATTCCGAACCGCGCGCTGATCCCGATGGGCGTCAAGTTGGCCGTCAGCAACGCGGCGTCCATCCCGGCCGCCGATGTGCCCGATGCCGACTACATTCTGCTCGTGGCCAAAACCGACGCCCTGGCGTCCGGCCTCGAGAGCCTGAACCTCGGCTTCGCCCTGACCTTCGCCGAAGACCTCAGCGAATGGTCCGGCGGCGCCACGGTCGCCGACAGCGACTTCCTGCCGCTGTTCGACTCCAGCACCGGCTACAACACCACCACCGGTGAAGTGTCCTGGGCGCTGGAATCCAAGGGCACCATGGACCTCGTGCTCGTGATTTACGCCCCGAAAGTCGGCCCGGTCGTGCTGGCTGTGGTCAACGGCGAAGAAGATTCCTTCCAGCCTCCGATTACCGAACTGGGCATCACCCCGAGCGCGGATGACGTTGTGGTCATCGCCGGCCTCGATCTGCCCGACGGCGTCGATCCCAACGAGTTCAACCCGACTCAGTTGCTGGCTTACAACAGCACGGCGATCAACCTCTGGACGAACTACGACATCACCGGCTTGATCCCGACCTTCTAAGCGCAACAACGCTTGTTTTCACCAGCCCGGCATCCTTTCGGATGCCGGGCTTTTTTCATGATTTCAACGAGTTGACTCCCTCTTCCCTCCGCCCCCACTTGCCTATACAATTTGCCGTCTTATTTTGTATGGACGAAAGGAAGACAAACGATGTCTCGTCCCCTGCTGACCGCGATTTTCTTTCTCGTTGCGCTCCTGACCGCGACAGGCGCTTTCGCCTTTGAATTGGACATCCATGACAACGCCCCGATCGTCGCCGGACGCGCTTTGGTCGTGTTGCAGCCGGATGCCCGCCCCGCCGCTTTCCAACGCGAAATTGCCGCCGCAGGCATGACCGTCGCCCATGTCTCCGACGTTCACGGCCGTCGTACGATGCCCACGCGCTGGCTGGCGCAAGCCCGCCGCGACAACGCCATCGAAACATACGTATTGGTTCAATTCGATCCCAAGCGTTCCTACGAGGAAATGGCCGAACGCCTGCGCGCCTCCCAGGCCGTGGCCGCCGTCTGGCCCGATCACGTGCGTTCGCTGGCCTTCGCGCCCAACGATCCGCTGTACAACGGCGGTCAGTTGAACCTGCGCCAGATCGGCCTGGAGAAAGTCTGGAACCGCACGCGGGGCGACGGCGTGATCGTTGCTGTGCTTGACACCGGCTATTTGATGGACGGCCTCACCGACGGCGCCGAACACGTGCTTGACGGTTGGGACTACGGCGAGCGCGACGATGACCCCGACGACACCGAAGGTCACGGCACCCACGTGGCCAACATCATCGCCGAACGCACCGACAACGGCGTCGGCGCAGCCGGCGCGGCGCCCGATATAAAACTGCTGCCGGTTAAAGTGTTCCCCGATCATTCCGGCGGCGCGGCGGAAAGCGATATCATCGACGGCATCTACTTCGCCGTGGAAGAAGGCGCGCAGGTGATCAACATGAGCCTGGGCGGCCCCGGCTACAACGGATTGTCCGACCAGGCCGTCACCTACGCCACCGATCACGACGTCGTCGTGGTCGTCGCCTCGGGCAACGAATCGCTTAGCGAAGTCTCCTATCCCGCCGGCTACGACGATTCGGTCGCCGTCGGTAGTTGCGACAAACATCAGCTCGGCGAATTGCCGACGCGCAGCGATTATTCCAACTACGGCGACGCCCTGGACCTGGTCGCGCCCGGCGAGGAGATCCTCGGCGAAACGATCGGCAACGGTGGGGTTGGCTTCTACTACGCCTGGGGCACCAGCGTGGCCTCGCCGCACGTCGCGGCCGGCGCGGCGCTGATGATCGCCTCCAATCCCGAAGTGGCCGATGCGCGCGTCATCAAGCAAGCGATGGAAGAAACCGCCACGCGCAAACCCGGCACCGATTGGGACGTCGAAGTCGGCTGGGGCGAAATCAACGTGCGCGCCGCGGTGGAAAGCTTCGCCGGGGCCATTCCCAACGAATCGCCCACCGCCTTGATCGTCGCCGACAAAAACGAGGGCGAGGCTCCGCTGACGATCTCTTTCACCGCCTCGGCCAGCGACCCCGACGGCAACATCGACCGTTACCTGTGGTCGTTCTCCAACGGCGACACGTCCAACCTGGCCGCGTTCTCCTACACCTTCGACGAACCGGGCGAATACTCGGTGATGTTGTCGGTCATCGACGAGGAAGGCGCCTCCGGCTCCGATCAATTGGTCATCACCGTGCGCGACGGCGACAAGGAAGAGGAAAAGGACGAGGACGAAGGCTTCTGCGCCATGGGCCAGACCGGCGGTGACGGCGCGCTCGCGCTGATGGCGTTGTCGTTGGCGCTGTTCACTCTGACTTGGCGGCGGGCAGGAAAAGCGGATCGCGCTTGATCCCCAGCTTGTGCAGCCAGTACTGGGCGATCACTTTCAAATTCGCCATCCCGTATTCCATGCTGCGCTTGAGATTGATGCTCGATGCTTCGGGCATGTAGCGCACCGGCACCGGAATTTCCGCGATCTTGAAGTTAAAATAAATTGCCTGTGCCAGAAACTGCGCGTCGAAAGCGAAATCGTCGCTGTTGTTCCACCAGGGAATCGTCTCCAGCACCCGCCGGCTGTAAGCCCGGTAGCCGGTGTGATACTCGGATAAATTCTGCCCGAGCAAGATGTTCTCCGTGATCGTCAGAAACCGGTTGGAAAGGTACTTCCAGATTGGCATGCCCCCGGCCAGCGCCTCGCGCCGCGTGCGGATACGCGTGCCCAGCATAATATCAAAATAATCGTCGTTGATAAACGAAATCATATGCCCGGCCAACCGACTGTCGTACTGATAATCCGGATGGATCATGATCACCGTGTCGGCCTCGCGCGCCAGCGCCTCCCGGTAGCACGTTTTTTGATTGCCGCCGTAGCCCAGGTTCCGCTCATGAACCACCACGGTCAGCCCCATCGCCCGCGCCACCGCCACCGTCGCATCCCGGCTGCAATCGTCGACCACGATGATCTCGTCCACAACCCCCGCCGGAATGTCGGCCACCGTGCGCTCCAGCGTCGTCGCCGCGTTATACGCGGGCATGACGACTATGGTTTTCTTCTTGGCCATCTTATCTCTCGTCTTCATTGATCGATTGTTCTTTGGTACTGCATTGCCTATTTTCTTGACAAGCCCCTAACTGAAAAATGTTTGCCCCCATGCGGGCTTAACCTTGACACGGAAACGCCATGCTGGGTAGATTCAGAGAAGTTTGGGGCTCCGCACCAACAGGGGCGGAGTATTCTTACGCTGTCAGGAGGTTCTGTTGATGAGCGAAAACACCAAGACCAAAGGTAGCGGCGAAGGCCCGGAAGAAAAATTGGGCGAACTTCTTGTAAAAGAAGATCTCATCAGTCCCGACCAATTGGAAACTGCGCTGGCGGAACAGAAAGTATCCGGCGGCCGGCTTTCGTACCATTTGTCTCGTTTGGGCTACCTGGAAGAGAGCGAATTGGCGGATATCCTGTCGCGGCAGTATAACGTCCCTTCGATCAATCTCTCGGAATTCGAAATCGATCCGGAAGTGATCAAGTTGATCCCACGCGAAGTCGTCGAGAAATACAAGGTCATTCCGATCAGCCGCGCCGACAATTCGTTGATCGTCGCCATGGTCGACCCATCCAACATCATCGCCATCGACGACATCAAGTTCCTCACCGGCTACAACATCGAGGCGGTCGTCGCGACCGAAGACTCGATCATGATGGCCATTGAAAAGTACTACGACACCGATTCGAGCAATATCGAAGACGTGCTCGACCAGTTCGAGGAAGAGGAACTCGAGTTGATCTCCACCGACGAAGAAATCAACATCAAAGAACTGGAGAAGGCCTCCGAGGACGCGCCGGTCGTCAAGCTGGTGAACCTCATCCTTTCCGACGCCATCAAAAAGGGCGCCTCCGACATTCACGTCGAGCCCTACGAGCGCAGCTTCCGCGTACGTTACCGCATTGACGGCGTGCTGCACAAAGTGATGGATCCCCCGCGCAAACTGCAAAACGCGATCACCTCGCGTCTCAAGATCATGTCCGAACTCGACATCGCCGAACGCCGCCTCCCGCAGGACGGCCGCATCCGGCTCAAGACGGCCAAGGGCAAAGAGATGGACTTCCGCGTCAGCTCGCTGCCCACGATTTACGGCGAAAAAATCGTTCTTCGACTGCTCGACAAAGACAGCCTCCAGTTGGACATGACCAAACTCGGCTTCGAAGAGATGCCGCTGAAACAGTTCAAAGAAGCCATTCACAAACCCTTCGGCATGGTGCTGGTTACCGGGCCGACCGGCTCCGGTAAAACCACCACGCTCTATTCGGCGCTCACCGAATTGAACACGGTGCACGAAAACATCTCCACCGCCGAGGACCCGGTCGAATACACGCTGAAAGGCATCAACCAGGTGCAGATGCACGACGCGATCGGTTTGAACTTCGCCGCCGCGTTGCGCTCCTTCCTGCGCCAGGACCCGGACATCATCATGGTCGGCGAGATCCGCGACTTTGAAACGGCGGAAATCGGCGTCAAAGCCGCTCTGACCGGCCACATGGTGCTGTCCACCCTGCACACCAACGACGCGCCGTCGTCGGTCAACCGCTTGCTGAACATGGGCATCGAGCCCTTCCTGGTCACCGCCTCGGTGCAGTTGATCGCCGCCCAGCGTCTGGTGCGCAAGATCTGCACGGCCTGCGGCGAACCGGTGGATATCAGCCCGCAGATTCTCAAAGACATTCAGGTGCCCGACGATCTGGCTCACTCGATCCAGTGCAGCAAGGGCGCCGGGTGCATGAAATGCAGTAAAACCGGCTATCGCGGCCGTCTCGCGCTCTACGAGGTCATGCCGCTGTTCGAGGAGATTAAAGAGTTCGTCCTCAACGGCGCGTCCACCGCGGAAATCAAGCGCGAAGCGATCCGCCTCGGCATGAAGACCATGCGCCAGGCCGGTATCACGAAAATGTCCGAAGGCATTACCTCCATTGAGGAAGTGGTGCGCGTCACCGCCACAGACTGATCGCGGTCCGGCGGAGGCGATCGAATCAGATTTGGGTCGTCGGTTGTAACAAGAGTAATTGTGTTCCCGCGAATCGGACGTTCCGCTCGCGGGTCCGCAATCGGTTAACTCGGCCGAAAAGCGAGGGTAAATACCGTGGTTGATCTACACCAGCTTCTGAAATTGATGATCGAGAAAAACGCGAGCGACTTGCACATCACCACCGGCTCCCCGCCGCAACTGCGGATCGACGGGCGCCTGACGCCGGTCAATATGCCGCAATTGACGGCCGCGGAAACCAAACGCTTGTGCTATTCGGTGCTCACCGACAATCAGCGTCGCATCTTCGAAGAGGAAAACGAGCTCGACCTGAGCTTCGGCGTCAAAGGCCTCTCGCGCTTCCGCGCCAACTGCTTCAAACAGCGCGGCGCGGTGGCCGGCGCCTTCCGCACCATTCCCTTTAAGGCGTTCACTTTCCAGGAACTGGGCCTGCCGCCGATCGTCGGCGAACTGGTCAACCATCCCGCCGGCCTGGTTCTGGTCACCGGCCCGACCGGCTGCGGCAAATCGACGACGCTCACCAGCATCATCGATAAAATCAACATGAGCCGCAATCAACACATCGTCACCATCGAAGACCCGATCGAGTATCTCCACGCCCACAAGGGCTGCATCGTCAACCAGCGCGAGGTCCACTCGGACACCCAAAGCTTCACCCGCGCCCTCAAATACGTACTGCGCCAGGATCCCGACATCGTGCTCATCGGCGAAATGCGCGACCGGGAAACGATCGAATCGGCGCTCAACATCGCCGAAACCGGTCACCTGACTTTCGCCACGCTGCACACCTCCAGCGCCGTGCAGACCATCAACCGCATCATCGACGTCTTCCCGCCGCACCAGCAAAGCCAGGTGCGTGCGCAGTTGTCCTTCGTGCTGGAAGCCGTGCTCTGCCAGCAGTTGCTGCCGCGCGCCAGCGGCGTAGGTCGTGTGCTGGCCGTGGAAATCATGGTGCCCAATGCGGCCATTCGCAACCTGATCCGCGAAGACAAAGTCCACCAGATATACACCCAGATGCAGGTCGGTCAGTCCAAACACGGCATGCAGACGATGAACCAGGCGTTGATCGATTTGTACCGCCGCGGCCTGATCTCCCTCAAGGAAGCGCAGGGCCGCTCCAACGACCTGGATGAATTTAATCAGATGCTCGAAGCCAAGAGTGCACAACGGGCACGTTAACGTGTATAATGGATCGAAGTTGAGAATTGGGCAGGAGGTGAAAAGCCATGCCGGTTTATAAATGGGAAGGCAAGAGTCGCACGGGCGCCATTGTCAAAGGCGAAATGGAAGCCCCCAACGATGAGGCCGTCGTCAATAAACTGCGCAGCCAGCAGATCCTGGCGCTCAAGGTGCAAACCAAGGGCCCAAGCTGGAACATCCAACTATGGAGCGGCTCGAAGAAAAAGAAAATCACCGAACGCGAAGTCGTGATTTTCTCCCGGCAGTTCGCCACCATGATCGACGCCGGTCTGCCTTTGGTCCAGTGCCTCGACATCCTGATGAACCAGCAGGAAAACAAGTCCTTCGCCGAAGTGCTCTTCGAGGTTAAAAACGACGTCGAAGCCGGCTCCACCTTCGCCAAGGCGCTGGGCAAACACCCCAAAGTGTTCGACCAGCTCTACATCGCCCTGGTCGCCGCCGGCGAAGTCGGCGGCATCCTGGACACCATTATGAACCGTCTGTCGGCCTACATCGAAAAGGCCATGAAACTCAAAGGCAAGGTCAAAGGCGCGCTGGTTTATCCGGGCGTGGTTATGAGCATCGCTTTCGTCGTCTGCCTGATCATGTTGTTCTTCGTCATTCCCGTCTTCAAGGAAATGTTCGAAGGATTCGGCGGAGCCCTGCCCGGCCCGACCCAGTTCGTCGTGAACCTCTCCGAGTTGCTCCGCGGCTATTGGTTCATCATCTTCCCCGCGATCATCGGTTTCGTCTTCGGCTTCAAGTACCTGATCAACACCGACAAGGGCTCGCAGGTGTTCGACAACGTCAGCCTGAAACTCCCTGTTTTCGGCGAATTGCTCCGCAAACAGGCCGTCGCCAAGTTCACCCGCACCCTGAGCACCATGATCACCTCCGGCGTGCCGATTCTCGACGGTCTGGACATCGTCGCCAAAACCGCCGGCAACCGCACGATCGAAGCGGCCATTCTTAAAACGAAGGACCGCATCTCCGAAGGTAAAACCATTGCCGAACCGCTCGCCGAATCCGGCGTGTTCCCCTCGATGGTGTGCCAGATGATCACTGTCGGCGAGGCCACCGGCGCACTCGACGTCATGTTGGCGAAAATCGCCGACTTTTATGAGGACGAAGTCGATATGACCACCGACGCCCTGACCACCTTGCTCGAACCGATCATGATGGTGTTCCTCGGCGTCACCGTCGGTGGATTGCTGATCACCATGTATCTGCCGATCTTTAAAATGGTGACCCTCATCGGCTAAGACAGGGTATGGTCCTGGGTAGAGCGACTAATCATATTTATCCCGAGTTGCGTTCAAGCCCTGTCCGTACGCTGCACTGGTTGGTCTTTCTTCGCGTCGTCATCTCCTTTTTCATTCTGGGCAGTTGCCACATCATTTACGCCAATTTCGGCCTGATCCAGTACTACGCCCTGATCGGCGGCAACGTCCTGGTGACCATCATCAGCGCCATCTTTATCGAACGGCTACACTCCCGGAAGCTTTTTCTTCTGTTCCAAATCTACTGGGATTACCTGTTCGTCACGGCTCTGATCTACCTGACCGGCGGCTACTTCAGTCTCTTTTCCTTCATGTACATCCTGACGGTCATTTTCGCCGCCACTCTCACCAGCCAGTTGCACACGATCTGGGTCGCTCTGCTCTGTTCGCTCAGTTATGGATTCACGCTTGTCGCCCAGTTCCACCATTGGATCGAACCGCTGGATCTGGGCCAGATGACCGGCTTCCCGCCGAGCATCCGCGAGTTGTCCGGCAAAATCATGCTCAACAGCCTTGCGTTCATCATCGCCGGCATCCTCGCTTCCGCTCTGGCCAGTTCCAGCCGCGCCGCCGACGCGAAAATCTACCGCCAACAACAGGAAATGGACGCCCTCAAAGCCCTCAACGACAACATCGTGCAGTCCCTGCCCATCGGCTTGCTGACCAGCAACGAGAAAAACCTGATCACCTTCGCCAACGCCAATGCCATCGAATTGCTCGGCCATGCCCAGCGCGGCAAGGATTTGACCCAGTCGATCCCCATGGAGCTGTCCACGCAAGGCAAGCCGGTCGACATCTCCGTCCAGGCCGATCAGCGGGCGTCGCGCATCCTGTCGGTCATCGCCACCGACCTGCGCAACGCCTCGCGCGACGTTATTGGCCGCATGGTCACCCTTCAGGACGTCACCACCGTCCGCAAACTCGAGCAGGATGCCCGCCAGGCCGATCGCCTCGCCGTGGTCGGCAAACTGGCCGCCGGCATCGCCCATGAAATCCGCAATCCGCTGGCCAGCATCTCCGGTTCGATCCAGGTGCTGCAAAACGAACTGCAGCTTGACGATATCCACTCGCATCTGATGGACATCGTCGTGCGCGAAACCGATCGTCTTAATAAATTGTTGACCGATTTTCTCGTCTACGCCCGTCCCGATAAACGTGCCGAAAAACTCGACGATCTCTCCGCCGTGCTCGAAGAACAATTAGGCATGGTCGCCAACGACCCCAAATGTCACGACAACATAAAAATCGATAAAAAACTGCAATCCGGCCTCATTTGCCGCTTCGACCGCGATCAAGTCCGCCAACTGTTCCTCAACCTGCTGATGAACGCCATCCACTCCATGGCCGACCGGAAGGGCACTCTCTCGGTAACGACCAAAGAAAGCGAAGAATATCCAGGGTTTGTCGAGGTGCGCATCCAAGACGCCGGCGTGGGCATCGAACCCGAAGATCTGCGAACCATTTTCGATCCGTTCTACACCACCAAGGAAGACGGCACCGGCCTGGGCTTGACCATTGCCCATCGAATCGTCGAAAATCATAATGGAAAAATTCTCGTGGAATCAAAAATCGGTCAGGGAACCACGTTCACCGTGCTCTTGCCTGCTTGATTTGGATTGTTTTTCACAAGGGATCAAAAAGCGTCAAGGGGCTATTTTAACAGCGTAACTGACTGAAAAATAACATTATATTCATCCTTGACACTCCGGGAGGTTGGTTCTAGTATGCAACTCCTTTCCATTCCGAAAGGACCATAATACCGCCACATCAAAGGGGGCGAACAAAATGATTGAAATCCGATTTCACGGACGCGGCGGTCAGGGAGCCGTAACCAGCGCCGAATTGCTGGCCCAGGCGGCGATTGCCGAGGGCAAGTATGCCCAAGCGTTCCCAAGCTTCGGCCCGGAACGTCGCGGCGCGCCGGTTTTGGCTTTCGCCAGAATCGACGAAGAACCCATTCGCTTGCGTACCCAGGTCTACGAACCGGATGTGTGCATCGTGCTGGACGAACCGTTGATGAACATCGTCGATGTCGAGTCGGGAATGGGCCCGGAGGGGATTGTCATCATCAATACCCATAAGTCCATCGGCGAGCTGAAAACCCAGTACAAGCTCAATCCCAAACGTAAAATCGTCGCCGTCGACGCCACGAAAATCGCGCTGGAAGGGCTCGGCCGTCCCATCACCAACACCACCATGCTCGGCGCTTTGATCAAGGCCACCGGTTGCGTGCAGGTCGAAACGATGAAAGCCCCGCTGGAACACCGCTTCGGGCGCATCGCCGAGAAGAACTTCAACGTGCTGAACCGGGCTTACCAGGAAGCCGTGACCGAGGAGTAACCATGAAAACGAAGCTCATGCCGGCTTGGACCGAATTGGAGCTGGGATGCGCCGTGCTCGAACCCGGCTCCTCCCGCGAGTATAAAACCGGCGACTGGCGCAGTTTTTATCCGAAAACCGACGAGGATAAATGCATCGCCTGCGGCCTATGCTGGATCTACTGCCCCGACGACTCCCGTCGCCTGGCGCCGCGTCAGCACAAACACGAAAACAGGCTGACCGACCAGTACTACGATTTCAATTTCAACTACTGCAAAGGCTGCGGGATTTGCGCCGCCGAATGCCCGACCGGCGCCATCGTCATGGTCGAAGGAGGGCAAAAATGAAAAACCGCATGGAAGTAGGCAAAAACATCGGCATCGAAATCTCCATCGCCCAGGCGGAAGTCGTCGCCCAGTGCGATGTCGACGTCATCGCGGCCTATCCGATCACCCCGCAGACGCACATCGTCGAGCACCTGTCGGAAATCGTCAACGACGGCGACCTCGACGCCGCGTTCATCCCGGTCGAATCCGAGCATTCCGCCATGAGCGCCTGCTGCGGTTCGTCGGCCGTCGGCGCGCGCACCTTCACGGCGACCTCCAGCCAGGGCCTGGCCCTGATGCATGAAATTCTCTACATCGCCAGCGGCCTGCGCCTGCCGATCGTTATGTCCTGCGTCAATCGTTCGCTCTCGGCCCCGATTTCCATCTGGGGCGACCAGGGCGACATCATGGCCGAACGCGATACCGGCTGGGTGCAGATCTTCACCGAAACAGGCCAGGAAGTGATCGACCAGACGATCTGCTCGTTCAAGATCGCCGAAGATCCCCGCGTCATGCTGCCGACCATCGTGAACATGGACGGCTTCCAGATGAGTCACGTCATCGAACCCATGAAGTTCTATGACACGAAAAAGATTCAGGACTTCCTCGGCATCTACCAGCCGCCGTTGCGCCTGGATCCGGCCAATCCGATCATGATGGGCCCCGTCGGCATCCCGGAAATCTACACCGAAGCGAAAATGGCCCACGACGTCGCCCTGGTCAACAGCCAAGCCGTCATCGAGGAAGTCTGGGAAAAATTCGCCGCCGAATTCGGCAATAAATACAATGCCATCGAGCATTACAAAACCGACGACGCCGACTACGTGCTGGTCACCGTCGGCAGTTACGGTCAGAACGCCTCGGTGGCCATCGACAAACTGCGCGAAAAGGGCGTCAAAGCCGGCCAGATCAAACTGCGCCTCTGGCGGCCCTTCCCCCATTCGCTGATTCAGGAAGCGCTCGAATCGCGCAAAGGCGTGTTCGTCTTCGACCGCTGCCTGAGCGTGGCCGGCCCCGGCGGCCCCATCGCCAGCGAAATCAAAACCAGCCTCTACAACCTGAAAAAGCGCCCGGTCGTCGTCAGCTACGTCGGCGGTTTGTCCGGCCGCGATTTCACGGTCAAACAGTTTGTCGACATCTTTGAAAAAGGCATCGGCTACGTCCGGAAAGACGAAGCGCCGATCTACGAAATGGTGGGGGTGCGCGGATGAATGAAATAGGTTACGGCGTTTTCTCGTCCCGGTTGTTGCCGAAGGATGAACTGTTCGCGCAGGGTCATCGTGCTTGCCAGGGCTGCATTCCGGCCGTCATGCTGCGCCAGATCACCAAGGCCACCGGCCGCAATCTCATCGTTTGCAACGCCACCGGCTGCATGGAGATCATCTCCAGTCCCTATCCTTTCAACGCCTGGGAAGTGCCCTGGATTCACGTCGCTTTCGAAAACGCGGCGGCCGTCGCTTCCGGCGTCGAGGCCGGCATCAAGGCGTTGCGTCGCAAGGGTCGGCATTTCACCGACAGTGAAAAAATCTACGTCATGGCTATCGGCGGCGACGGCGGCACCTTCGACATCGGTCTGCAAGCGCTGTCGGGCGCGCTCGAACGCGGCCACGATATGTTCTATGTGTGCTACGACAACGAAGCCTACATGAACACCGGCATCCAACGCAGTTCCGCCACGCCCCTGGGCGCTTCGACCACCACCAGCCCGGCCGGCAAGGCCGTCCCCGGCCAGTTGACCTGGAAGAAGAATCTCGCCGAAATCGGCGTCGCCCACGGCGTGCCTTACGTAGCCACCGCCTGCCCGAGCTATCCCTTCGATCTGATGAAAAAGGTCAAGAAAGCCGCCCAGGTCAACGGAGCGGCCCTGTTGCACATCTTCGCTCCCTGCCCCACCGGCTGGCGCTGCGAACCGAACGCGGGCATCAAGCTGGGCCGGTTGGCGGTGGAAAGCGGCCTTTTCCCGCTCTATGAAGTGGAAAACGGCAAATACACCATCAGCTTCGACCCGGCCAAGATGCGCAAAACCAGCGAGGATCCGCTACGCGAAATCGGCGGTTATCTCTTCCAACAGGGACGCTTCCGCCACCTGAAAAAAGAGGAAGAGCTGCTGGCGCAGATTCAGGAGCGCGTGCGCAACGAGTGGGCCAAGCTTCAAGCGAAAACGGAGATGTAACCATGGCGTTGGAAATCAACAAGGTCGATCCGATCCTCGAAAAGTACGGCTCGCAAAAAAGCGCCCTGATTCAAATTCTCATGGACGTTCAGGCCGTCTTCAAATACCTGCCGCGCGAAGTGCTGGACTACATCAGCGACAAGCTCAACGTGCCCATGTCCACCATTTACAACGTGGCCACCTTCTACAAGGCCTTCAGCCTCGAGCCCAAAGGCGAGCATGTGTGTTCGGTTTGCATGGGCACCGCCTGCCACGTGCGCGGCGCGCCCGTCATTCTCGATTCCATCTCGCGCCGGCTCGACCTGCCGCCGGACAAAACGTCCGCCGACCGCAAGTGGACCCTGGAAACCGTCAACTGCCTCGGCAGTTGCGCTCTGGGCCCGCTGGTCGTCGTCGACGGCGTTTACCACGGCAAGGCGACCTCGGCCAAAATTGGCAAAGTCATCGATAAACTCAGCAAGGATGAAGGATAGCGCGATGGAGAGGTTAACGAGCTTCGAAGCCCTGGGGCGGCTGCGCGATAAAATCAACGCCTCCCGCGATCCGAACAAACCCTCGATCACCGTCTGCGCCGGCACCGGCTGCAAGGGGTGCGGGGCCGATGCGGTCGTGGCCGCGTTCAAACAGGAACTGGAAACCAAGGGCCTGACCGAAAAAATCGAATTCCGCGAAACCGGCTGCCATGGCTTCTGCGAGCGCGGCACGCTGGTCGTGATCCGACCCAAGAAAATCTTCTACCAGACGGTTATGCCCGCCGACATTCCCGAGATCGTCGAGAAGACCGTGCTGGGCGACGAAATCATCGATCGCCTGTTGTACGTCGATCCCCAAAACGGCCAGAAAATCGTGCACGAACACGATGTGCCGTTCTATAAAAATCAGAAACGCATCATCTTCGGCAACAACGGCGTGATGGACCCGACCAAGATCGACGATTACATCGCCCTGGGCGGCTATGCGGGACTGGCCAAGGCGCTCAGCTCCATGCAGCCTGAGGAGATCATCGACGAAGTCAAAAAGTCCAAACTCCGCGGCCGTGGCGGCGGCGGGTTCCCCGCCGGCCGTAAATGGGAAAGCTGCCGCAAAGCCCCGGGGACGCAACGCTACGTGATCTGCAACGCCGACGAAGGCGACCCGGGCGCGTATATGGACCGCTCGCTGCTCGAAGGCAATCCGCATTCGGTCATCGAAGGCATGATCATCGGCGCCTACGCCATCGGCAGCAGCCAAGGCTACATCTACGTGCGCAACGAATACCCGCTGGCCGTCGCCAACGCGCGCATCGCGTTGGACCAGGCGCGTGCCTACGGCCTGCTGGGCGACAATATTTTCGGCACCGAGTTCTCGTTCGACATTCAAATCAACCGCGGCGGCGGCGCCTTCGTCTGCGGCGAATCCACCGCGCTGATGGCTTCGCTCGAAGGTCTGCCCGGCGAACCGCGCGCCAAGTTCATCCACACCGTCGAACAGGGTCTGAACAACAAACCGACCAACCTCAACAACGTGGAAACGTGGGCCAACGTCCCGCTGATCATCCGCGACGGCGCCGACGCATACCTCAAGATCGGCACCGCCGGCAGCCCCGGCACCAAAATCTTCTCGCTGGTCGGCAAGATCGCCAACACCGGCCTGGTCGAAGTGCCCATGGGCATCACGCTGCGCGAAATCGTTTACAACATTGGCGGCGGCATTCCCAACGGCAAACGCTTCAAGGCCGTGCAGACCGGCGGACCTTCCGGCGGTTGCATCCCCGAAAAGCACCTCGACCTGCCTGTCGATTTCGACAAGCTCGCCGAAGTCGGCTCGATGATGGGCTCGGGCGGCATGATCGTCATGGACGAGAACACCTGCATGGTCGATATCGCCAAGTACTTCACCGCCTTCCTCGCCGACGAAAGCTGCGGCAAGTGCACGCCCTGCCGCGAAGGCGTCGCCCAGATGCGCGACGTCCTGCAGAAAATCTGCGACGGCCAGGGCGGCCCCGGCGATATCGAATTCATCGAGGAACTCGCCGAAACCATTTCCGCCGCCAGCTTGTGCGCCCTTGGGCAGACCGCGGCCAACCCCGTGCTGACCACGATCCGCTTTTTCCGCGACGAATACAAAACGCACATCGAGGAAAAGCGCTGTCCCGCCGGCGTCTGCAAAGCGCTGATCACCTACCGCATTATCGAAGACAAATGCACGGCCTGCGGCGCCTGCAAACGCGTTTGTCCCTCCGCGGCGATCGAGGGTGCGAAGAAAGTCGCGCATAAAATTCTCGTCGATAAGTGCATCAAGTGCGGCGCCTGCATCGAGTCCTGCAAGTTCGATGCAATCGTCAAGGAGTAAGAACGATGGCCGAGATGATCACCATTACCGTCAACGGCAAGGAAGTTACCGTCGCCAAAGACACGCCGCTGCTGGAGGCGTGCCGCCGGGCGCGGATCGATATCCCCACCATGTGTTACAACGAAAACGTCAGAGCCTACGGTGTGTGCCGCCTGTGCATCGTCGAGGTCGACGACGGTTGGCGTAAACGGATCGTGCCGTCCTGCGTCTACCCGGTGCGCAAAGCCGTCACCGTGCAAACCGAAACCGACGAAATCCGCAAGTACCGCCGGATGTTGCTCAACCTGCAGCTCGCCCGCTGTCCCGAAGAACCTTTCGTGCAGCAGTTGGCCGCCAAATACGGCATCACCGAGCCCGATCCGCGGCTCCAGCGCGACAACAAAGATTGCATCCTTTGCGGCCTGTGCGTGCGCACCTGCACCGATATCGTCGGCGTTAGCGCCATCGCCTTCCAGGGGCGCGGCGCCGAACGCATGGTCGTCACCCCCTTCGACCAGGAAAACCCGGTGTGCATCGCTTGCGGCGCCTGTGCCTTTATCTGCCCCACGCAGTGCATCGGCTTCCAGGACGAAAACGGGGAACGCGAGCTCAAGCGCTGGCATCGTAAAACCAAGATGATTGCCTGTGAAAAGTGCGGCGATTACTGGTTGCCCGAAGCCTTGCGCGAAGTGTACGCCAAGAAAATGGGGTTGGATCCGGCGTCGATGAACGTTTGCCCGAACTGCCGCTGATTTCCACGCCTCTTCGTACGCCCACTCGATCGGTCGTTCGAGTGGGCGTGTTGCTTTAATCCTATTTGTTTTATACAAACAGTCGGTTTATAATTACGCTTTGGTGCAGGCCGGCAGGGGCCTGCCTTGCCATTAACCTGGATTGCTCCGAAGGGACGGATCATGAAGACCAAACTCGCGTTTGCCCTTACCATCGCCATCGTTTTAATTGTCACTACCGCCTTTGCCGGCACCTATTGGGTTAAGATCGACGGACCGTTGTCCACCGAATTGACCCAGGTGGTGACAAAAACGAATAACGTACAGGAATTCTCCTTCCGGGTGCATATCCCGCGTTTTGCCTTGCATGAAACGATCCTCAACGATCAGTTGTGGGATCTGCCCGATTTCCACGGCGCGTCTCGTCACTCCATGCCCGGCGAACCGGAAGTTCCCGTCTTCACTCGTTATATCGCCGTGCCCCAGGGCGCTACGGTCAAAGTGAAAGTCGACGCGGGCAAAGTGAAAAAGATGACCAACGTCAACTGCCAGCCCGCGCAGGCCCCGGCGCCGGAATGCTACGGCGAACCGGAACCGGAATTCGAAATCGACAATCAGATTTACACCAGCGACGACCTGTTTCCCGGTCGCCTCTACAACGTCGAAGGACCCTTCACCGTCCGCGGCCTGCAGATGATCGCCCTC